>JAYVFS010000334.1:0-63753 GCA_043772905.1 Saprospiraceae bacterium | reverse complement strand
CAACTGTTCCAACTGTTAAAAGACTCATTTTCAAAGAGTTATGCGCATTTCAAAAAACGCTGTTAAAAATAATAAAAAATATTTTAAAAATAATTGCTGCAAAGATTGCACAATTCTATGAATTGGTTCTATATTTGCATCGCTTTTTAAGTAAAGCAGTTAAATTAAACAAAAAAGCCTGATTAGCTCAGCTGGTTAGAGCGGCGGACTGTTAATCCGTAGGTCCTTGGTTCGAGTCCAAGATTAGGCGCAAAGCCTCACATTTTTGTGAGGCTTTTTTTGTTTTTAGACACTATTTTAAAGGACAAGAAACACAAAACTTATTCAGTTTATCCGTTTTTATGAAAAATTGCTTATTTTTGTAGCTTAGAACAACCAACGAAAACAAGCATCTATGAGATTAGAGAAATATAAACTGAAAATAGACCCAAGCCAAACGGTCTTCGAATTTATCAGTGAAGGTCCCAAAGGAAACTTTTGAAAAGTGTTCAATACATAAAACTTAAAGTTAAAGGCAAGAAAAGCCTTTACAATCTTGGTTTTGGAGACTTAAATAAAGAGTCTGGTGATTTAGATGACCACATTATTTCAAACAACCAAGACCGTGACAAAGTGTTAGCAACCGTAGCACATACGGTGGTTCTTTTTACTAAACGTCGCCCCAAAGCTCAAATATTTTTTGAAGGTAGTAATAAAGCAAGGACACGTTTGTACCAAATGGCTATCAATAAATATTTTGATGAACTCTCTAAAACCTTTATTTTTGAAGGATTTATCGAAGATTATGGTTGGCTTCCCTATGATAAAAACACAAAATATGATGCTTTTTTAATCACTCGTAAAATAAACTAATTATGAAAAAAACAGCTTTCTTTGACGATGATGAAAATATAGAAATAGACCCAAATATTAAGGTTCACCCAAACCCATTTCCTGAAAAAACGGCAAGGGCAATAGCGTTTATTGAAAAAAATGGTTTGCCACCACAAACAGAAAAAACTAAAAAAAGTAAGAAGTCCTCACGCTCATCTTTACAAAACGAGTTGCTATCTATTTATGCTTTTGAACCAACGGAAGAACAAATGCTGCAATTAAAAGCGTTTTTAGCGCAATTGTTTGCGGATAAAGTCAAGGAATCAAAGGGCAATCAAGAAGTCGCAATGACTGCCTAAAATAAAAACTAAAATATAACCCCTACTTTCCTTTATTTTGCAAAATGACTATCATCGGAAGCCATACAGAACGCATCCGCAACGAGGCTTATCGCCTTGGATTCGAGTTTATCGGCATTGCTCGTGCGGAACAAATGGACGACGAAGCACGGCGGCTTGAAGCCTGGCTGAACCAAGGTTTGCACGGCAAAATGAGCTATATGGCTAATCATTTTGACAAACGTATTGACCCTCGTAAACTCGTGGACGGTGCAAAATCAGTCATTTCTTTGACCTATAATTACTTTACAGACGAAAAACAAACCGACGACGAAGCCCCTAAAATCTCAAAATACGCTTACGGAACGGACTATCATTTTGTCGTTAAAGACAAACTCAAACAGCTTTTACAGTTTATAAACGATGAAATAGGTGAAGTCAATGGACGTGCTTTTGTGGATTCAGCCCCCGTTTTGGAACGTGATTGGGCAAAACGGTCAGGCATGGGTTGGATTGGAAAGAATACACTGTTGATAAACCCCAAACGCGGTTCTTATTTTTTCCTTGCAGAATTGATTTTGGATTTAGAATTGGTTGGCGACAATCCCATTCGAGACCATTGTGGCACGTGTCGTCGCTGCATTGATGCGTGTCCGACGGAAGCGATTTCGCCCAATGGTTACGTTATGGACGGCTCAAAGTGCATTTCTTACTTGACAATTGAGCTAAAAGCAGACGAAAAGATACCCCCTCAGTATAAAGACCAAATGGCGGGCTGGATGTTCGGTTGCGACATCTGCCAAGACGTTTGCCCTTGGAATCGCTTTGCAAAACGGCATGAAGAACCTCAATTTGAACCACATCCGAAACTCTTAACCATGACAAAAGAAGAATGGTTGGACATCACGGAAGACGTTTTTAAGGAAATTTTTAAAAAATCGCCTGTGAAACGGACGAAGTTTGAAGGTTTGAGACGAAATATTGAGTTTTTATAGAATCCCCGTTTGCTTCAAAAAAAACATTTCTCCGAGGCAACCTTTTAACGGCTTTTGATACATGAATAGGTAGTCAGCAGAATTGCGCTATTTTCTATTTGCCCAAAAGTGATTTATCGGTTATTTGTTTTAATCATATTTCTCAATTCAATGTATTTTATGAAAAACTTCAATGTCGTTTTTAGAACGCTTATCGTCTTTTTATGCTCATTTCTAAGCATTTCAGCCTCTTCACAAAACAAGTTCACGCTTAGTGGAACGGTGAAAGATGCAGAAAGCGGTGAAAAACTGATGGGTGCAACCATTTCTGTCAAAGAGGCGACAGGAAGTGTTATTTCAGATGATAAAGGATTTTACACAATGACTTTACCACAAGGCACTTACACGCTCGCATTCAGCTATTTAGGTTTTGAAAAAATGACTGAACAAGTTAACCTCACAAAGGACTTAACAAAAGACATTCGCCTAATCAGCTCTACAAAAACGATGGATGAAGTGGTCGTGAAAGGTAAAGCCAAAGATTTCAACATTAAATCAACAGAAGTAAGCGTTGAAAAACTTTCTATTTCAACAGATTGAAAAAATACCCGTCATTATGGGCGAAACGGATATTTTTAAAACCATACAATTGCTGCCTGGTATAACAAATATTGCAGAAGGTCGAAGTGGTTTTATAGTCCGAGGCAGTGGTATTGACCAAAATTTGATTTTGATGGATGGTATGCCACTTTATTACTCGTCGCACATGCAAGGCTTGTTTTCCGTGTTCAATGGTGATGCCGTTGACGGTTTAACAGTTTATAAAGGAGGCATTCCGGCACGTTTTGGCGGACGCGGGGCTTCCGTTTTGGATGTCAGAATGAAAGAAAGTGATTTTGAACAATATCATGCAAAATTGAGTGGTGGACTCATCACCTCTAAGTTTTCGGTTGAAGCACCCGTTATTAAAGACAAACTCTCCGTGTTTTTGGCGGGTCGTTCGACAAAACAAAGTGTTGGCAATTTGTATGATAAAATGAGTGGTGGATATGTGGCTGTCAGCCCCACAAACGGTGGTAAAACAGGTACTGTCATTGCAAAACCAGGCACGACGACTGGACAATTTACTTTTTTTGACCCTTATGAAAGCTGGTACGACCTAAATGGTAAAGTTATTTACAAACTCAACGACAATAACAGTCTGTTTTTGTCTGGTTATTATGGTCAAGACTATGCTATTACAGATGGAGGCTTTACGGATTGGGGCAACCGAGCGTCACTCCTTCGGTGGAATCATGTATTCAATCCAAAGTTTATATCCAACACTTCTCTTATTTACAGTCGTTATTATACCCATTCCTCTTCGGGTATTTATGAGTTCAATTCAGGCATAACGACAAGTGGTTTCAAGCAAGAGTTTTCCTATTTTCCTAACGAAAAAAACGAATACCGTTTTGGCTTTCAGACTGAATATCAAGACTTTAACCACGGTGCTTTAGTGGATCAAACGCAATCGGACGGTGGAAAATTTATGCCGCCGATGCAAGGTCTTGAAAGTGCTTTCTATGTGGAAAATGATAGAAAAATCAATTCATGGTTGTCGGCTTTATTGGGGTTGCGGTATTCGCTGTATCATCGTTTGGGTCCGGGCAATAGTTTTACTTACGATGAAACGACGAATCAGCCGATTAGTAGTATTCCTTTTACAGGCAATACCGATGTAATGGCATTTTACCACAATCTCGAACCGAGACTTGCGGTTACTTTTTTGTTGAGTGAAAAAAACTCCATAAAGGCATCGTATAATCGCAATGCTCAATATCTACGCCTTATGACATTGGGTTCTGATATTACATGGTACGACATCTGGATGCCCAGCACCGAAAATGTTAGACCGATGTTGACAGACCAATTCGCATTGGGTTATTTCCACAATTTCAAGGATAATGAGATTAAGTTTTCGGCAGAAACCTATTATAAAATCTTAGACGGTGCAGTCGATTTTGAAGACGGCTTACACAATTATTTGATAAATAATTTAGAAGCGTATGTCGCTACGGGACAAGGACGTGCGTATGGTTTGGAGGTTTCAGTAGAAAAACCGAATGGCAAATTCAACGGGCGTATCAGCTATAATTTAGGTAGGAGTGAATACCAAATTGATGTCATAAATAAAGGCAGATGGTATCCGAATCGGTATGATGCCACCCACAGTTTATCGGTTGTTGCCAGTTATGAAGTGTTTAAAAACCTGACGCTATCAAGTACATTTCTTTATACAACAGGTCGTCCTGTTACCTTGCCCGAGTCTTATTATTACATCAGTGGCGTAGCGTTCCCATATTGGGAAGGGCGTAACAAATACCGTTTGCCTGATTATCACCGCCTTGATTTTGGTATCAAATACGAACCTGATTTTATGACCATACATTTGAAAAAACACAATAGGGATATAAAATCGAGTTTTGAACTTGCTTTCTACAATGTGTATAATCGCAGAAATGTCCATACCATCAATTATACGAACAATGCGGGTGGAAAAAGTACAACAACAAACGCTTCAACCGTTTATCAGCCTTATGGTATCAGTACCTTTGGTTTTATGCCAAGCTTTCAATTTCACCTTAAATTTTGAGTTTTTTGGATAAAATCCTAACAAAAACTCTCAAAATACTGAGGGGGCCTATTTTCAAAAATCATTATTGTTGATTAACAAAATTCAATTTAAAAACAGTCAAATATGAAAAATATAATCGTACAAAACAGTTTAGTTGGCAAAATCCTACTCCTTTTAAGCGTTTGTTTTTTGGCTTCATGCGATGGTTTCAAAGATGCCGTTGTGCCTCTTGAAGTCAAAGTAGAAAATGTTCCAACCGTTTTGGTCATCAATGGTCAGATAGAAAAAGACCAAAAAGCATGGGTTCAATTGAGCTATTCTTTGGATATTGATACCAGTATCACGACACCAGTCCCGTATGAAAAAAATGCTAAGGTTAAGTTGACCTCAAATAATGGTCAGCAAGAAGAATTCAAATATGCAGGCAATGGTATCTACTATGGTAGTAATATTGTTGGTGAGGTTAACAAAACCTACACCATGACCATCGAGGTAAATGGAAAAACCTATACTGCTACCTCGACCATGTTTAAGGCACCAGGGTATCAAGCAGCATGGGTAAATGAACTAAAAATCGTAAAATTAGGCATCGAGTATGTGATTTATGATGAACAATGGATAGTCAATGACCCATCGGCAACACGCAACCGATACCTTTTTCAATGGTGGCGCAATGGTGTCCATGATGTTAGAATTGATTGGTGCATTGATGATGATAGAGTTGTCAACGCCAACGAAGGCTTGCGTTTAATGAACCCAACCACCAGTCCAGCGGCAAACGAATACACCGTTTTCAGAGCAGCTGAAATTGATAAATTGACTTATGATTATTACAATATGTACGAAAAAATCGTCCGTGGCTTGGTGAGTGTGGCTTCTCAAACGCCTTATAATCCTGTTTCAAATTTTGGAGGTGGTACAATTGGTAATTTCAGAGCCGTTTCATTTTCTTCTATTGTTGTTCTCACACCGCCCGCGCTTACGGTTTCTACAAAAACAGGTACGCCTGAAGTTAGTTTCCCCTTGAATGTTTATTTTAAGAAATACAATTTGTATTGGAGTACAACACCTGGGGTGACTAAAAATTCAAATGGCATCAAAAATATTAACTTTACCAATCCGAGTGGTAAAGCAGGTGCTTATTCACCGCCAAATTTAAAATCAGGCACGACCTATTATTTCCGCATTGAGGTTGAAGATGAAGCAGGTAATGTCTCTATTCTATCGCCAGAGGCAAGTACTGTGGTGGTGAAATAGGTTGGGATATTTTGTTCAAAAACGTAACAAATTCTAACGAATTTGTTACGTTTTTGAACAAAATACTGAGGGGTCATATAAACGACTCAAAAATGAAAATCAAAACCCAAATGCAAAGCAAAACGTGCCGCTTCTGGATTGTCTAAATAGTTAAGCCGCCAAACACCATCAATGCGCAAGACTTTAAAAATATTTTCAATGCCCACACTTGCCTCCATATAAGGCAAAGCAGAAGGCACTCTAAAACCTGCATAATTTGAGCGACTAACATCTGCAATATCAAATTCATTCAAGCGATTTGCTGCCCGATTTGTTGCGGACATATTGGCTGTAAAAGCCTTAAAAGTCACAACTTCACGCCAATTTAGCTTACGAATCAAAGGGATTTTATTTAAAAACAAACCTTGAAAATGGTGTGTCACAACAAGGCTGCTATATACATCGCCAACAAATTCAAAGCGGTTCATGCCATTGAAAGACGATGTTTCGTAGGAATAAGACTCATTGCCTTCTGCTAAGTGAAGCAACAAAAACGAGGCTTTTCCGTAGGTTTTACCCCCATTTATTTGATAATTAGTACGTCCAATAGGGTTTATATCAAAATAGCCACTGATGCCCACTTCAAATTTATGGTAAGGATTGCCTGATTTACCATACGTATATTGCGCTTCAAAAATAAAATTTTGTAAGCCTGTTTTTGTACGGTTAAATGTACCATCAATATACTCCTCCTTGTTTGCATAGCGGATTTTCATCACGGCTTCGCTTGTTTTCACAACCGTATCAACTGCCGAAGGTGCATCTGGGTCTGGCAAGTAAGCATAGTTAAAACCACTGCCCGATGATGTTCTAAACGGCGCAAGCGAACGGTTGAGTAACGTGACCCGACCAGACCAACCACTTTGTAGATATTGTTCATAAAAGACCTTAGATTCCTCGACTGCCATCAGTTTTTGCAAAACAGGGCGGCGATAAAAACCCGTTAAAAAATTCGCATCATTCAGATTTATCGCTTCCGAACTCGCACTTTTTGAGCTCACATCTTTGGTGTAAGCCGCACCGACAAGGGAACGAGGGTCACGTCGAGGAATCCACTCCACATTTGCTCCATATTTCCACTCTTTGTCTTTAAAACCATAAGCACCAAATCCTCCAAAACGCACTTTTTGACTGAAATCAGGTGTCGTCCGCGCACCTAAACGGACACGAGAACCTTCGACAGGATTGTAAGAATACATTGAAAAATAAGTCCCAATTTCAATAGGGCCTAACTCCTTGTAACCGCCTACAACTGTATTGATAATGTCTACATAAGTCCGATAAACGGGTACATTAATAAAACTATCAATCATTTTATAGACCGATGCTTCGTTTTTGGTCAGTATTTCTGGACGTGCTTTTTCCCAAAAAGCATTGTCTCGTTGCAATTGTGCAAGAGTCGGTTCTGTGGCTTTTTTGGAAGGTAAATTTTGATTAACACTGTATTTACTGAAACGGAAGTCTTTAAAAATGATGGTTTTCCGACCAATCATGCCTGGTGACTTAGGCGTAATATGAAAATCCAATATCATTTTCGACTTTTCGGGCAACCAACGATACCCCTCAGTATCCGACTGTTTTTTTTCAAAAGATTGGAACAAAATGATGCGATTAATGAGGTTAATATTCACATCAGGCGACATACGCATACTTGTTTTTTCAATAGCAAAACTGCTGTCTTCAACCACAAAATCGCCATAAAACGTATTTTCCTGCTTGCGACGTGGCTTGAAACGAATGGTGTATTTTTTTATGCCATCATTAGCAATCGTACTATCAGAAATATAATATTCATAAAAAAACAAACCCGAAGAGCCAAAAGGACTGATAAACGGTTTTTCAAGGATATAAATCCAATCGTTATAAACATCAAAATCGTTTTGCATATTTCGGACTGTGGCGATAAAACTTTCGTTGGGATCGCCCGCTACTTTTTCAGCTTTTGGAATACTTTGCATTTTGTCAGACCCCTCAGTATGGAAGTTGTCTGCAATCGTTTCTACCATATAAACAGGTAAAAAAACTTTTTCGTCAGAGGTTGAATCTATATTGTCAAACACAAAACTGAACGGTTTCATGGCGCGACTTTTTCTTACTTTATCGCTGATATTGACCAAATCAAACTCTGTTTTTGTATATGTTTCGCATTGATAATGAGGCAGTTGGCTCGGGCGATTGAGCGGTTTGTTTTTTATAATACCTTTAACTATGCGATGCGAGGGGTTTTCCCCCGCAAAAATGACCACCTCCATAAGGGTTTGGTCGCTTGCTTTGAGTTCAAAAATAATCTCTTGCACTGCGGCATTTGTCAATTTACGCCGCAAAGTATCGTAACCAACCATCGAAGCTGTTAGGAATTTGGCAGGTGTAGGCAGTGTAATATCAAAATTACCATCTATATCGCTGGCAACATTAACCGTTGTGCCTTCTGCCACTATGCGACAAAAAGGCAAGGTTTCTTTTGTATCTGCATCAATAACTTTTCCTTTGATTGTGATATTTTGGCTCATGCCAAACGGTAGAAAAGCAATAAAAGCGATTAATAAATGTGTAATTTTTCGTATCAATATCATGTGTATTATGCTGTCAAAATGTGTGTTAATGGGTTTAAACGCTATACCAAAACGTATTTTTTTATATAATGGTTGCGTTTTATTCAAAAGTAACCCCCTCAGTATTAGAATCCAAAATTTTTATTCTGTTTAACGTATCTTTCACTAAAAAAGTAATGTATAAACGGCTATGACACAAACAAAATAGGGCATCTCAAAGCGAATTGAGATGCCCTAAACTAACAATATTATTTCACTTTTTTAATTCTTAGCAGGCTGTTGTTCTATGACTTCAATAGACGTTGGACCGCTTAATATCTTAAACTCTGTACGCCGATTTGCCAAATGTTCTTCGTCGCTACATTTTGCACCATTGCCACAGTTGTTCACCAATTGTGTTTCGCCATAACCTTTCGCTACAATGCGATTTTCAGGAATACCTTTATCCACTAAATACTTTTTGACACCATCTGCACGACGTTGCGACAGTTTCATATTGTAATCATCCGTACCACGTGAGTCCGTATGAGAACTCAATTCAATGACCATATCACTGTATTTTGTCATAATATCGAACAAATAATCCATAGATTCCTTTGCCAAATCGTAGTTATCTAAGTGCGCTTCTGTTGCCTCATATTTGTCGTATTTGTAGAAAATATTATTCAATTTAATCGCTTCATTGCGTTTCACAGTGATTAATTTCGGTTTCAACTTCATCAATTTCTCAATTTCAGTAGTCACATCGATACCTTTTGTATTAAAAACAACGGTATCAGACGTATAACCCGATTTGGAAGCAATCAAACGATAGGTTTTTTCTTTTGTCAAAATAGACGTATAAATATCACCTGTTTTGCCATCTGCCTTTGTTGAACCTGCTTCTGCTAAGACATAGTTAACACCTGTTAAAGGCTTTCCTCCTGTTTCTGTTGTCGCTTTCAATGAAATCACAACATTCGGCACGGGAACTAATCGAGCCGTTTTTTTGATTGTCGTTGACTTATCAATGTCAACTGAACTGTATTCAAGCGTATCGTTGAAGTAACCAGGCTTACTGATAATGGCTAAATAAGACGTTTTCGAAGGTATGGTTTCAATGTAAACATCCGCCGTTTTTTTAGTTGGCGTACCTTTCTGTGAGCGATTTGTGATGTCAAAACTATTGCCTTTCAGTGGTTTATTCGTTTTTGAATCAACAACATCAATATTAACTGTAATGATAACAGGCTCTTTTTTAACAGTATAAATATCGTCACAACACGTTTTTCCTTTCAAAGAACGTGGACCAGGACGATTTGACGTAAAAAAAGCATTCCCAGCATCGTCTGTTGCATAATAAGTATCGTCTGCCGATGAGTTATAACCTTTACCCATGTTTTCAGGTACTGACCATTCCGCACCGTTCCATTGTGATTTAAAAATATCTAAGCCACCAATATTTGTATGCCCATTTGAGCTAAAATAGAGCAACCCATTTTTGTAAAAAGGCGTGACATCATCACCCACTGTGTTGATGACTGCACCTAAATTTACTGGCGCACTGAACTCGCCTTCACTGATAAGATCGGCATAATAAATGTCAAAACCGCCTTTCGAGCCTTCCATATTTGAGACAAAAAACAAAGCAGGTTTCCCATACATCTCACCCAAACAAGGGTGTTTCGCTATCCAGGCACCATTGACGCCTTTCACCTCGTTGCCGGCACCCCAATTGTCGCCTGAACGTGTCGAATAATAAATTTTTGATTCACCAATATCATTTCCCGACATAGCAAAACGTGTAAAATACATCGTTTTATTATCTGCTGTGATACTCACATTGCCTTGATGCACACCGAGGCGATTCACTTCTCCACCAAGAGCTTCGGGAGCATCCCAAACACCATCTGTCTTTTTAGTTGACTTGTATATTTTGGCAAAATAATCACCTTCTTTACCGTTCAAAATCGTCACTTTACCGTCGCGCATAGCGGCAAAATAAAGTGCCTCGCCATCGCTCGTTACTGAGGGGGAGTATTCAGCGTTGGGCGTATTGACTTTTCCAGGTATATTTTCAAGCAAAAGTTGTGGATTTTCCTTCATGCGCATCGCCAAACGTGCACCTTCAAGTTCCGATTTCGCCAAAGTCTTTTTGCCTTCATCCGTTGACGAAGCGATGTACTCTTCTAATGTGACCAGTGCCTCGTCGTACTTTTCATTCATTTTGAGCATCATACCGTAGTAAAACTGCGCATCAGGATTGACTTCGCCTGACGTTTTTTTATCACGCGACATAGCACGCGAGAAATTTTGCTCGGCTCTGGCATAGTCCCGAAGGTACATATTCGCCAAACCCATTTTATAAACGGCAGAACGGTCTTTCGTTTCGTCATAATACTTCGTGTACCATTCAAGTGCCGTGAAGTAGTCCTTTTCTTCAAATTTCGTATCGGCAACTTGCAAAATATATTCAGGACGACTCGCATTCAAGGGCTGTGCAACAATCGTTGAGACACCCCTCAGTATAAGCACGAGTAAAAAGATATTTTTAATTTTCATTTTTGAAAAATAATTTTGAGTTGATGTAAATAAATGATGAATGATAAATGATGAAATAGCTGAATTGGGCTTTTTACCATTCATACTTTATCATTCATACATCATCATTTATATTTTTTAGTATTTCGGACAAAGAATGGTCGCAGGTGGATTCGGCTTTTTGAATATTTTACCCACATAACCAATCGCTATTTCAAAACCATCTCTGATACTTGAATTGCTACGCAAATTTGAAGTCGTCAAATCATAAGCCGCACCAACACGCAAATCGCCCAATTCAACGCCCAACAGTGCTTGTACTGCATCACCCAAACGATAACCCAAACCGCCTTTAAAAACGGTATTCTTTTTCGGGTCCAATTTGAAACCAACCATAGCCTGTGCCATCGTTTCTGTTTGACCACCAGCTGTACGAAGGATAACGGCAGGTTGTAACGAAATCTGTTTGGTCAAAGACAAATCAACCATACCATACAAATTAAAACGTGTCGGCAATTTGGAAATTGTCGTCGTGATAAGATTGTACTTAGGCGCAAGCAAATGCTCGACCGACACACCAATATTGAGCGTATTTTTCGTTTTAGGGTCTAAAACGCTTCTGAAATTTGCGCCAATGCTGAAATCACTGTACGATTTACCATTGTTGTCAATATTCTGCACGTCTAAACTTGTACCATTGCTAAGAATACCATCAGCAAAACGCAGTTTATCTCTGTCAATACGACGCGAAACAAGACCATACTGAACACCAAAAGACAATACATTTGTTGCCTTTTTGTCTAAACCAATATGGTATGCGCCATTGAAGCCCGCCAAACTATTGGTCAAAACACCAACACCTGTTTTGTCTTGATGCAAATTAACGCCAACGCCAATCCAGTCCTGTTTCCGAAAACCTTTAATGGGTAGGTCAATGTGCAAAACAGGGGTTTGGTAGCCGTTTTTAACAGTACCCGTTCCACCGCCGTACCATTGACTGCGATAAAGACCGCTGATGCGAAAAGTGCCTGCAAAAAGCCCCGTTTGTGCAGGGTTGACAGACAGCGGCACGTACTGAAACTGTGTAAAGTGGATATCTTGAGCCGCCATACTGAGGGGGAGTGCAAGAGCCAAAATGAGTAGAGTTCGGTTTAATCTCATACCTAATTCTTATGTTTTATAAGATTAAAATATTAAAGCGAATGAATCGCCATTTATGTGATTTTCAAAAACGTTCATTCACTAATGAGCCGTTTTGATGTCTTAGTTGCTTGAAAAACAATATTTTGATGCAAAATAGGAACTTTAAAGAATTGGGCAAAATAAATATTAAAAAAAATGCCCAATGTTCGTTATTCGTTATCCGTTAATGGTTATTCGTTACTCGTAATTCGGTGGATAACGAGTACGAATAACCATTAACGGATAACGGATAACCAATTACGAATAACGAATAACCAAACAAAAGCAACAGATTCTGCAATCAATCGTTATTTTTGCGCCTTAATTTTTCAAAAACAGATTTCATTTTGCTCAACAATATAGTGCTTACTTCGAAATTGTCTTTTTTTTCTCAAAATACTGAGGGGGGGCAAAAGTTAAAAACCGGTTTAAATTTAGGTTCGGGAAACTTTAAAAGTTTCCCGAACCTTTGCGCTTTGCGCTTTGCACCTTGCTCTTTGCCTCTTGCGCTATGCACCTTGCACTTTGCACTTTGCTTTTTATGTTCTAAAAACGCAACTGCGCAAAACCCTTATGCAACGCCACCTTTGGGGCAAACGATTGACTCCAACCGCGTTCAAATATTGAATGCACGGACAGCCGAAATAATTTTAATAAAAAATCAAGAAGCTAAAAAATTTAAAGGACAAGTCGTTTTGCAGCAAAAGGATGCCCGTTTGTTCTGCGATTCTGCGATTTTGGATGCTTTTGACAATATTTTTGCCAAAGGCAATGTCGTCTTGAAACAAGGCGATTCGACCAGCATTTTTGCCGATTCATTGACTTTTCGAGGTCTGACACGCATCGCTGATTTATACGCCAATGTCGTTCTGGTCAATGGTGAAAAAAAGTTGTTTACGCAAAAACTGAATTACAATCTCAATACCAAAGTCGCTACTTACGACACCAAAGCCACCCTCACCGACCCACGGACACAACTGACGAGTAAAAGAGGTGTCTATAATGTCGGCACAAATCAAGCGTTTTTCAAAGAACAAGTATTGGTTGTGGACAAAGATTTTGACCTCAAAACCGATACTTTGAAGTTTGATACGAAAAACAACATCGCAACGTTTCTCGCACCGACACTTATTTATATGAAAGATTCGGCGCAATTCTATACTGAGGGGGGGTATTACGACCTTCAAAAAGACAATGCAGAGTTTACGAAGAGCCCTCAGTATAAAAAGAAAACACAGGTCGCTGTAGCCGATACCATGCTTTATGATGGCAAAACAACGATAATTACCCTAAAAGGCAATGCTTCAACAGAAGATTCGGCTCGAAAAGCACACGCCTCGACCATTATTTATAACAGAACAACAGAAGAATCGCAACTAAGAGGCAATGCCCATTTTGAAGATGAAACGCAATTTGTGGATTCCGACACCATAATATATAGTGGCAAAACAAAAACGTATGCCACACGCGGAAGGTCGAAAATTGTGAATGAAGGTAAAATCCTTGAGGCTGATTTTGTAGATTTTGACTCAAAAGACTCGATTGGTATTGCCAAAGGCAATGTTTTTTATCAAGACACATCGGCAAAAACCACATTACGTTGTGATTCAATGGCTTATGACCAACGCAACGATTACATCAAAGCGGCAGGCGGACGACCGATTTTGACCTCGCTTGTGGACAACGATACACTGTGGCTGCGCGCCGATACGATTATTACTTTCAAGCCCAACCCTGCCGACACCTTCCGTTCCATGTACGCCTATTATAATGTGCGGATGTTCAAAAAGAATTTTCAATCGGTCTGTGATTCGTTGACTTATACCCAACAAGACTCCCTTTTTAGGTTTTTTAGAGACCCGATTATATGGTCAGACACGTCTCAATTGACAGCAGACACGATGCGTATGTTGTTGACAGACAATAAATTAGACCGCGTTTACATGCGAAACAACGGTTTTATCATCAACTCCAATGATGAATTATATTTTAATCAAATCAAAGGGCGAGACATCACAGCTTTTTTTGAAAAAGACAACCTTCGCCGCATGAATGTTGAAGGCAATGCTGAATCCGTTTATTATGTTTTGGACGATTCGCAAGCGTATATGAGTGTCAATAAAATGATATGTAGCTCCATGATTGTCCTTTTTGGCGACAACAAAGTGGAAGGTATTCACTTTTTCACACAGCCCAAAGCGACCATGACACCCATGAAACAAGCAGACCATGAAGCCCTAAAAATGAAAGGTTTTAAATGGGATGAAAAACGACGACCTAAGAGTGTAAAAGATTTGTAAACTATATAAAATCTTTATTTTCAAAGTATTATATTTGAATCAAACCGTCTTGCATCGTCAAAGTTCGGTCGCTCATAGCTGCTAATTCTTCGTTATGGGTTACAATAACAAAGGTTTGTTGAAAGTCTTTGCGCAACTGAAACAGCAATTCATGTAGGTCTTTTGACGAAGCAGAATCCAAATTCCCCGTTGGTTCATCTGCGAAAACGACAGAAGGCGCATTCATCAAAGCCCTTGCAACAGCCACGCGTTGCTGCTCACCGCCCGACAATTCAGTCGGTTTATGCGTCAAACGGTCTGCTAAACCTAAGTAATCGAGTAATTCCGCCGCCCGTTTTTTAGCAGCACCTTCTTTTCCTCCGCCTATAAGTGCAGGTATCATCACGTTCTCAATAGCCGAAAATTCAGGCAAAAGGTGATGAAATTGAAAGATAAAACCAATATTTTGATTCCGAAACTCCGCCAATCGCTTATTGTTCATCCGCGAAACGTCCTCGCCATTGATAATCACTTGTCCTTTATCGGCTCTATCAAGCGTACCAATGATGTGCAACAAAGTGCTTTTGCCTGCACCTGATTTGCCGACAATAGCGACAATCTCACCTTTTTGAATCTCGACATCTACCCCCCTCAGTACATTGAGCGTTCCGTAGCTTTTTGTTATATTTTTTGCTGAAATCATGAGTTAGTTATTGGTTATTGGAAATTGGGGATTGGTAACGACCAATAACCAATCCCCAATAACTATACAAGGAAATTCTCTTCATCTAAAACTTTACCGTTTTGACAACGGATGATGCGGGCAGGGAAGTGCTGCAAAATCCGATAATCGTGGGTGGCAAACAAGATGGCTGTATTATTATGTATGGATAAATCACGTAATAAAGTTAAAATATCATCGCTCGTTTCGGGGTCGAGGTTGCCAGTTGGCTCGTCGGCAATGATGAGTGCAGGCTTGTTCAACAAAGCACGTGCAATGACGATGCGTTGTTGTTCGCCACCAGAGAGTTGGTGTGGTTGCCGTTTATGTGCTTCGGGCATACCGACATCCTTGAGAACCGCATCAATGCGTTCTGCTATCTCTTTCTTATCCGTCCAACCCGTTGCTTTTAGAACAAATTCAAGGTTTTGCTGCACATTTCTATCTGTTAACAAGTTAAAATCTTGAAAAACAATGCCCAATTTTCTTCTCAAAAGTGGAATCGTTCGCCGATTGAGTTTCGCTAAATCATAGCCACAAATCGTTGCCGTACCCCTCAGTAAAGGCAATGCGCCATAGATGGTTTTCAAGAGCGACGACTTGCCGCTTCCTGTTTTACCAATCAAATAGGAAAATTCGCCTTCTGAAATAGTCAGGTTTATATCATTGAGAATCAATGACTTGTCTTGAAAAACAGCAGCTTCTTTGAGTTGAACGACGATATTGGATTGCATTAATTTCTTCTTTTCTTTTGTAATTCTGAACGCAGTGAAAGAATCTGAATAATCCATTAGATTCTTTCACTTCGTTCAGAATGACAAAAAAGATAGGTGAAAATTACTTTTTGTGGCTCAAAGTTAGATTTATAATGGTGAATGGCGAATCGTGAATGGTGAATTTTAAAAAAAAGGGTATTTTATATCCGTTAAAAACAAACCCGTAGGCGGCACAGAATAACTTTTTTTCAAAGGCTCTTGTTTGTCTAATGCCGCTTTAACGTCTTCCAAACTCAATTGTCCTAAACCGACATTCATACACATACCGACAATTAAACGCACCATACCACGTAAAAAACGATTGGATGAAATATGGAATACCGCCTTATTATCTTCAAAAACCCACTCGCTGCGTGTCACTTCGCAACGCATTGTTTGAGCATCAGAATGTGTTTTACAAAACGGTGCGAACTCTGCATACCCCCTCAGTAAATCAGCCGCTTTTTGCATTTTTTCAAAGTCTAAACGTTCATTTTGCATAAAGAACCACTCCGTTTCCGTAAAAAAAGGGCTTTTTTCAAAAGAAATGATGTATTGATAACTCCTTGAAGTCGCATCAAAACGGGTATGATTTGTACTTTCAACAGGTATTATTTTTTTTAACGCAATATCATTACCGACCAGTCTATTCGCTCGTTCTAAGAAATTTTTAGGAAAATCAAGGTCAAAATCAAAATGAGCAAAATATTGACGTGCATGAACGCCTGTATCCGTCCGCCCACAACCCGTTATCTCTATTTGCTGCCGCAACACCATAGAAAAAACGTCCTCAATCGTCTGTTGTACTGAGGTGGCATTTGGCTGTCGTTGCCAACCGCAAAAACGGGTGCCGTTGTAGGCGAGTTCAAGGAAATAGCGCATTTTTTAAGAGAAAAGTGATAAACGAAAAGTGAAAAGTACTCTTCGTTTATCACTTTTCAATTTTTATGGTATTGTTCTAAATATGGTGTAACGCAAGAGTATTTCTAAGGCTATAAGACAAAGAGCTGCCAAAACCCAATTTCCAAACGCTTCGCTGCGCCGTTTGATACTCGTTACATCAATGCGTGATTTTTCGAGACGGTCAATTTCGGCATAAATTTGCTCCAATTCCCGATTATTTGTCGCTCTATAATACTTGCCGCCTGTTGTGAAAGCGATATTTTGAAGCAATGCTTCATCAATTTCAACAGGAACGAGTCCAAAAACATATTTGCCATCTGCCCGACGACCCACAGGCGACATGGCTTCACCTGTTGAGCCAATGCCAATCGTATAAACTTTTATGCCCAATGTTTTAGCCAAAGCCATCGCATCTTCGGGCTTAAAATATCCTGAATTATTGACCCCATCGGTCATCAAAATGATGGTTTTTGACTTCGCAGGACTGTCTTTCAAGCGATTAACGGCTGTTGCCAAACCCATTCCTATGGCTGTACCGTCTTGCAGCAAGCCGCTTTGTAGGTTTTCTAAAAAGTCTTGTACGACTTTATGGTCAGTCGTCAAAGGGCATTGCGTAAAAGCTTCGCCACTGAAAACGACCAAACCAATGCGGTCAAATTCTCGTTTTTCAACAAAATCGGAAGCGACTCGTTTGGCGACTAACAAGCGGTCAGGCTCAAAGTCTTGTGCCAACATACTGCTCGATAAATCTATTGCCAACATAATATCTATGCCATCTGCTGCTACATTTTCCTCACTTAACAATCTTTGTGGACGTGCCAACGCAATAACTAAGGCGATAAAAGCCAACCCCCTCAGTATCGGTAATAAAGCCCGTGCCCGACCTCGCCACGACGATTGTCCCTTGAACATCGCAATATTTGACATCGTTATCGAGGCATAATGTGTCCGATAACGCCCATGATACCACCATGCGACCAAAGGCAACAGGAACAACAGCAACAGAAATTCTGGATTGGCAAATTCTATGTATTTGAACATAATCGTTATTCGTGAATTCGTTATTGGTTATTCGTAAATGCGTTAAACTGCTTCGATAACAATATACGTTTATAAAAAATCTAGTTTTGAGTTTGTTTTTCGTTGCAAAACAACCTATTTTTGAGCATAAAATTCAAAAAAATGACAACGACAATAAAAATTGATATTGACAATCCGACTCAACTTGAATCGGTTTTAGCTTTCATCGAAAAATTAGGATTGAAAGCTATCGTTTCTAAAAATGGTCATACAACATCTGAAATGAATGAAGATGACTATTTATTCAGCAGCAAAAAAAATAAAGAACGCCTTTTAAAAGCTATTGACAATGCAGAAAAAGGCGAAAATCTTGTTGAGGTTGACCTCGATGAATTTGTAAAAAAATACACCAACTAAACTAAAAAAAACAGACACTATGAGAAAAATTATTTTCGAGGCGACAGCCGTTGAGGACTTAGGCTATTGGGCTGAAAAAGATTTTAGAATCTTGAAAAAGATAATATTTTTGATGAACGATGCCGCTAAAAATCCACTTGAAGATATGCGTATTCCTATGCCTTTGAAATATCGAAACAGCATTTGGTCTCGAAGAATAAATCAAGAGCATCGTCTCGTTTATAAAGTTACTGACGATTCTATAATAATTCTCTTGCCGTTTCCATTATGAAGAGGAATGACTTCTTTATCCATTCTTTTCTTTCACAACACCTTGATTATCAACATCTTCCACAACAGTTTTCGGCTTCGTCACTTCCACAATGTCCACCGCATCAAGCCACAGAGGGTCATGTATTTCCGTTTCTGGTTTGCCCTTAGCAAATTTCACTAAGTCTGCCGTTACCAATAAATTTCTCGTTTTTGCAACGATTTTTTCATCAAATTGCCTTTTTTTCAAAATATCAATCAACTCATCTGTCGTTGTTTCAAGGGCAGGCATCGTAAATTGACCTTCCAAGTACCCCCTCAGTATATAGCTCAATTCAGAGTAAAATTCCTTGATTTTTCCTTGTTGCCAAAGCTGTTTGGCGTTCAGTTCTTGTAAAAGGCGTTCTGCAACAATGTGTGGTGGCTGCACCACTTTTTGAATCACAGGCACTACAGACCTATTTTTCCATTTTTTATAAAATACCCAAGCTAAAAACGCAATGCCGACTATCAGTACTATGCCAATAATGTATGGCATAATATCTTCAAACGTTAATGCCTCACGTTCAATATCTTTTATACCAATGGGCGCAATCAAACCATCAATACCCTGTGGATTATTAACGGTCAATAACACAGGTGGCGTTTCAGCCGTCCGTTGTTCACCACTCGCCTGTTGAATCGTAAAAATGACTGGGTTGATGCGGTACAAACCCGAATCCCAAGCAATGAAAGCGATATCACGTTCCAATTTTGGCGCGCGGCTTCGGTTCTCCCATTTTCCTGCATTTTGGATATCAAAATGAGCCGTATCCAAAGGCATATCAAGCGAAAAACCAATGACACGTTCCCCTTCATGGAGTTCAACAGACAAGTGCAATGTGCCTTTGTCGCCTATGAGCATGATGTTTGTGTCGAGCGTTACGTAGGCTTTGGGCTCGGTATTGATTTGCTGCGTATAAGCAGTTATTTGTAAAATAAATAAAAAACTAAATAGCAGAACTTTACGAAGGTTTTGAACCTTCGTAAAGTTGAAATATTTATATAAACGATTGATTTTCAATTTTTTAAATAATTTTATTATCAAACTAAAAAATGACACCCCTCAGTATAAACAGCAAAAACCCCTCATTTCCCACGTTGTTGAAAAAATTTCAAAAGTGCATTCACATAACTTTCTGTCGTCCGAATACTCATCGAATCTGCGCCTGTTTTCAAAAAAGTGCTTTTAAAATACTGCATATTTTCTTTATACCAATCGGCATAGCGGCGACGGGTACGAGCGTCGGATGTGTCGAGCCAAATCCGATCACCCGTCTCGACATCGAGTGCGCGGAACAAACCTGCATTCGGCAATTGCTCTTCGGCAGGGTCGGCAATGTGAATACCGACGATGTCGTGCCGTTTTGCAGCAATCCGAAGGGCATTGTCGTAGTCCTTTGCCATAAAATCTGAAATCAAAAAAGTGGTGCTGCGTTTTTTAAGAATATTGTTTAAATATTGTAAGCCAACACTCACATTTGTTCCTTTGCCTTGCGGCTCAAAGTTTAATAATTCTCTGATAATCAACAAGATATGACTACGTCCTTTTTTAGGTGGAATGAATTTTTCTATTTTATCAGAAAAGAAAATAACGCCTACTTTATCGTTATTATTGATGGCAGAAAAGGCAATAACGGCGCAAATTTCCGTAATCATTTCGTTTTTAAACTGCGCTTTTGTACCAAAAAAAGCGGACGGACTCATATCAATAACGAGCATAACCGTCAATTCTCGTTCTTCCTCAAACACCTTAATAAAAGGCGTGCCTGTCCGTGCCGTTACATTCCAGTCAATATTCCGCACGTCGTCGCCATAGCTGTAACCACGGACTTCCGAAAACGACATGCCACGTCCTTTGAACGCCGAATGGTATTCGCCCGAAAAGACATTGGCAGATAAGCCTTTTGTCTTGATTTCTATTTTGCGGACTTTTTTGAGTAACTCGCTGGTTTCCATGATTTAGTTTATGGTTTGAAGTCAATTACTTAAAAAAAATTGAGTAGATTAATTTCTAAAAAATTAAATAGCGTTTAGTCTTTTTAGGAATTTTCAACCCAGATTTACGTATTTCAAATGACCCAACAGATTTCTCATCTTCCTGTAAATACTGAAATTTTATTCTATTTTTATCTAAAACCAAAATCTCTGATTTCGATTCATTTTGAATAATTGAGTTTTCAATAAGTTTTCCATTTTGAAAATATAGTTTCCAAAAACAAATACTACTTGAAGGAATGACTATTCTAATCCCATTGTTAATCAAAGAAGCACTTTTTCCAAAAGCTGTATCATTTTTAAGTTTCCATTGATGAAACCAATAATATTCTTTATGAGAACTAGCAGTATCTTCATAAGTCGCGTTATACAAGAAACGGGGCAAAACCCGATAAAAAAAAGCTAAAAAAAGTAAGGTAATACATAGATTTATAGTGACTAAACTGTAAAAAATATGTACACCTTACGACCACTTACTGTAGAAGAAATGGCTACGCTAAAGTATGAAAGATTTTGCCAAACGAGCAAAATAATATCAAAGCGGATGCAAGGCATTTATCAGATAACCCCTGGACGGTTTAACCGTCAAGAAATCGGCGAAATTTTAGATGTTGACGCAGACACCATAAAAGATTATATTCTTTTATTCAATGCAGGGGGCATCCCTGCGTTGAAAACGGTAAAAAGCGGCATTCATCAAATCAGTAAATTGGAGGCTTATACAGATGTTATCATGAGAGATTTTGAAGAAAATCCACCAAAAACATCGGGCGAAGCCTGCCAAAGAATAAAAGAATTGACGGATATATCACGTTGTCCCACTCAAGTAAGAGCCTTTATGAAAAGACATAAACTGCACTATTTGAAAGCGGGACAAATACCTGCGAAAGCCAACCCAGAAGCCCAAAAAGATTTCTTAGAAAATACGCTTAATCCATTGATAGACAAAGCAAAATCGAATGAGATTCATCTACTTTTCATGGATAGTGCTCATCCTGTGATGGGCGTTTTCCTCTGTGCTTTGTGGTGTCTTAAAAGAGTATTTATCAAGAGTTCTTCGGGTCGAAAACGACTAAATATATTGGGTGCTGTCAATGCCATAACACAGAATATTAATTTTATGACCAATGAAACTTACATTAATGCCCAAACCGTTATTCAGTTTCTTTATCAACTTAGAATTTATTATTTTGACATGAAACCTATTTATATTGTACTCGATAATGCACGTTATCAACACTGTGATTTAGTCCGTTATACAGCTTGGCAACTCAATATACATCTAACTTTTTTACCAACTTATTCGCCAAATCTTAATGTTATTGAGAGATTGTGGAAGTTTTTGAAAAAGAAAACTTTATATGCCCATTACTATGAAAATTTCAAGGAATTCAAAGGAGCTATTATTGCCAATTTAAACAATGCTAATACTGTTTATAAAGATGAGCTTAAAACTTTGCTAAACCTTGAGTTTCAGACTTTTTAGGCGATTGTATTTATCGGGTTTTGCCCCGTTTCATGTATATTTAAAATCTTTATGATTCTCCTCAAACTATCTCTTTGATTGAAATTTTGACTTAACAAAAAATGCAAACAAGACATAACTATTATTAGACTTTGGACACGCCTTTCGAAAATGGGTGCGGGAATAAGTTAAAAAGCAGAACTGACTGTTTATACTTATATGGAAGAAGTAAAAAACAAAACAGAACAGTTCTGCCACGATATTTTAGAAATGCCCGTGAATCGTCAACGGCCGTTGGCAAATTTAGTGATGTCGTTGAGTAGTTATACAGAGGCAAAAAGTGTAGTAGAATTGAGCGAGAGTGCTTTTTTTCACTATCACTATAGTAATTTACCAAAAATATTGCATGACATAGCTCCCGACGAAGCGGGCGTAGATGGCTTGAATATGCTTATTAGGTCATTACTCGTGCCTTATTTACCGCCCATTCGAGAAGAGTCAGGCGTATCTTTTTACGGACTTAGTACGGATGTAACGAAATTACTGAAAGCGTATTCTCCGACTTTAGAAGGTCGGGGCTATGTGCCCATAGCGAATAATGTGATAGCGAAAAATCAAGCCATTGGAGTGGGTTATCGTGTTTCGATGACCCACTCCAATGGCTTGAACAAGGCGCAGACGGTTGGTGTCCACCGCTTGAGGTGAAACGACTGTCTGTTCAAGACGATGCTATTGAGGTAGGTGTTATGCAAATTCGGTCTCTTTTGACCGATAAAATGCTACCTTTTGGTGAATCTTTATGCCTTGAGAAAGCGGATATGGGTTATGCCCATGCTTCTTTTTTATCACCTTTGTATGCTTTAGAGAATCTCGTGTGTCTGGTGCGTTTGCGTCCTTCGTCTAAGGTTTGGCAAATAAGCGCAGCGATTACGAAATCTCCTGATGTTGATGCGCTCAAAGGTGCACCTGCAATTTACGGTAAAAAATGGTATTCAACGGACAAATCACAAGATAAAACCTATACACGAAAGGGTAAATCTTACACAGTTTGGCAAGAAAGTATCATGGATTTACCGTTTTCCGATAGTGTTGAAGTATCGGGTACTTTGAAAAATGGTCGAAAAGTCATCCTTTTTCTAAGCCGTTGGAATGACCTGTTAAAACGAACCAAAGACGGACATAACATGAAAGACAAACCCTTAGACATCGTGAGGGTACGCCTTCAAGATGCTCAAAGCGGTGAAAAAGTCTTTGATAGACCGCTTTTTATTGCCGTCAGTGGAAAAAGAAAACAGGAAGTCCCGACATCCTTAGTCCAAACCCAATACCGTGAACGCTCTGATGTGGAGAGTGTCTATCGGTTTGCTAAACAAAGTATGCTCCTCGACAAGCTACAAACGCCTGATGTTAAGCATCTTGATAATTGGTTGAGGGTATGGATGTTAGCCGTGTGGTTACTTTTTACCGCCCGACAACAAACGCCTTTAACTGTCAAAATTTGGGAAAAATATTTACCCATTAATAAGACTAAAGCTGAACAAAACAATCCTGTTTTGACTATGCCACAAGTCCGAAAAGGTATCAGTACACTTTTTGCAACTTTTGATGTCTTGCCTTTCTTACCTCGAAAGTACAAAAAAGGCAAAGGCAGAAAAATAGGTGACTTCCAAACTAAAAGAATCAGGTTTCCTGTGTCTAAAAAAGTCAAAAAAATAGCAACTATCAAACTAAAATGTCAAAAAAACGAATAATTGTACGATAAAATAACATTCGCCTTGCTAAATGCCTGTGGGCATCGGGGGGCACTTTGTCCAAAGTCTAAAACTATTATAATACATAAAATTAAACGCTTTCTCATTTTTGGTAATTTTAGTGTAGAATGTTAATAGTTCAACTTGAGGTCACAAATTGTGACCTCAAACATTTTGAAGTAAGTTTTGAAGCCAACTTAAGGACGCAAATTGCGTCCTCAAATTTCTAAGGTCACAATTTGTGATCTTAAAAATAACTCTAATTCAATGAACAATAATCAATCAACTAAGGCACTTCCACTTTATTCAAAATTTGGCTGATAATATCTTCTGACGTAATGTTTTCAGCTTCTGCTTCATACGTCAAGCCGATGCGGTGACGCAAAACATCGGGGCAAACGTTGCGAATGTCTTCTGGAATGACATAACCACGACGTTTCAAAAAAGCCAAAGCCTTTGATGCCGTTGCCAAAGCAATACTCGCACGTGGACTGCCGCCGTATTGAATGAGGTTTTGCAAATTCCCTAAACCGTATTGCTGCGGCGTGCGGGTTGCAAAAACGATATCAATAATATATTGCTCAATTTTTTCATCCATATAAACCTTGTTGACCACTTCCCTTGCTTTCATAATATCTGCAGTCGAAACAACGTGATTTACTGAGGGGGAGTCACCTGTCATATTACGCCGAATGATTTCGCGCTCGTCTTGCTTGTTTGGGTAGTCTATTTTGACTTTGAGCATGAAACGGTCAACTTGCGCTTCGGGCAGTGGGTAAGTGCCTTCTTGCTCGATTGGGTTTTGTGTAGCCAATACCAAAAATGGCTCTGACAATGGATACGTATGTTCCCCAATCGTCACTTGACGTTCTTGCATAGCTTCCAAAAGAGCCGATTGCACTTTTGCGGGCGCACGGTTAATCTCATCTGCAAGAACGAAATTGGCGAAAACAGGACCTCTCCGAACAGCAAACTCCGCTTTTGCTGGATTGTAAATCATCGTACCGATGATGTCGGCAGGGAGCAAATCGGGCGTGAACTGGATGCGGCTGAATTTGGCATTGATGGCACTGGCTAATGTTTTGATAGCCAATGTTTTAGCCAAGCCTGGCATACCTTCGAGGAGGACATGACCACGTGTCAAAAGACCAATCATCAGGCGTTCTATCATCTGATTTTGTCCGACGATGACTTTTCCTGTTTCGGCATTGAGTCTTTCCACAAATGCGCTGGCGATATAAATTTCTTGATTGAGTGCTTCTATGTCAACGTAACTTGTCATTATGTGTGTGCGGTTTGGTTGTTGCGAATAATAATTTATTGAAATAAAAAAGCCTCGCTCTGTTGAGGCGGGGCAAATTTCTTAATTTTTAACAGAAAAACGTTGTTAAAAAGTGTTAAATACTGAGGGGGGCTATTTTTTCCTTAAACGAACACTTCTAATATCTAAAACGGTAAAGCTATCCTTCAACTCTTCGCCATAAGTTCTAATAACATCAAGTGTTCGAGTAATTTTTTCATCCGTTTCTATACCAGCAAGGCGCAATAACAAAATACCCCGATGCGGCAATTTATGGCGCATAACGAGGTCTCCGAAGTCTTTATCTTCGGTAATTAGGAGTGCGTCTTCTTTCACAGACAGACTTAAAACATTATAATCAGGAATACTTGGCATATCTTCTTCGATAGAAAAGACTTCAAAACCTTCATTTCGTAAGGCTTTAACCATTCGATAGGCTAAATTTTCATCGGCTACAATTCTCATAATGTGTTGTTTCTAAATAAATTGTGCAATAAATTAAGCCGCTTCTGCAAGTGGCAAACTGCGGATATTATCGGCAGCAAAATGCAGGCAAGCATAAATCGCCGCTTCGGTCAATCGTGGATAATCTTCTAAAAGTCCAGTAATTGTTTCGCCGCAAGCCAATTTTTCAACAATTAAATCAACGGGAATACGTGTGCCTTTAATACTTGGTTTGCCGAACAAAATTTGTGCATCCTGCACAATATAATCTTGCCATTTTATACTATTCATTGTTTATGTTTTTTACAAAATTAACGATTTTACTTGAAAAATCTACTCTTTTTAACGAAAAATACTGACAATTTTATTCCATAAAGGGTTACTCTTATTTATTCGTGAGAACTATATTTTTTTTAAAAATAGAATTATAAAACATTATTATTCAACAGATTATGGGGAAAAGTCGGTTGTGGCGGCGGCGGTACATTTTTCTCTCCTTTGCGACGACGCAATTCTAAATTCAAACTTTCCAAACCTTTTCGCATTGCCCACAAGTGATTGGCTGAAAAAATCGGTTTCATCAAAAACGACAGGTATTTCAACAACGGTTTTTCGGCTTCAATTTCCCAATCGTAAACGATGTTACAATATTGTCCGTCTTGTTCAAAAGTCCAGATGCCTCGTCCGACAAAATCGCCAAAGGCTTCGAGAGAAAACCCTGAAAATGTATTGGGATGGACTTCTGTCACTCGGAATTGCCATTTTAAGGTATAAGGCAGCCAGCCTTTTGTGTAGAGTTCGACGACTTTTCCTAAGCCGTGTGCATCGCCTTTTTCAAGGGTTTTAACATCGAGATAGACGGAATGCCACCAACGTTTTAGGTCGTTGGCTTCTTTGAGTGTGGTATAAACTTCTTGGCAAGTGCTTTGGACACGCCAATTTGTGATGAAATGATACTTTTTGATTGCCATTTTTGGTTTTTATTATTTTGGGTAACTTACGGATACTTTTATTTTTTGGATTTTGATTTCACAAAAAAAGAAAGAAATAAATATGAGGCATAATATAACAGGAAAAGCGTTTCACTCCAACCACTTGGAATGAAACGCTTTTCAAGCACCCCCTCAGTATAAATGAGATAAAAAGGAGAAATTATGCTGCTAAACGAGCAATATGCTTCATCAAACCGCTTTTAAGGTTTGCTGCTTTGTTAGCGTGGAAGCTACCGCGTTTTGCTAAACGGTCAATCATAGAGACAACTTTTGGAAGGAACTTTTCTGCGTCCTCTTTTGCCGTCATTGAACGGATTGATTTGATAGCTGTACGAGTCGTTTTTTTGTAAAAACGGTTTCTCAAACGACGTACTGCTAATTGACGAATACGTTTTTTTGCTGATGCGTGATGTGCCATATTATGCGACTATTTTATTTTCAATTATTAAATTTCGATTTCGGAGCGCAAAAGTAAGGTTTTCTGACGGAATACAAAATATTTTTTGAAAAACCTTTTTGAAAATCCTTTACGCCACTTTTTCTGTGGATACTTCATTCAAAAACTCGCCTAAAATCGTGTTGAATTGTTCAGGATGTTCCATCATAGGAGCATGACCACATTCGTCCACCCAAACGAGTTTTGAACTATCAATCAATTCATGAAATTTTTCACCGACAGAGGGTGGCGTAACTTTATCATTTTTACCCCAAATCAACAACGTTGGTGCTTTAATTTGGTGTAATTCATCACCTAAATTATGGCGAATCGCTGATTTTGAAATCATCACAATGCGGAGTGCTTTGCCACGGTCATTGACGGTGTTGTATATTTCGTCAATCAACTCTTGGCTCGCTGAATCGGGCGAATAAAAAGTGTCTTGCGTTTTGCGTTTGATAAACTCGTAGTCGCCTCGTTTAGGATAGGTGTCGCCCATCGCACTTTCGTACAAACCTGAACTGCCTGCCAAAGTCAAAGAGGCAATGCGGTCAGGGTGCTTCAATACATAGATAAGCGCAATGTGTCCGCCCAATGAATTTCCGACAATATGTACACGGTCAAAACCTTTGAAATCAATAAAATCTTCGAGATAACTCAATAGACCATCAAGAGAAACCGTCAACATGGGCATCTCATAAATGGGTAAAGTCGGCATCACGACATTATGTGTTTGGGAAAAATGCGTGATTACATCTCCAAAATTACTTAGTCCGCCCATCAGTCCATGCAAAAGAAGAAGGACTTCACCGTCTTTTTTGCCCGTTTCGATATACGTAAACTTATCTTCGTTTTTAATAGGATGAGTCA
Organism: Saprospiraceae bacterium; assembly: GCA_043772905.1. GTDB lineage: Bacteria > Bacteroidota > Bacteroidia > Chitinophagales > Saprospiraceae > JAAFJT01. Next base: position 35,822 of record JAYVFS010000334.1, on the reverse strand, counting down.
TTGGCTTGCGTTGCTTTTTAAAATTTAGGCACAAAGTTAGCAAATTTTCGCTTAAACAAATTTATATGACGAAGGGCAAAGATTGAAAAAATCATTTTGATGTCCAAATACTCCTCCTATGAATTTCTCCACTTCTCTTAATCGGCACAAAAAGTCGGTTTTTTTAGATTTTTTTATTGAAAAATACCATGATTTTCAATAAAAGGATATAACTTTGCACGTTTATTAGAAAGCCCGTCTTAATGTATATAAAATTCAAGACATTTTCAAGCATTTCCTATGATTTTTTTTCATTTTTAGATATTTTTTCGGTCATCACTTCGCTGTTTTTACGGTGAAGTGATGATCTATTTATATAGTATATTATTGTTCATTTTTAGGCTCAAATACTGAGGGGTATCCTTACTAAGAAAAACAACCCGTTTGTCTCGTTTTTGAAAATAAAATAACCCGTTCATACATGGCAGCAACTAATATTTTGTATCCCGAACGCAATAGGGTGAATTTCGGGAGAATCAAAATCGCCTATCAAAGCCCAGACTTGTTAGAGATTCAGGTCAAGTCGTTCCAAGAGTTTTTTCAATTGGAAACGACCCCTGAAAACCGTGCTAACGAAGGTCTGTTTAAATGCTTTCAGGAGAATTTTCCAATCACAGACGCGCGTCAAATCTTCAACTTGGAGTTTTTGGACTACTATGTTGACCCGCCGCGTTACTCAATTCCAGAGTGTATCCATCGTGGCTTGACGTATTCGGTGCCGCTCAAAGCAAAATTGCGTTTGAGCTGTAACGACGAAGAACACGTTGATTTTGAGACGATTGTACAAGATGTGTTCCTCGGAAACATCCCGTACATGACGCCAAAAGGTACTTTCGTCATCAATGGTGCAGAGCGTGTGATTGTTTCTCAATTGCACCGTTCACCGGGCGTTTTCTTTGGTCAGTCTTTCCACCCGAATGGTACTAAAATCTATTCTGCAAGGGTTATCCCTTTCAAAGGTGCGTGGATGGAGTTTGCGACAGACATTAATAATGTCATGTACGCTTACATTGACCGTAAGAAAAAATTCCCTGTAACGACGCTCCTTCGTGCGATTGGTTTTGACAGTGACAAAACGATTTTGGATTTGTTTGGTTTGGCTGAAGAAGTCAAAGCAGACCGCGACAGTTTGATGAATTGTGTTGGTCGTAAACTCGGCGCGCGGGTTTTGCGCTCTTGGTCAGAAGACTTCGTTGACGAGGACACAGGTGAGGTCGTTTCGATTGAACGTAACGAAATCATCCTCGAACGTGATGTCATTTTAGATGAAAGCAACATCGAAGACATTATAGATAACGAAATTGACATCATCATCTTACAAAGAGAAGATGTGTCAGAAGACTATTCGATTATCTACAATACGCTACAAAAAGACCCGTCTTCGTCTGAAATCGAAGCGGTAAACTATATTTATCGTCAATTACGCGGTACTGACCCACCAGATGACGAGACGGCACGTGGTATCATTGACAAACTCTTTTTCTCTGATAAACGCTACAACTTGGGCGAAGTCGGTCGTTACAAAATCAACCGTAAACTCGGACATGATTTGAGCAACGAAACGCTTGTTTTGACAAAAGAGGACATCATCCTCATCGTCAAATACATCGTTCAGTTGATTAATGACAAAGCAGAGATTGACGATATTGACCACTTGGCTAATCGTCGTGTACGTTCAGTAGGTGAGCAATTGTATGCACAATTCGGTGTCGGTTTGGCACGTATGGCGCGTACCATTCGTGAGCGTATGAATGTTCGTGACAACGAGGTTTTCACACCGATTGACTTGATTAATGCTCGTACATTGTCGTCTGTTATCAACTCTTTCTTCGGAACGAGCCAATTGTCGCAATTCCTCGACCAAACGAACCCCCTCAGTGAAATCACGCACAAACGCCGTATTTCGGCACTCGGACCGGGTGGTTTGAGTCGTGAGCGTGCAGGCTTTGAGGTTCGTGACGTTCACTACTCGCATTACGGTCGTCTCTGTACGATTGAAACGCCAGAAGGTCCGAACATTGGTTTGATTTCTACACTTTGCGTTCACGCAAAGATTAATAAAATGGGCTTCCTTGAAACGCCTTATCGTAAAGTCGTTGACAGTATCGCGACCACCAAAGTTGAGTATCTATCCGCAGAAGCGGAGGATTATCGTCGTGTGGCACAAGCGAACTCTCCGGTAAACGAAGAAACGGGTGAATTCCTTGAAGAAAAAATGAAAGGTCGTGAGCACGGTGACTTCCCGATGTTTACACCAGAGGAATTGGAATACATGGACGTTGCACCGAACCAAATTGTTGGTGTATCGGCTTCGATGATTCCGTTCTTGGAAAATGATGATGCGAACCGTGCTTTGATGGGTTCGAACATGCAGCGTCAAGCTGTGCCGCTTCTCCGTCCACGTTCACCGATTGTCGGTACAGGCTTGGAAGGTAAAGTAGCACGTGACTCGCGCATGTTGTTCAATGCAGAAGGTGACGGTGTGGTTGAATACGTTGATGCGATGCAAATCGTCATTCGTTATGACCGTACAGAAGAAGACCAACTCGTTTCGTTTGAAGACAGCCGCAAAACATACAATTTGACGAAGTTCTTGCGTACCAACCAAGAGACTTGTATCAATCTTAAACCCGTTGTCCGTAAAGGCGACCGTGTTGTGAAAGGTCAAATCTTATGCGATGGTTATGCAACTGAAAAAGGCGAATTGGCTCTTGGTCAAAACCTTAAAGTGGCATTTATGCCTTGGAAAGGTTACAACTTTGAGGATGCTATCGTGATTTCAGAGCGTGTTGTTCAAGAAGATATTTTCACTTCACTCCACATCGAACATTTCGAAATGGACGTACGTGATACAAAATTGGGCGAAGAGGAATTGACAAACGACATCCCGAACGTTTCGGAAGATGCGACAAAAGACCTCGACGACAACGGTATCATTCGCGTAGGTGCATGGGTGAAAGAAGGTGATATTTTGATTGGAAAGATTACGCCAAAAGGTGAATCCGACCCAACTCCAGAAGAAAAACTCCTTCGTGCCATCTTTGGTGACAAAGCAGGTGACGTTAAAGATGCTTCCATGAAAGCGCCTCCGGGTACTGAGGGGATCATCATTGACAAACAATTGTTTGCTCGTGCGAAAAAAGATAAAGTTCAAAAAGCGAAAGAAGAGGACGATATCAATAAGCTTGATAGCCAACACGCCATTGCTTTAAATGAGTTGAAAACAATTTTGATTGATAAATTGCAACAACTTGTTAAAGACAAAACAGCGCAAGGCGTTAAGTCTATCTACGGCGAAATGAAGATTGCCAAAGGCACTAAATACACGCCGACAATTTTGAAAGAAATTGACTACTCCGCAATTGACTACTTGAATTGGACTGACGAAGCGAATACGAACACATTGATTTCCAGACTGTTACACAATTACAGCATCAAAGTCAACGAAGAAGTGGGTCGTTACAAACGTGAGAAATTCAATATCTCTATCGGTGACGAATTACCTGCGGGCGTTTTGAAATTGGCTAAGGTTTACTTGGCTAAAAAACGTAAACTCAAAGTAGGTGATAAGTTAGCGGGTCGTCATGGTAACAAGGGTATCGTTTCACGTATTGTACGTGTTGAAGATATGCCTTTCCTTGAAGACGGTACATGTGTTGACATCGTTTTGAATCCACTGGGTGTACCTTCTCGTATGAACTTGGGTCAAATTTTTGAAACGGTTCTTGGTTGGGCAGGTGAGAAAATGGGTGTTAAGTTTGCAACGCCTATCTTCGACGGAGCTAAAAAACATGAGATTGACGAATGGGTCAAGAGAGCAGGTTTACCTGAACTCGGTTCAACATATTTGTCTGACGGAGAAACGGGCGACCGTTTCCACCAAAAGGCAACGGTTGGTATCATCTACATGTTGAAATTGTCACACATGGTTGACGATAAGCTCCACGCACGTTCTATCGGACCTTACTCGCTCATTACGCAACAGCCATTGGGTGGTAAAGCCCAATTCGGTGGTCAGCGTTTTGGTGAGATGGAGGTTTGGGCATTGGAAGCCTTCGGTGCGGCTAACATCTTGCAAGAGTTGTTGACCATCAAATCCGATGACATCCAAGGTCGTGCAAAAGCCTACGAAGCGATTGTCAAAGGCGATAACTTACCTGAGCCTAATATTCCAGAATCATTCAATGTATTGATTCACGAATTACGTGGCTTGGCGTTGGATGTGCGTTTTGATTAGTCCTTACAGGATGACAAAAGAAGAAAATACTTGATTATACTGAGGGGGGCGTTTTGCTCCCCTCTTTTTTTATGCCCTATCAAAACAAAAATGTTGTTATTTTTAAAAACTTTATGTTTTAAAAAATTTGCATTATTGGCGCAGATAACTAAACTTTGTGTTTTCTAACATACAGCCAACAATATGAGAAAACAACGGACACGCGAGCATATCATTGAAGATTTAGGTTTTAACCATGTTGAAAGACAGATTTTGCTTGCAGGGTATATTCTTCGAAGAAATAGTCAGAATGATTATGGATATGATGGTGGTATTCATACTTTCAATGAACATGGGGAAGCAGAAAACTTTTTTATGTGGTTTCAGTTGAAATCAAGCGATAATATTCAATTGTCACATAAAAAAGAAGCTTTGGTTTTTGATTTATCCCGTCCTGATTTAGAGCTTTGGCTTTACAGTAAAAACCCAGTTTTATTGATACTTTTTGATGCACAAGAAGACATAGCCTACTATATTGATTTACAGCTATATTTTAAGGAAAACAGAATAAAATTGAAAAATGTCCGTAAATTTGTCAGAGTCTATATCCCTAAAATAGCTGTATTAAATTCAAAAAATGTTCAAGAATTACGAAAATTATTAAAATAAAAATCATGACATCTCCATCAAAAATATTTGTAGAAGAATCTGTTACGAATAGAGAGCTAATGAAAGTTTTGTCTCAAATCGGCTTTCGTGACGAATCGAATGAAGAAGACTTTCGTTTTGTAAACGACAAATACAATTCAATCATCGTTTTACCTGTTCGCCCTCTTGACGAAGCGGTTCAAAGAATGTATTTAGCGAGTTATTCTTATCAACTTTACTTGCAAGGAGTCATTAGAGATGAGGAAAACTTAGTGAAAAAAGTATTGCAAAACCGTGCAAAAAGAAAAAATGTAGCGAAGGCTTCATCATAATCAAGGTTACGACCTTAATGATACCCCTCAGTATTTTGTATTAAAATATGGATTTCACCGTAGGATAATCGGCATTTGACAATAATTTTTTCAATTAAAATACTTCTAAATTATGACTTTTACCTATTCAATCACCGATAAAGAATACCAAGAGTATATCAAAAACTTCTACAAGAAAACATTCTCTAAGAGCTATCTGAAATATTTAATTATTGTTGTTATAATTGTTATGTTTAACGCTTATAATTGGACGGCAAACCATGTTCCTAATGAAATAGACAATGAAGAGAAGAGTTTTCTTGGACCTTTATTAAATTGGCTGTTTCTAATTGCAATTATGGTTGGTCTATGGTATTTCATATTTAGGAGACTTACAGGAGCTAAACTCATCAAAAGTCAAGACCGTGAAGTGATTTTAGGAGAACGAACTTTGACCGTTGATACAGATAAAGTTCAAGCAACAACGTCAACAGCTGGAACTACATATCAATGGGATGCGATAAAAAAATGGGATCAGACGGCTAATCTATACCTGCTTTATATCACTTCGAATGCAGCTATTATGCTACCGAAACGGGTATTTAAAAGTGACCTCGAACAAGAGAAATTTGAAACCTTGTTAAAAACTAAAATTCAAAATTTAACAGATGGAAAATATTTGGATGCTTAATCCCCTCAGTATTTTTCTATCAATTTTCAAACAAACCTTTTAAAACAAATCGTTTTTGACTAAATTTGCATTTCTAAAATCGTCCAATTTTATGTCAAAAAAGAACAACTCGGCGCAAGCGACCGCTAAAAAAGCAAACGTCTCTCCAACAGATAATACGATTCCGTCTGAATCCAATCCCATATACGGTCAAGAATACATCGAAGTCATCGGTGCGAAGGTGCATAATTTGAAAAATGTCAGTGTGCGTATTCCACGTCATCAATTGGTGGTTATTACGGGCATTTCAGGTTCGGGCAAATCGTCGTTGGCATTTGATACAATTTATGCCGAAGGGCAACGGCGGTATATGGAAACTTTTTCCAGTTATGCCCGTCAGTTTATCGGCACGATGGAACGTCCTGATGTTGAGCAAATTACAGGTTTATCGCCTGTTATTTCGATTGAACAAAAAACGGTGGGGCGCAATCCACGTTCAACCGTTGGGACAATTACAGAAATTTATGACTTTATGCGGCTTTTATACGCCCGCATTGGCGAAGCCTATTCCTACGAAACAGGCGAAAAAATGGTGAAATACACCGAAGAACAAATCCAAAACCGCATTTTTGAACTGTTTTTTGATAAAAAAATAATGATTCTTGCGCCACTTGTACGTGGTCGTAAAGGTCATTACCGCGAATTGTTTGATAGTATTCGTAAACAAGGTTATACAAAAGTCCGTGTGGACGGCATTATGATTGACCTCGAACCCAACCTGCAAATTGACCGATTCAAAACGCATGATATAGAAGTCGTCATTGACCGCTTGCAAATTGGCGATGACAGACGTGAACGCCTTGTTTCTTCCTTGGGAACAGCTTTGAAAATGGGTAATGGCATCGCAATGGTCATTGATGTTGAGAAAAATACGTCTGATACTGATGGTACATCCCGAGAAAATCGGGAGGGGGGTAATATGGTAACTTTTTCTAAGCATTTAATGGACCCTGTGTCAGGTATTTCCTACGAAGAGCCGAATCCAAACACTTTTTCCTTCAATTCGCCTTATGGTTCATGCCCACATTGTAAAGGTTTGGGGCAAGTTGCAGAAGTGGATATGGAAAAAGTCATGCCCGATAAAACGAAAAGTATCAACGAAACGGGCATTGTGCCTTTTGGCGATGTGCGTGAAAACTCTATGTTTCAACAATTGCGTCAAATTGCCAAACGGTATAATTTTACGTTTTCAACGCCTGTTAAAGACATTCCAGAAACAGCGATGAATGTTATTTTGTATGGTGGTGAAAATAAATCGGTTAAAATTACCAATGTTGTGCCGCAGCAGGACATCGTTTATTTCGACCTCGCTTCCACAGGGCTTGTGCCGATGTTGAAAAAATGGTATGAGGAAACAGGTTCTGAAAAAATTGCTTCGTGGGCAGAGGATTTTATGACCGTTGGCACGTGTCCAGAATGTAACGGCTACCGTTTGAAAAGAGAATCATTGAGTTATAAATTAGTAGAAAAGAATATTGGTCAGTTGTCGTTGATGGATATGACCGATTTAGCAGCATGGTTTGAAGACGTAGAAAACCACTTGACCGAAAAACAAAAGACGATTGCAAAGGATATTTTGAAAGAAATTCGCTTACGTATCGGCTTTTTACTCAATGTTGGACTCGATTATTTGATGCTCAATCGCCCTGCGGGAACGCTGTCAGGCGGTGAATCGCAACGTATTCGTTTGGCAACGCAAATCGGTTCGCAACTTACAGGCATCACGTATATATTAGACGAGCCTTCGATTGGCTTGCATCAGCGCGACAATGAACGCTTGATTGAGGCTTTGCGGCAACTGCGTGACATTGGCAATTCGGTCATTGTCGTCGAGCATGACAAGGATATAATGATGGCTTCCGACTATCTCATGGACTTGGGACCGGGCGCAGGGAAACATGGTGGCGAGTTGGTTGGCGAAGGCATCCCCTCCGTATTTATCAAAAATTCGACATTAACAGCCGAATATTTGAACAATGTGCAGCGTATTGAAGTACCGAAAGAACGTCGAAAAGGCAACGGAAAGCAATTGATACTGAGGGGGGCAACGGGCAATAATTTGAAAAATGTCAACATCGAAATACCACTTGGCACATTGACGATGGTGACAGGCGTTTCGGGTAGCGGCAAATCAACGTTGATAAATGACACTTTGTACCCTATTTTGCGCCAGCATTTTTATAATTCTATTAAAAAACCGATGCCTTATGTCAAGGCGCAAGGTTTGGGACATTTGGATAAAGTGATTGAAATTGACCAGTCGCCGATTGGTCGCACACCACGTTCAAATCCAGCGACTTATACAGGTGTTTTTACGGATATAAGAAATATATTTGCGAGTCTGCCAGAGGCAAAAATCAGAGGTTATAAGCCAGGGCGTTTTAGTTTTAATGTGAAAGGTGGACGTTGCATAACCTGCGAAGGCGGTGGCAAACGGGTAATTGAAATGAATTTTCTGCCCGATGTTCAAGTAGAATGTGAAACGTGTATGGGGCGTCGCTACAATCGTGAGACTTTGGAGGTTTTGTACAAAGGCAAATCCATCAACGACGTGCTGAATATGACGGTTGAAGAAGCCGTTGAATTTTTTGAAAACATTCCCAATATTTATCGAAAAATGAAGACCTTGTTGGATGTTGGCTTGGGATATATCACTCTCGGTCAACAAGCGACAACGCTATCAGGTGGCGAAGCACAGCGTGTTAAATTGGCGGAAGAACTGTCTAAAAAAGACACGGGCAACACGATGTATATTTTGGACGAACCGACAACAGGTCTGCATTTTGAGGATATTCAACACCTATTAGTCGTTTTGCAAAGGCTTGTGGGCAAAGGCAATACCGTTATCGTCATCGAACACAATATGGACGTGATAAAAGTAGGTGACTATGTGATTGATATGGGTATGGAAGGCGGTTTTAGAGGGGGCGAAGTGATTGTTGCGGGAACGCCTGAGGAGGTTGCGGCGCACCCGACGAGTCATACAGGGCGGTTTCTGAAGTTAGAATTGTAAAATTTTTAGGAAAAAATAAAAACTCATTCACCAAAAATGGAAAACCACGAATTCACACCCCAAAATACTGAGGGGGGCGAAAATACCTTTTACGAAAGCCGTCTCGACTTAACGCCTGTGCGCAATGCCGTTGATGCTGTCAAAAATGAACTATCAAAAGTCATCGTTGGACAAGACGAATTGATGGATTTATTGAACATTGCTTTGTTGTGTGATGGTCATGTTTTGCTCGAAGGCGTGCCAGGCATTGCTAAAACAATGACTGCCAAGCTGTTAGCAAAAACGATTGATGCGGGTTTCAGCCGTATCCAATTTACGCCCGATTTGATGCCTAGTGATGTGATGGGTACGATGGTTTTTAATGCCCAAACGTCGCAATTTTACTTCAACGCAGGTCCTGTTTTTTCAAATATTGTGTTGATTGATGAAATCAACCGCGCACCTGCCAAGACGCAAGCCGCATTGTTTGAAGTCATGGAAGAACGCCAAGTGACGGTGGACGGAACAACGCATAAAATGACGTTTCCATTTTTTGTCATCGGTACACAAAATCCGATTGAACAAGAAGGTACTTACAGGCTGCCCGAAGCACAACTTGACCGTTTTTTGTTCAAAATCAATATCAATTACCCGAGTTTGGCGGAAGAAAAACAGATTTTACGCCGCTTCAAAGAGGATTTTAAGCAAGTAAAAACCGCAGAAGTCATGCCTGTCCTGAGGGGTGAGCAAATCAAAGCCTGTCAATCATTGGTCGAAAAAGTGCATATCAGAGAGGAATTGGTGGATTATATCGCTGCGATAGTGCATAATACTCGTAATAATGGCGATATATATTTGGGTGCTTCGCCTCGTGCATCGTTGGCTATTCTGAAAGCAGCGAAGGCAATGGCAGCGATTAATGGACGTGAGTTCGTGATTCCAGAAGACATACAATATGTCGCCTACCCTGTCTTAAATCACCGCATTATTTTGACACCTGAACGTGAGATGGAAGGCTACGATGCGAAAGATGTGATTAATGAAATTGTGAAAAAAATAGATGTGCCTCGTTAGGTTGGTTGACACGAATTTCACTAATTACACGAATTGAGTTCCTTGCAGGATGACAAAAAACAATTCGTGTAATTAGTGAAATTCGTGTCCGAAAATCAGAGAATGAGGTCATTGTATTTCAATAGGGTATTAAATCCTTTTTCTTCAAAATAGCGTTTTGTTGCCTCAAAAGAAAGGTTGCTTGTTGCGAGTACAAAATCACCACCCCATGCGCCGAGCGATTTTATTTCCCCCCAGAAATCATTGAAATACAAGGACTTAGCTCTTTGTAGTTCAATAACCGAAGCGACTAAACTTTCATGTTCTACAATCAGTTTTTCAAAATCGGATAAGTCGGTAGCAGTGTAAAAACTGTTTGTCAAAGTTAAGATATCATCAAAATACTGAGGGGGTAGATTTTTTGCTTTTTCGCGGTAGCGCGCAATGCCTTCTCTTGAATTTTGCTTTTGATTTAAAAAAACAAAATAGAGATTGTCGGCAAACGGTGGTTTGAAATCAACTTCTGTATATATAGGTGTGTTATTTTTTCTCTCAAAAAAAATGGGTTTACTTGCCCCTGCACAAGCAATATCGTAGGCAGAACCACCAAAAGTCAAGTCATTTAAGGCAAAAGGGTCAATATTTGCCCATTTTGCTAATAGCCATATTAAGGTAGAACTTGAACCCAAGCCCCAATTGTGTGGAAATTCTAAATTAGTGGATACGCTCATGCCGTTTTGGTCTGCCCAAAATTCTGGATTAAGTTTTTCAATGGCTTTGAAAGCCTTCACTAAGCCATCGCTAAAATCAACTGTCCCATCTGATATTTTAACAAAAAGTCCTGGAATATGAAACAAGGCACTGTACCAAGGAGAGCCTGGCATAACCGAACACCAAAACATACTTTTTCCATGTATTTCTGGTTCATGTTCAATAGTGAGCGATTGTCCTAATTTCGTAGGCAATGCTAAGGCTGTCGCACCGTCAAGGACGAAATATTCACCTGTGAGTAAAAGTTTTCCGTTAGCGTGAAAAGTCATTTATTAGTGGATAGTGGATAATGGATAGTGGATAACGAATAATTGTTATAAAATTATCCATTATCCACTATTCATTATCAACTATATTATGTTTTGCGGTGCTTTTTCTTAGCCGCAGGAAATAAAATATTGTTCAAAATTAAGCGATAGCCAGGAGATTGTGGGTGAAGACTCAAATCCGTTTCAGGGTCTTCGACATAGTGACGATAGTCTTCGGGGTCGTGACCGCCGTAGAATGTGAAAAAGCCTTGTCCAAGAACGCCGTGTAAATAACGCACCTCATTGTATGGCTTGTTTTCGCCAAGAGTTAAAACATCGTCTTTGATGTATTTTTTCACAAAAGCCGTTGTTTGACCCATAAAACCTTTGACAGTACGGGTATGACATTGAGTCAACATGGCTGGAATCGGGTCATATTTTGCAGAAAAATCGAACAGCGTAAAATAATCCGTTTCAGGTGAAGCAGGGCGACCATAGTTGTTGTCAATACTTGAAAATTCATATTCCATTGGGTCACGTACGAGTTGAAAGTCTTTGAACGCAAAGGTTTTTGAATAATCTAATTTCTCTTGTGCATTGGGGTCTGCAGGGTCACCATCGTACATAGCGGCGCAAATATCCACGCCTTCGGCAGCAAGCGCAATGTCGTAACTATCGGTTGCCGAACACATCGCAAACATGAAGCCGCCAGCGACGACAAAATCCTTAACACGCTTTACAACAGCCAATTTACACTGCGAAACCTTTGCAAAACCAAGCGATTTCGACAATTCTTCGGCTTTTCGCTGATTGTCACGATACCATGGCGCATGACCATAGTTGCGGTAAAATTTACCATATTGACCTGTAAAATCCTCGTGATGCAAGTGTAACCAATCGTATAAACCCAATTTTCCGTCAACAACTTCACGGTCATAAACGACATCGTAGGGGATTTCGGCATAGGTCAAAACCATCGTAACGGCATCATCCCATGGTTGAACTTTATTGCCTTTCGCATCAACATCAGGCGTATAAACGGCAATTTTAGGGGCAACTTCAAGTTTGATATCGTCCATATTCACCTCTGGATTCGCAATTTCTCTTTGAATACCTGCAAATTGGGCATCGCTCAATACTTCGTAAGTGACGTTACGGGTTTTACATTCTTTTTCAAAAGCCAACTGATGCGGAAACGCAAAACTGCCACCCCGATAGTTCAAAAGCCAATGCGCTTCAATGCCTTTTGCCAACACCATATAAGTGATGCCGTAGGCTTTAAGATGCTCTTTTTGTTTCAAATCCATGGGCAATAAAATCACACTCGCTTGTAATTGAGCGAAGGCAATGCCGATAAAAGCCAAGGAAAAAAGGAATTTTTTCATATAAAAAAGGAATTTTTTAGTGATTATACTGAGGGGGGTGTTCATTGATAATATTAAAACGTAGGAACGGCTGAAAAGATTTTATTTTCTAAAAATGACAAATGATTTTAAATAGAGATGCAAATTTACAAAACATGGTTTTATTTTGCTTCCTTATTGGTTAATTAGAGATTGGGGATTGGTTATTGGGGATTGATTATTCGTTTAGACCAATTAACCAATAACCAATCCCTAATAACCAATAACTCATACGACTAACGGATAACGACCTCAATTGGTCGAAAAAGTGTAACCCTTATGAGCCTTTTTCTATCAAAAAAGTGTTATTTTTGGCAGAACTATGATTTTTATTTCAACGGACTAAACTTTCTATTTATGAAAAATAAAACAACTGCGGCTTTACTTTCGCTCATTTTAGGTGTTTTTGGTGTTCAATTCTTTTATTTGGGGCGCATCGGCTTAGGGGTTTTTATGTGTATGCTCACGTTTTTTGCAGGAAAGCCACAGATAGCTGCTTTTGTAGGCTTTATTTATTTCATTTTGTTGATAACGAAAAGTGATAATGATTTCAACAAAAAATACAATAAAGATGCGTGGCGTGAGCAACAAAATCAAGGTCAACAAGGTGAATATACTATAAGGCAGCAGAGAGAGCACCAAAAAGAGCAGCAGCGTGCTGAACAACAAGCAGCACAACAAAACAAAGAAGCTCGCGCTCGAATGCGCCCGACAGCCCCCCGTCAGTATCAAAAGCCTGAAAAATCTTCCGTTTCTCAAAAGGAGGGCTTGAAGCAATCGGCACTGACAAAATTCAAAGATTTCGATTATCAAGGCGCAACAGAAGATTTTGGCAAGGCATTGGCTATTGATCCAGCAGATGTGGCTGTGCATTGGAATTTGTCGTGTTGCTATTCCTTGACGGAACAAAAGGAATTGGCGTTTTATCATCTTCAAAAAGCCACAGAGTTGGGTTTTAAAGATTATGACAAAATAAAGACACACGAGGCGTTGGCATACTTGCGGGTGCAGCCTGAATTTGAGATATTTGCTCGAAATGGGTTTAAAATGACCGAAGACATGGAACATTCCGACATTTTGCAACAACTCAAAGACCTAACAGCACGACGGGAGAATGGCTTATTGAGTGAAAAAGAATTTGCAGATATGTCAAGAAAACTACACGAATGACGTTAAATTTTGAATAAGTTTTTACACTTACCTCAAAATCTAATATTGTTGGGTATTGTTTTTACCGCAGAATGTTCTAATTTTGAATGTAGTTAAAAATAAATCATACAAATTTTTGCTTTATTGAAAAATAAGTGGAAATTGCTCGTGTTAAGAATCATACTCATTACTTTAACAAAACTTAACGAATCGCTAAGAACTATTAAGGGAGCTACAACGTTATAGTTTTAACCAAAACACACTTACGGCTATGATGGTAAAAGATTTAATTTCAGAAGAAATTGTCCCTCTGCGGACATCGGATACGGGCGAAGATGCGTTGGCAATGATGAGCGATTTCCACGTCCGCCACTTACCAATTGTCAATGGAACACAACTTTTAGGTCTGATTTCAGAAGATGAAATTTTTGAATTCGACGCACAAGATTCCATCGGCTCTTATGAACTCAAAATGGCTCATCCGTTTGTTTATGAACGCAACCACATTTACGACATCATGCGTTTGCTCAACGAATATCGCCTTACTTTGATACCTGTCGTTGATAAACAGCATAATTACATGGGTGTTGTGACGCTTGAAGATTTACTCAAATTTTTTGCGGGCAGTGCGTCTTTTGATGAACATGGCAGCGTTATCGTCTTGACAGTCAATCGTTACAATTATTCTTTGTCGCAAATTGCACGTATTGTTGAGTCCGAAAATGCGATTATACTCAACTCTTTTATCACCTCCATGCCTGACTCAACCGAATTAGATATTACTTTAAAACTGAATCGTTCTGATATTTCAAAAATTTTGCAAAGTTTCAGCCGTTTCGATTATGAAATCAAAGCTTCTTTCAGCGAGTCTGAATATATTGACTCTTTGCAAGAACATTATGAATCACTGATGTCCTATTTAAGCGTTTAACACTTAATAAATCGTTAAATTCTAAGCGTTTTGCCCAAAACTGTCTGAAAGTTGTTTACTTTCAGACAGTTTTTTTTTACGTTTGACTTCCAAAATTTATATAACTTTATCTCGAAGGTCAAGTCATTAAACCACCGACAAAATATTGAAAAATGAAAAAACTATTAACACTCCTTATTATATTTCAAAGCCTCATCGCAACGGCACAGACATTGAGCATGTCTGAAGAAATTTCTTTTGGTGGCGCCGACGGTTATGGCATAATCGGCAAATACAATGACCGCCTATTGTTTTTTCTACTCGACGATAGAGAAGTAAAATTGAAAGCTTTTGACAATAAAATGCACAAAATGTGGGAACGAGAGTTAGAACCTGACCGCAAAAATTCCTCAACTATCCTTGAAGTTTTAGGTACACGACAGGATTTCAACCTCATTTATCAATATCGGAAGAAAAATCACAACTATATAAAAATTCACAAATACGACGGACAGGCTAAGTTGTTGGACTCGGTAACGGTTTATGATTGGGGTAAAGAATTTACATCGCCAAAATTAGAATTACTTTATTCTGAAGATAAAAAATCTATTTTGATTTACGAAAGCATCGAAAACCACCGCATCAAGGCTGTGGCAATCAACCTCGATTCGCTTCGTCCAATATGGGATAAAACCATAGACGTAAAACCTGATTGGAACAGATATGACCGTTTTGAACAAATGATTTTTAATAATGATGCCGAATTTTACTCAATTACCGAAGAAGATAACCGTATTAATAGTGAAAAACATCGTTTTGACATTACAAAATACAGCAAAGAAGAAGGGCAAAAGAATTTTTCATTGCCCATTACAGATATGGTGAGCCTTGATGTTAAATTTAGTTTTGACAATATCAACAAGCAGTTGGTGGCAGCAGGGCTTTATTCTGCCAAAAATTTTATACGTGCACAAGGTCATTATTTCATCAGCCTACCCCCTCAGTATTTGGAGGGTGGCACGTTCACTTTTGCACTTCATCCATTCGACGATGATTTGGCTTCTGCCCTTTTGGGCAAAAAAATAACGGATACAAAGGGTTTGGTTGACCTTAAAGTACAAGACATCGTTCATCGGCTTGACGGCGGCATCCTCGCCATCATCGAACAAGCAAAGATTGTAGAGCGACGTTCCACACCAACAGTGATGAATACGGGACGTTATTTAGGCGGCGGTGCGGCAGCCTTAGGTTTGGCAATGGATTATTTTTATGAGAATGTTTTTGCTCTATCAATCTCTCCACAAGGCGAGGCACAATGGCGTTCTATTTTTCATAAAAAACAAATTTCACAAGATGATGATGCCCGTTTTTCTTCGTATTTCTTAGCAAAGACGCCAACTGCCTTGCGTTTTTTGTTTAATGATGAAGTTGAACGCTCTACAACAGTTAGTGAATTTGTGCTGAACGGTGCTGGACAAGGCGAGCGACACGCCATCATGAATACACAAGGACAAGACCTTTTCCTACGTTTCCGCGATGCCATGCAAATTGCTGCCAACGAAATCATTGTGCCGAGCGATGATAGACGGCGTGTGCGGTTGGTGAAAATTCAATATTGAAAACAAACAGATTTTAAAGCAAAGTTTTTTTGTTCGCTAAAAAACGACTACCTTAGATTTCGATTTACACACAGGTACAATACATTAAAAAAAAGAGGGACGTAAATCTTTTATTATCAAAAAATAAAGGAATTAGATGCTTTGTGATACAAGGCATTTAATTCTAAAAAAATAAAAATACAACCATGTTTGGTAGCAAAAAAGCAACAGAGGAAGTTAAAACATCAAGCGTAAAACCTACATTGTCATCAAGCGACAATGCGCTCAACAGCCTTGTGCGTGGCACAACAGTCGAAGGTTCGGTAATCGCAGAAAGCGATATTCGCATTGACGGTACGATTAAAGGTACTTTAACGTGCAGCGCAAAAGTCATTATCGGACCATCAGGCATGATTGACGGTGAAGTTAAATGCCAAAATGCGGTGATTGAAGGTAAGTTTTATGGCAAATTACGAGTAAGCGAATTATTGAGCGTCAAAGAAAGTGCAGAAATCGTTGCGGAAGTCACAACATCAAAATTATCAGTCGCACCTGGTGCTATCTTTGACGTGACTTGTAAAATGAAAACTGATACGAAACCACAACAACATAAACCTGTCAAAGAAGAAACAGTACAAGCTAACGGTGTCCATAAAAAACAATAAACCAGACAATCCGAAAAAACGCTCGTCGCCCACAGCCCTTTTGCGCTACACCGATATTGCGTTTAGAATGGGCGTAACCATTGCCCTCGGTGCTTGGTTTGGAAAATGGTTAGATGGAAAAACAGGCATGACTAAGCCTGTTTTTCTACTCATTATGTCTATGCTTGCCATTGGTATGTCCATTTATATGGTCATCCGTGATGCAAACAAAATACAAAACGAATGACAATTTGAACTAAACAACTTTATGAATCTGCGCCAATTCTTAACGCTTTTAGCCGCTACAACAGCTCTCGTAGTCCTACTTAACCTTATTTTACAACAGTTTTTTGGCACTTTTGTCCAATACAGCAGCGTCACATGGTGGAGTTTAGGCTTGTTCGTACCCCTCAGTATCGGCATGTTTATTTTCGGTCAACGGGCTTCAAACAGCGAAAACAAGCTGCTTTTTCACAATCTCATCATCATTACCATCTTCGCCAAAATGTTCCTTTCTGTTTTTGTTTTATTGATTTATAAAAAAATATTTCACCCTGAAACCAAAAACTTCACGCTCCCTTTTTTCCTCGTTTACTTCATTTTCACCATTTTTGAGACCTATTTTATGGTTAAATTAGCGCAAAAGAAATAATTTCGCATTGATTTTCAATAAATTGTGGAATGACACCTTTTCTATTATCAACTACTTATGATATTTAAAACCAAAATTTGAACAAAAATGTACACGAAAAGAAAATACGGATTTTGGATGATGTTTAACTGGTCTAAAAAGCCTTTTATTTATGCGTTTCTTTACGCATTCATCATCACAGCGAGTCATTATGTTACAGAAATAGACATTTCTCTGCCATGGCAACCCCTCAGTGTTTTGGGCATTACAGTTGCATTTTATTTAGGTTTCAAAAACAACAGTTCTTATGATAGAACATGGGAAGCCCGAAAAATTTGGGGTGGTATCGTCAATAATAGTCGCACTTTTGGCATCGCCACGATTTCGTTTATACAAGGAGACAATGCCGAAACCATCAAAAAAAGGTTGATTTATCGTCATATTGCTTGGTTAACTGCCTTGAGATACCAATTGCGTTTGCTCAAAGAATGGGAACACAAAGAGGATAGGGTCAACGGTTTGTATATACCCAATATCTGCGAAGAATATTTCAACAAATTGGACGATGAATTGATGTACCTTATATCTGAAACAGAGTTTAAAACGCATAAACTCAAATCAAATATGGCAACCCAAATACTGGCTGCCCAAGCCAAAGAACTGCAAACACTTAGAAATCAAAACTACTTTAATGATTTTCAGCATATTGAATTTCACAAATTATTAGGTACTTTTTACGACGACCAAGGACGCAGCGAAAGGATAAAAAACTTCCCTTTTCCCCGTCAGTATGCGTCTGTGGCGTATTGGACTTCTCTTGTTTTTGCCTTAGTTATTCCTTTTGGTATGCTCAGTATCTTTACCGATGAAGCCAAAACACATAGTATTTGGTTAACAATTCCTTTTTCTGCACTTATTACTTGGGTGTTTTTTCTAATGGAAAAAATTGGAGATTATTCCGAAAACCCTTTTGAAGGCACTTACAATGACGTGCCAATCAGCTCTATTGCCAGAGGTATTGAGATTGATTTGCGGGAAATGATAAATGATAGTGATATTCCGAAACCGATTTTGGCGACTGATGGTTTTTTGATGTAGCTATCTTTTAAGACTGTTAGATATAAAGAAAAAAGACGTTAAGATACCTTTCGGAAGTCTTAACGTCTTTTTTCTTTATATCTTAAAAAATCAAATCGCCGCCGCAAACTGCTTCAAAAACCGCACATCACTTTCAAACAATAAGCGAATATCAGGAATCGAAAACAAACGCAATGCTTGACGTTCGATGCCCATACCGAAGGCAAAACCTGTGTATTTCTTAGAATCAATGCCACAATTCTCCAAAACTTGTGGGTCAACCATACCGCAGCCCAAAATTTCGAGCCAACCTGTGCCCTTTGTCAATCGTGCATTTTCAGGCGTATCTGTGCCTAACCAGACGTCCATTTCCGCAGAAGGCTCTGTGAAAGGGAAAAATGAAGGGCGCAAACGGATTTTTGCTGCACCAAACATCTCTTGTGCAAAAAACATCAAAGTCTGTTTCAAATCTGCAAACGACACATTTTCATCAATATACAAACCTTCAACTTGATGAAATTGGGCATGGCTGCGTGCCGAAATCGTCTCATTCCGATACACTCGACCTGGCGCAATGATGCGAATCGGCGGCTTCGTTTTTTCCATCACCCGCGCTTGTACTGGCGATGTATGCGTCCGCAAAAGCCATGTTTTCGAGTCTTGAATGTAAAAAGTATCTTGCATATCGCGTGCAGGATGGTCTTCAGGCGTGTTCATCGCAGTAAAATTATACCAATCTGTCTCAATTTCAGGTCCTTCAACGACTGAAAAACCGATGCGTCCAAAAATATCAATAATCCGATTCATCACAATCGAAACAGGGTGACGGCTGCCCACAGGGAATGGGTCGCCCGGAGCCGTCAAGTCAATCGCAGTCGCATCAGCAGAGTCTGCTTGGGTTTCAAGCCATTCTTGCAAAGCAGCGAATTTCGTTTCCGCAGCCGTTTTGGCAGCATTGCATAATTGACCGTACTCTTTCTTACGTGTATTTTCAACATTCACAATCTCGCCAAAAAGCGGTTTGATGATGTTTTTAGTGCCGATATACCGCAAACGAAATTGTTCAATATCTTCTTTCGTTGCCGGCTTTATGGCTTCTATTTCTTCGATGAGTTGTTGTACTTTTGCAAAAATTTCTACTGACATAATGAATAACTGTCTGATTGAATGTTTTTTTGAAAATGAGAAGCGCAAAACTACGGTTTTTAAATTCTAAATTCCAAAATTTCAAAATTCCATACGGCATACTTTAGACAATTATTCAGATAGTAAAAAAATCATACAAATCAGTTTCAATCAGTGATTAAAATAAATCGGATAGAGTTCTTTCTTTTTTGGTGCATCGTGCTGATTCAGTCGCTCGTGTGGTCACGTTTTTTGCTATCATTCAGTTTGGGAGCTATCTTCATCGTGGCACTTTTTGAGATTTCCAAGGGAAAAGATAGTAAAATGACTCTTTTTCAATGGATTTTTGAATATTTACAATTTTGGCATTGGCAATGCCCCCCTCAGTATTTTTCCAAATTTACAAAAAACAACTCTCTTTTAGCCCTAACCATTCCTTTTTTACTCGTATTACTAAGTGGCTTTTGGTCTGAAAATTTGCCTTATTGGTTGAGTCGAGTACAATTAAGACTGCCCTTTTTACTACTCCCTTTTGCTTTTAGTCAAATACCAACCATTAGTAAACGGCAGTTACAAAGCCTTCTTTTTTTCTTTTCAATCGTTATTTCAGTTAATATGGCTTTGGTATTGACCAATTATGCCTTGAACTTTGAGGATATTACAAAAAAAATGGGTCAAGGTATCTCTATGCCTTTTTTAAAAGAACACATCATATTTAGCGTCATGGCTGCGTTTGCTTGTTTGGTCGGCGTGGAGTTGTGGCGTTCTTCTTTTTTTATAAAATATAAATGGGAAAAGAATGTGATAGCTGCTTTAAGCGTTTTTATATTCGTTGGATTACACATTATTGCTGTACGAACAGGTCTCATTGCGCTTTATTTGTGCTTGATACTGAGGGGGGTGCTTTTTATTTTTCAAAGCCGCCGTTATATTGTTGGTGTTACGGGATTGCTTGTTTTGGCTTTAATTCCTTACCTTTCCTATCAATTTCTGCCCAGTTTTCAACAACGTGTCCATTATGCGATTTGGGATTTTGAACAATATCAAATGGGCGACCCTTCCGCAAAATCGGATTCTGAACGGCTTGTGTCACTCAAAATAGGCAGTCAAATTTTTTCAGAAAATAAAATATTAGGTGTCGGTTTTGGCGATATTGAGCAAGAGATGAAACGTCTTTATGAACAAAATTATCCACAACTCGACCCTAAAATGCCGCACAACCAATGGCTTTTGACGGCTATGGGTTTAGGTATCATTGGGTTGGCTATATCTCTTATCAGTTTCGTTATACCTTTATTAGAAAAACAGCGGTTTAAAAATTTTACATTTTTAAGCCTTCACGTTTTAATATTTGTTTTCTGTATGACCGATATACCTTTTGAAGGAACTTTTAGTTTGTCGTTCTATGTTTTTTTCGTTTGTTTGTTTTTAAATCAAGACAAAATGAGCGACAGCTTTCAAAGCACTTAAATTTAATTTATTTTTAAACAATTGACTATCAATAAAATATGAAAAATAATTTTTTAAAAAATAGCTCTTTGCCCCTTGCTCTTTGCCTTTTGCTTTTTACCGCCTGCCATACAGAGGGGGTCAAACTCAATGGAGATGACCGTATAGCGATTGATACATTATCGGGAAATGCCATAAAAAGCCTAACGATTGAATTGGATAAACGATGCAAAGACAGTTCTGATGCAATTCGAAAACTTCTTGTTGACTCGCTTGTAGCTGTCCGCGAGCAAGAGATTATGATGCAGACAGTGCCTAATTATTAACAAACATCGTGTTTTCAAAAAAAACATTTACATGAAAAAGGTTTTTTTATACCCCCTCAGTATAAATATCATAATGACATTAGGGATTCTATTGTTTGGCTCTTGTCAAACATTAATGATACATTCTATTGCGGCACCTAACACAAAAATAAACATAGTATCCGAACCAATTTCTAATCCCAATCTGACCGAAAAGCGGGTTTTGATAGTCACTTATGATAGTTCTGCGACAAGAGAGCTACTTATTTCTTTGAAAAACCATCTAAATGTTGAGTTAGTAGGTTGTAAAGTTATCTCAGAACGTATCAATATTCGGCAAAATGAAGCAAGTGATTTAGCTGATTTTGAAAAATTGAAAACAAGTTTTAAACCTGACTATTTATTGACGATTAATTTTGAGATTAAACGCACGCGTGACTTTTATTTAGTTGACGATGTAGTAAAGAAAATTAGAGACATTACGTTTTATTTTAACCTAAAATCGTATAATTCCTTAACAGAACAACCCACTATTTGGAACGGCGAAGCCGCCATAAAACATCTTTATGATGAAGGACACACGGCAGCGATGAAAAAAATCGCTAACGAAATAAGGCAACAAATGCAAAAAGATTTAATAATCAAATAGAAATTGAATTATGCTTAAAAAATACGCAAAACTCCTCGTCAACTATTGCCTCGACATCAAAGAAGGCGACAGATTGTTTATCCAAACTACGACCCTTGCAGAACCGCTTGTCCGTGAAGTGTATCGTGAAGCCTTGCGTGCAGGTGCAAGCCTTGTTGAAACCGATTTCATTTTTCAAGAACGCAACCGCATTTTTTTGAACGAAGCGAATGACACACAACTTAAAACGGCTTCACCGTTTCAACGTTTGGCAATGTCCGAATTTGAAGCCTATTTGCACATTCGCGCACCTTTCAACCTTCGTGAAGATGCCAATAATGATACAGAAAAATCAAAAATAAGAGGCGAAGCAACGAAAGACATTACTAAAATCTACTTTGAAAGAACCGCTAATCGATCTTTAAAACGCAATATTTGCCAATATCCAACGGCTGCATCGGCACAGGAAGCGGGTATGAGTTTGGAAGAATATGAGCATTTTGTTTTTAATGCGTGTAAACTTTTTGAACCTGATCCACAAGCCGCTTGGCAAGAAGTGCGTAGGTCGCAACAGCGCATCGTTGACCACTTAAACAATTGCAAATCAGTACGTTATGTTGCCCAAAAAACAGATATTACCTTTTCTACCGAAGGGCGTATTTGGATGAATTCAGATGGACAGACTAATATGCCCAGTGGTGAAGTTTATACCTCGCCTGTTGAAAATGCGGTGAATGGCGTTGTGCATTTCAGCTATCCTTGCTTGTACGGCGGGCATGAAGTTGAAGGTGTGACGCTGTGGGTCAAAGACGGTTATATCGAGCGTTGGGAAGCACAACGTGGGCAGGATTATTTGGATAAAATATTCCAAATCCAAGGCACGCGGCGGTTCGGAGAAGCGGCAATTGGAACGAATTACAGCATTACCCAAATGACCAAAAACATTCTTTTTGATGAAAAAATTGGCGGCTCAATCCACATGGCAATTGGTCAATCGTACCTTCAAACAGGTGGCAAAAATCAGTCATCAGTGCATTGGGATATGATTACAGATATGCGACAAGGTGGTGAAGTGATTGCTGATGGTGAAGTCATTTATCGCAATGGTCAATTTTTGATATGATGATTAGAGTTACTTTTAGAAGGGGTTTACGTTCGGGGAACTTTGAAAGTTTCCCGAACGTATGCGTTCCCCAAATCCGTTTGCTCATCACATTTATCCTTCTTAACCTATTGACTATCAATACTAATGCTCAACAACCCAAAGGTTTTTCAATAGAACCCAGCCTTCATTTTGGACGTATTGCGAAACATACACCTAAACTTTTGTTCCAATCCCCCCCCCTCAGTATCGGCAACGAAATTCATCTAAATTGGCAAACCTATGGTCAAAAAGTTTGGCATGAATGGCACGGCTACCCGTCTTTTAGTCTCAGTTTTTTGCATTATGATTTAGGCGATAAAAAGCTGTTTGGCGATGCCTTTGCCGTTTATCCAAGCCTTGATATTCGTGTTTTAAAGAAAAATAAATTATTTGATTCTTACATACAGTTTGGTTGGGGTTTGGCTTATTTGACACGTCATTATGACCAATTTACAAACCCGATAAACAATGCCGTTGGTTCAGCCTTGAACAATGTGACTGACTTAAAAGTGCGATTTGAAAAGAGGTTATCAACGCATTGGTCTGCGCAAATGGGTTTTAGTTTTACCCATTTTTCAAATGGTACGGCTCGTTTGCCTAATTATGGTTTTAATATTCCCGCATTGAATTTGGGTACAAAATGGACTCCAAATCCTCTAAATACTGAGGGTTATATACATCGTGACAGTTCTTCAAAAGCGAATAAAAAATGGGGTATTAATGTCTTTTCAGGCTTAGGTTTGAGTGCTTCGAGCGCGCCTCGTGGACCGAAATATCCGATTTATACGATGGCATTTTCCCTTGTTCGTCCTTTAAATCAAGTCAATTTATTGTCTTTGGGTGTTCAATATGAACAAAACAGAGTTGTTGCTGAATTTGGTTTGGCATCAGGTGAGTTTACGACAAAGCAAGAAGCTTCAAAAGCAGGCAGTCGTTGGGGCATTTTGGTAGGCGATGAATTTCTTTTTGGACAGGTTGCGGTGGTGCTGCAATCGGGTTTTTATCTGCATCGTTACTATTCAATTCAAAGTATGTGGTTCAATCGAATAGGTCTTAGATTGTATTCACCGACGATTGGGCGGTCAAAAATGCAAGGGCATGTGGGTTTTTTTTTGAAATCGCATAAGGCTGATGCGGAGCAGTTTTGCGTATTGGGTGGCTTTAGTTTTTGAGTTTTTTAATGAAAAAAGAGACTTAAACAAGGCGACATATAAATAATTACGTCCTTTTTTGTCACTCTGGACGCAGTGAAAGAATCTGTATAAACAATTGAAACTGAAAGTTTTATATAGATTCTTTCACTGCGTTCAGAATGACAAAATGACCATCTAATTATTTACTTGTGACAAGGACATTTTTATTAGAAATAAAATCTCTTACAACCTTTTCTGCTTCAAAAAAAGCATGTTCGAGGTCATCATTCATGACAACTTTATCGAAACGGTCTTCATATTTTAGTTCCTCTGTCACCCTTGCAACGCGTTTTTTAAGACTTTCAGTCGTCTCAGTTTTGCGATTTTTCAAACGTTCAAACAAAATTTCTTTTGAAGGTGGTTTGATAAAAATAGTCAACGATTCATCGGGATACACTTTTTTTATGCTTGTCGCACCTTTTACATCCACATCAAAAATAACGCACTTGCCCAAATCCCACAAACGCTCAATTTCGCTTTTCAAAGTGCCATAAAATTGGTCATCATACACTTCTTCGTATTCCAAAAATGCCCCCTCAGTCACACGCCGTTTAAAGTCATCGGTTGACAAAAAATAGTAATCTACACCGTCTATTTCATGGTCACGGCGCGCACGATTGGTCGCCGAAACGGAAAAAGCCAATTCGGGAAACTTCCTTAAAAGGTGATGAACAATAGTCGTTTTACCCGCACCGGATGGTGCTGCAACAATGATTAATTTTTCCATAACAATAAATATAACATCTAACTAATAACGATTAAACGAGATTCGCTATCAATTCTTTCATTTTTTCCAATTCATCTTTCATTTTAACAACAAGGTGTTGAATATGCGATGAATAAGCTTTTGAACCCAACGTATTGATTTCACGCCCGATTTCCTGCGTTATAAAATTCAACGTTTTGCCTTTCGATGTACTTTTAGCATCGTTTAATGTCTCTAAAAAATAACGACAATGTTGACTTAACCGCACTTTTTCCTCTGTTACATCAATTTTTTCAAGATAAAAAAGGACTTCTTGCTCGAAACGGTTTTTATCAACATTTTCTTTCCCCATAAATTCATCGAGATTTTGCTTCATGCGCTGCCGTAATTTTACAATACGCTCCGTTTCATAAGGTTCAACTTCCGTCAATAGATGTGCAATATTCTCAACCCGAAACCTCAAATCCTCTTCCATAGCCCCCCCCTCAGTAAGACGGAAGTTTGTGAAGTCCACGAGAGCTTCATGGATGGCTTCAAGTGTCGCTTTCCATTGTTCCTCTTGCACTGAATCTTCATCAGAACCCAAGACATTTGGCAATCGCAAAATGGCTTGCAAAACATCGCCATGCTCAATGCCTAATTCCGTTTTGAGTTGTGACAACTCCTTATAATAACGTCTGAACAAGTCGTGATTCAAGACAAAATCGTCTTCGCCCGTCATTGAACGCACGTAAATACTCATATCAATTTTACCACGTTCCGCTTTTTCCGTAAGAATACGGCGGAGTTCAATTTCTTTTTCTTTGTAATTTGACGGCATTTTAAAGCGCATATCCGTCATTTTAGAGTTCAAGGCACGAATTTCAATCGTCACTGTTTTATCACCAAAAGAGCGTGTTGAACGCCCGTAACCTGTCATTGAAAGCAGCATATTATAAGGAATTTAAGAATCGAAAAGAAAAAAAGAAAAGGCATCATAAAAAAACACCTTTGTTTTGCTTTTGAAAGAACGGCAAAGATAGTAAAACCCCTTTGAGACAAAAGGAGAAAAAAAAAAAATTAAACTTTTTTTATGTAAACTATTGAAAATCAATTCTATACTCGTATTTTCGTTCTATCTTTTAAGAAATCGTTTATACTTAATGATTTTTTAATACCCAATAAAAGGCGAATTGGGGCATTTTACATGTTTTCGGAAATTGTTTGTGTATAATATTTCTTAAAAAAAATAAGTTTGGCAAACAATTTGATTATCTCCTCGTATAAAGTATTGATTTTCAGAGACGTAAGTTTAATAAAATCATCATTTTTATAAAAAACTTTCTAAAAGGGCTTCTTAATACAGAATAAAAAACAGAGATTTGCCCCACTTTTGACAAAACGAAAGGATAGCAAGAACATAATTCATAACTCATTCTAAATCAATTCATAATGAGAAAAGCTGATATAGTAGCAGCCATTTCAGAAAAAACAGGTCTTGCCAAGGTGGACGTATTGGTCTCTTTGGAAACTTTCTTCAACGAAGTCCGCGAAACAATGGGCAACGGTGAAAACGTCTATATTCGTGGCTTCGGCTCGTTCGTTATTAAAAAACGGGCGGCTAAAACAGGACGGAATATTAAGCGCAATAAAACCGTTCAGATTCCTGAACATTATATTCCTGCTTTCAAACCTGCCAAAATTTTCACAGAGCATGTGAAAACCAGCGTTCATTCTTTGCCAGACGATAAAGGCGAAGAATAAAGATGCTTTTTCAAGATTCTAAAACGGAATTAATCCACGTATCGGATACCTTTGAGGTATCCGATACGTGGGTTTGTTTAAAATTCCGTTTTAGAATCCTGAAATCATAAATTCACAAAAATGAACAGACAGCAAATCACCCTTATCGCTTCTGCGGTCGCCTTGTTTTTCATTCTTTATTTTGGTTGTGATGTCCAATCGAAGGAACAAAAAACCTTCGAAACAGCTCGTGCGCTCACAGGTGCGACTCTCGACATGGCAACCGTCATCAAAGAAGCAAACAAAGGCTTGAATCCGACACAAGCGACTGAAATACAGTTACTTACACAAAAAAGTGAGTCAGCAAAAGACCCCTCAGTATTGAAGCAACTATCCGCCGCTTGGCATAATGCGGGGCATGAAGAAGTTGCGGCACACTATGCTGAACAAGTCGCTGAATTGGATAAAACAGACGAAGCTTGGTCTATTGCAGGAGCGAATTATTACCTCGCTTTGCAAAAAGCAGAAGATATGCCGTTGCGTGATTTTTGCGCCAATCAAGCCGTTAAAGCCTTTCAAAATGCTGCGTCTTTGAATCCAACAAAATTGGAACATCGCATCAATTTGGCGTTGTGTTACACGGAGAATCCACCGAAAGACAATCCGATGAAAGGTATCTTGTTGCTACGAGAATTGGACGCACAAAATCCTGAAAATGTAGCCGTTAATGCACAATTAGCACGGCTGGCAATCAAAACAGGACAGTACGACAAAGCCATTGCGCGTCTTGAAAAAGTGATAACAAAAGAGCCAAATAACGGTAAATTGTATTGTTTATTAGCAGATGCATATGACGGTGCGCACAATCCGAAAGCCACTGAAGCGGCACAGAAATGCCAATCGCTGTCAAAATAATCGGCTTAATACTTCTATTTGTACAACCATTTTTTATAAAATAACGTTTACAAAAACGTCGGTGAGCCCAACATTCACCGACGTTTTTTATTTTTATGGTAAAATATCAAGTCCAATGGAGCGTCATTATTTCGAACAAGTACAATATGACCAAAAGTCACAACACATATCATTTTGGGATAGTCTTAAATTCCCTTTGTATTTCACGGCAATCATTTGGTTGATTCATATATTTCAAACCATTACCCATCTCGATTTGGGCTGGTGGGGCATATATGCACGCGAGGCTTTTGGTTTGCGTGGCATCCTTTTTGCCCCTTTGTTGCACAGCAATTGGGAGCATTTGGCGTCAAATTCTGTTCCTTTCCTTGTATGTGCGACGATGATTATTTACTTTTTTCCACGTGTTGCCTTGCGTTCTTTTGTAGTTATTTATTTAGTCACAGGTTTTTGCGTTTGGCTTTTTGCTCGATCAGGTGTGTTTCACATTGGTTTGAGCTATGTGGTATATGGTTTGGTGTCGTTTATATTTTGGACGGGTATCTTTAGACGCAGCCTACGCAGCATCATTTTGGCACTCATAATCGTCACTTTATATAGCGGTATGTTTACAGGTGTGTTGCCAACAACAGAAATTTTGCAGCGCCATATCAGTTGGGAAAGCCACCTCATCGGCGGCATCATCGGCATAATAGCCGCCTATTTTTATAAAGAAGAAGTTGAACACGACGAATTTGAGACCCCCTCAGTATCTAATGAGTCAAAAATCGCTTTTTTCTCTCCTAATGTTTTTGATAAAACAAAACAACAGATTTTAATGGAACAAGAAGAAGAACGCTGCCGCCTTGAACATGAAGCCTTTATGCGGCATTTTCCACCCTTTGATGGGTGGAGTTCTAATTCGACGTATTAAATTTTTGTCATTCTGAACGCAGTGAAAGAAGCTAAATGATTTATTTTCAAGCATTTAGATTCTTTCACTGCGTTCAGAATGACAAAAAAAGGTGCGTTACAGACTAAATAAACTCTTCTAATTGTTGTATATTTTTCAACGGCGCATCAATGCGTTTCACACTTTCCACTGTTGCAGCAGCCACTGAAAGCGCAGGAGCAACAAAAAAACCGACAATCGGCACAGCCAATAAGATTAAAAAAGCAGCCCCATTGCCAACGGCTAACCAACGATAACGGGCAGCAAATCTTTTACTTTCAGCAATGCCATAGTATTTTTCAAGGGAATAATCCAAGTTGCCAAAACCTGAATAAAAGGATTGGACAAAGAAAATCGCAATCGCTGAAAACCAACCAATAACAGGTATCAAACCCAAAATAAGCAGCCAAACGACATACCACAACTCTTTCAAAATGTTACGCAGACTCAAAGCAGCCCCCCTCAGTAACAAGCGGAAATTTGTGAACGAAAGGAACGGCGGGTCATAAACAGGAACGCCTGTGATTTCGGATTGAATACGTGCCGCCAAAGGAGACATAAAAGGTGAAACCAATGCCATCAAAATGATGCGATAGCCCAAAATGCCTGTAATACCCAACAGAATCCAACTAAAAACAGCCGCAATATTCGCTACAATACTCGCACCCCACCATGTTTCAGGATAGACCGCCGTTAATAAAGCCGTGACATTATCGGACAAAAGATAGGCTGAATAAATGATAGATAAGCCCAAAATGACGCTCGCAATGCCCGGCACAACCATATAATACCACAATTTATGCTGCGACATTAACCGATAGGCTTTTCCGTAGCTGATGATGCCATCGGTGAAATCACGAAAAAAATCAGGCTTTTGAGCAACGGGCATTGAGTTAGGCAAAGAGTCTGTTTGATAGGTCATTTTAGTTTTAAATTTTTATTTTTAAGAATATATTACACAAACCAAATAAGTTTGTAGAATTTTGCAACACCATTGTAAAACAATATTTCACTAAAAAACATTCCATTTTCTATTCAACTTTCGACGAAACCGTCCTTTTCTAACGACTAAAAAGACTTTTGATGACTCATAAAGATAACATAAAACTCGATATACTTGCCGTGGGCGTTCACCCTGACGATGTGGAATTGTCGTGTGCGGGCACTTTGTTGCGCCAAATTTCACTTGGCAACAGCGTTGGTTTATTGGATTTGACACTCGGCGAATTGGGTACGCGCGGCAATGCAACGATACGCACACAGGAAGCGATGGCAGCGGCTGAAATGATGGGCGCATTGGTACGCGAACAATTGGACTTAGAAGACGGCTTTTTTGTTCAAAATAGAGATAATTTGTTGAAAATCATACGTATTCTTAGGAAATATCGTCCTGAAATTGTCCTCGCCAATGCCATAGAAGACCGTCATCCCGACCATGGACGTGCCGCAAAATTGACTGCCGAAGCCTGTTTTTTGAGTGGTTTAATTAAGATTGAGACGCATGATACTGAGGGGGTACTTCAAGAAGCATGGCGACCAAAAGTCGTTTATCATTACATTCAAGACCGTTCTTTGAAGCCCGATTTTGCTATTGACATTTCGGATTTTGTGGATAAAAAGTTTGAACTTATCATGGCGTATAAAAGCCAGTTTTTTAATGCCGATAGTTCAGAACCGATGACCCCGATTTCAAGCCCCGCTTTTTTGGATTCTATTCGTGGCAAAGATGCTGTTTATGGTCGTTATATGGGCGTAGCTTATGCCGAAGGTTATAATGTTGCGCGGACGATTGGAGTAAAGGATTTGTTTGACTTGGTTTAGTTATCAAATCAACAAATATTCAAATTGCAAAATAAGTGCAACCATCAGCAATAACATGTGCAAAGCCTCTGACATTGCAGATGGAATACGTTGGAAAGTCATAGACAGCAAAATACTAAGCGGAATAGAGAGAATAAGTAATTGGTTTAATTCAATACTGTGTTGTGTAAGCGTTGTTAAGCCACAAAACAGCATGAGCCAATAGAGCATACTTATATATTTTTGTGCCGTCATATTACGCCGACTGAAAAACTGTGAACTTGATACAATAGTCAACATTAAAAGCAAAGCTGTTATACCTATTTTCACATAAATCATAGAGCTGTGGTAAGGGACAAAACTCATAAGCCCTGTGTTTTTGTAGAAATGTTCTGCAAAAAGAGTTATTTTATCTACCCAAAAGCAATAAACACCGACCAAGAAAACGGGAACAATAAGACCGATAAGTAACATAAAAAATTCCTTAAAACGAATACCCCTCAGTATACCGAGACATATTATACCCCAAAAAACTAAGAAAATATACGAAAAATGGAAAAGACTTGCCACGCCCAGCCATAAACCTGCATCAAAAATCCTACCCGCCACATAATTATTTTTGTACGTATCAAAAAGATTGTACAAAGCTAAAATCAAAAATGTATTGGCTAATATAATGGACGATAACGGAAGAAAATCAGGCATCATGCTCGTGAAAAAGCAATAAAAAACACCCGGTAGTAAGGATACTTCAGTCGCAACCCGATAACGTGCAATGATCTGATTGATAGCTGTCGCTTGAAAAAATATGAGCAAAAAAGCAAAAATAGCTCCCGACATACTGAGGGGGGGAAAAAAAGCATAAACCCAATCGGTCAATATGCCTTGTTCACGTGGTACGATATTGGAAGTGTGCATAAACGTACTGGCCCGCATAATCGCAAGGTAAAAAAGCAACAGGACGTTGAGAAATTGTTGATTTGTACGGAAAAATGTCAGCATAAATATTGTCGTAAATATAGAGTTCGTAGCCGTAAGTCGTTTTGTTCACCAAACAGATGTAAAAGTATCAAAATTCCTATAATTCGGCGACAATTTCCTTTAATGTGTTTTTGCTCATATCTAAATCGGTAAAATTTTTATAGTTTTTATATGACTTTAAAGCCGTTTGTATATCGAAATCGTCTTGTGATTGGCTGAAAAACTGGTTTTGTTGCATCAATTCTTTGGCTAAATACTCCTGCTCTGTCTGTCCTGGTGTTGGAATAAGCACAGCCGCTTTTTGTAAATAAACCAAATCCATGATGGAACTGTAACCACTTCGGCAAATGATGACTTCACTTTCCATTATTTTTTTGTTTAATAAATTGCTGGTTAAAACATCGTGGATTTCGAGGTTTGGCAAGTGTTCAACATTGGGATTCATTTCAATATGAGTGCCACGAACAAGTAGATAAGTTTCTTTGAGATTCTTAAATTCATTCAGTTGTTGTCTGATTTTTTTTTCAAATATAGAACGTTGTGGTTCTGGACCTGAAAGGATGAAAGCGGCTTTGTATTTTTTTATACTATTGTCAACGCTATCTTCAACGTCGGCGAGGTTTGAAACCTCGCCGACGTTTTTACTTCCAAACCGACTTAAAACACCTAAGTATTTGATTTTCAAATTTTTAGAAAAACGACCATGCGACAATTCACCTGCTAAATTAGGCGTATTTTCGAGGTCAGGAATCCAACATTCATCAAATTTTTTAATAAAAAACTGATTAACCGTATTCACAATCGGTTGAAAAGGACGAAATGGTATTAAAATATTTACTTGATGCGTCATAAAAATCGAATAGATTTTTCGATTATAAAACCCAAACCGATTGTCTGAAATAACGACATCAACAGCCGTTGTTTTTAGAAAGTTTTTCAACCAAAAATGCTCTCCTATTGCCCCCCTCAGTATCTTTGGCATTTGAAATGCCATAGACAACATCATGGAGCGAAACGGATAGCGAATATTGTAAGCGGGCAGTTTGTGAATCGTCAAATCTGGATATTCCTGTTTCAACAAATCATAAGCGGCACCGTCCGATGCTAAAATGACTTCTGCCCCTTGTCGGCGCAGTTCATCAATAATCGGCATACAACGTGTGGCATGACCTAAGCCCCAATTCAAGGGTGCGACGAGTATTTTTTTAGGTAGCTTCAACTTAATGGATAGTTGATAATGGATAATGGATAATTCATAGAATTAAAAATCACAGCGTTGCTGCATTACTTTTATGTAAACCAATTTCACTTGAAATATAAAATGATTGGGCAAAAAAGGCGTTTAAGTTGCAAAGTAACGTGTCAATAACATTGTAACTTTTGTCATTCTGAACGCAGTGAAAGAATCTGTATAAACAATTGAAAATGAAAGTTTTATATAGATTCTTTCACTGCGTTCAGAATGACAAAATATTCATATTATAATTTCATCGTTACAAAGCTAATTGTTATTCTTTGTTAAAAATTAAAATGCAATGAAAAAATTCATTTTAGGGTTTGCCCTACTTTCACTTGTTGCCCTTTCGTCAAGCGGCTGTGGTATGTTCAAAAAAAGCTGCAATTGTCCTCATTTTGAAGCAAAAAAATAGTCGTTTGATGAATAACTTGTTCCTTTTTCTTTCTAAAAACCGTTATATTTGTTAAAAAATAATGAAATGAAAATTCAGGACATCATCTATATCTAATCCTTTTAACTACTTAGTTGATTTATGAGCTCTTTTAAACCTGATTATAAACTTCTTGACCAATTCATCGAACAAGCCCTTTGGGAAGACGTGCATGAAGGCGATGTGACCGCACTCGCTACAATTCCTGCGGACAAGTGCGACAAAGCCGTTTTAAAAGTCAAAGCAAATGGCATTTTGGCAGGTATTGAGTTGGCGCAATTGATTTTCAAAAAATGCGACCCCTCAGTAAAAATGTCTATTTTCAAGCAAGACGGTGATAAAATGGCTATTGGCGACATTGCTTTTGAAGTCGAATGTGGTACACAAGCTCTTTTGAAAGCCGAACGGTTGGTTTTAAATACGATGCAACGCATGAGTGGTATTGCGACTATGAGCCGTACTTATGCCGATGCGGTGGCAGATTTGAACGTCAAAATCCTTGATACACGTAAAACAACGCCTTTGATTCGGCATCTTGAAAAATGGGCGGTTAAAATCGGTGGTTGCGAAAACTATCGGCATGGTTTGTACGATTGGTTTATGATAAAAGACAATCATACCGATGCCAACGGTGGCAGCGTCGCACAAGCGATTCAAAAAATTGCAGATTATAAAAAAACGCACCCCTCAGTATCTGACTATGGTGTGACCGTCGAAGTTAGAAATTTAGAAGAATTGCAAGCAACTATGACCGCAGGAAAAGGCATTGTGACCCGCATCATGCTCGACAATTTCGCTCCTTCGTTGATGAAAGAAGCCGTTAAAATAGTCAATGGGTCATTTGAAGTAGAAGCATCTGGCGGCGTAACGCTTCAAAATTTAAGAGAAATCGCTTTAACAGGCGTTAATTATATCTCATCAGGCGCCTTGACACACTCCGTCATCAGCCTTGATTTGAGCCTAAAAGTCGTTAAGTAATGGTGAATGGTGAATGGTGAATGGTGAATGGTGAATGGTGAATGAAATCAATTTCTTAAATTAACCATTCACCATTACTCAAATCAAATCTTCGGCGCGTGTCTCGTCCTTTTCGGGCTTTTCGGCTTCTTCCATTTTCACCTCTTTTTCCTTGATGCTGACGAAGTTGAACGCGGTCAGTGCCAAGGCGACCATCGCAATCGCCGCGCCGTAATAAAACGTATCAATCGCGTTTTCATAATTCAAAATCTTCTGGACGAATTTCACCGCCATCACGGGAATTATGACGAACGTGAACTTGGCTTTCAGTTCGTTCAAATCTTTGACGAGCATCCAGTCGGGAACTTTTAAGCCGCCGATAAAAAGTTCGTATAAACTGATGGCGACGACGATTAACGCCGTCGAAACGAGAAAACAATCCAACGCTTCAAACAAAGCGTAAAGCGTCGGTTCGGATTCTTTGTAGTTCGTCAATGCCGTTTCCATAACTTTGACGGTTTTCACCACGCCGAGAAAAAGCGCGGCAATCGCGCCCGCCAGCATTCCAAAAACGCTGACCAGCGGTAAATATCTCGATCTTTCGATTAACCATTTCATTTGATTTTTTTCGCCGTTTGGCTGCCGTCCTGATTGAGCGTCAGGCTTTCGATTGCGCCGTTCGCGCCGCGATTGAAAACGATCTGCGCTTTGACGACTTTGAAATAAAATTTATTTTCCGCCTCGGCGAAAACGCGAAAACGCGGCTGCCCGGAAAGTTGCGCGAAGAGTTTGTCGCTCTGGCGCGTGATAGTGAAAATAAAGTCCGGCGCGAGTTCGTATTCACCGACATATTCGTCCAGAATTTTTTCGCCGACGGCGGGCGTGATTTTTTTGAGCGGCACGGCGGCGTTCAGAAAGTGTATGCCGATGTCGTCAATATCTTCGGAAGAATTCGTCAGAACCACGATGCCTTTTTTTCGTTCCGCGTCGAAACCCGCGAAACTATGAAAACCGCCGGTTCCGCCGTTGTGCCAGACGATTGCGCCGGTCGTCGCGGTCGCCGGTAAAATATACCAGCTGAGACCGATTTTCATTTTCGCGCTCACCTCGCGCAGAGGTTTTCGCGCCTCGATAAAATCCGCGCTCAAATCCGTTTTCGTCAAACCGATATTGGCGGCGATGAATTTCGCCATATCTTTCGCCGTCGAACGCAGTGCGCCCGCGCCGCCGAGACCGCCGAAATCCCATAATGAAACGGCTTCGCCATTCGCATCGAAACCCTGCGCCGTCCGCTGTTTCAGAGCGGGCGACAGCGTAATCGTCGTGTCGTCCATTTTAAGCGGCTGCAAAATTCGCGCCTTCACCAAACCCTCGTAACTCATTTTCCTCCGTAAACTCAAAATATGTCCGAGCAGCGTCGTTCCGAAGTTTGAATACTCGTATTGTTTGCCGATGTCGCGCGGCAGCTCGTAACTCGACAAAAAATCATACATCTGCGCGACCGTGTAATCGGCGTAAGGATTCGCCGGATTCTTCGACGCAAAATTCGACGGCATTCGCGGCAATCCCGAAGTGTGCGTCGCCAAATCGAGCAAAGTTATCTGCCTGTCGCCGCGCATCGGAGTTTTGACGTTTTGAGGCAGGAATTTTGAAATCGGATCGTCGAGTTTGACTTCGCCGCGCCTGAACGCTTCGGCGAGCAGCGTCGCCGTGAAAACTTTGGTTAGCGAACCGATTTCAAAAACCGTGTTTTCATCCGAATCTTTAGCGGCGGCGGAACGATTTGTTTTTCCGTAGCTGACGAACTGCGTGCCTTTCTCGTCAATCAGAGCGACGACGATGCTCTGGTTGGTTTTGCCGACTTCGACGCGCTCGCGCA
>JAYVFS010000333.1:0-7092 GCA_043772905.1 Saprospiraceae bacterium | reverse complement strand
CAGCTTATTGACAATCATGCTTTGACTAAAGAAGATATTCAACACGCGATTAACAATTTTGCTTTTTATTGACAAGGACTTCTCCGAAGTTACCAGAACAATACAAAAAGTACGACAAAACTTTCACAAATTAACGCGTTGTGCGTCATGCTTTTGGAACACTATTCCTTGATACTTCTTTTAAAAACTAACAAACAGACAAAATATGAAACTACTATTAACTACTTTAGTAAGCATTTTGACAATTTTTAGTGCATGTAATGAAAGAACACCTTCTAATGATTCAGGCAAAACATATCTACAACTTATCATAAAAGAGGACAACGTTACTCCTACCGTTGATATTAAAAACTTCAACTTAATTACCAACAATTTAAAGGCAGACAGTGCAGATGCAATAGAGATAATGCAAGTTAAACGCAAGCTGCCACTGGCAATGCAAGGGAAAGACAGCGCATTGTTTAACGAAATTCTTGCAAAAGGATTTACAATGCGTGGTGAGAAGGAATTTTTAAATAGAAGCGACTTCATAAAAAATCGTGTGACAGGAACGTGGACTATTGATACGGTAAAATATCAAAATTTGGCTTTGCAGTTCTTTGGCAATATTGCCGTTTTGACTTATCGCAATATTTTAAATGGCACAGATGACTTTGGTAAAGCGGATACTGAATACTACAGTTGGGCAGATATTTATATTAAAGAAAATGGTAAGTGGAAAATTGGAGCAATACATAATATTGATGCACGAAT
The DNA here is from genome assembly GCA_043772905.1 of Saprospiraceae bacterium. GTDB lineage: Bacteria > Bacteroidota > Bacteroidia > Chitinophagales > Saprospiraceae > JAAFJT01. The sequence goes on along the minus strand of JAYVFS010000333.1, from coordinate 6,339 downwards.
TGAGTATATAAGTAAATAATTCACCAATATCAGCCATATAATTTAACCAACTAACCTTATATAATAAAGTAGCACGAACGCACAACAAAAGTATTTGCAAAAGCAGGGCTGGACAATGTTAACATCAGCTTTGTGCAAGTATCAACATCGCTTCGGGCTGACATTTATAAATATAAAAATAGAATGTAGAAAAATTTAAAATATGAAAACAAAAAGTATTATTGCCACTGTCCTCATTGTTATCTCTAATCAATCATTTGCCCAGACTTACCACAATGGTTTATATGTGCCGGTTGAATTTCAAAAAACTTATGAGAAAGGCACCCGCAAATCAGACGGCAGTGTATCAACCACATATTGGCAAAACCGTTCAGAGTATAAATTAAAAGTCAGAATTGATCCGTATAAGAAATTGCTGTACGGTGAAGCCACAATAACATATCATAATAATAGTCCAGATACATTACAGGAAGTGACTTTTCATACCTATCACGATTATTACAAGCCAGGGGCAGCGAGGCAGGGGTTATTTGTCAAAAACAATTTTCCAACTAACGATGGTGTAATAATTGACACAATAGTCGTAAACAGAGAAGCCATTAATTTAAATAATGCAGACAGCTTAGCACACAACGGGACCAATTACAGCATCGTATTAAAAAAGCCACTAGCCCCTAATGGTGCAGTTCAACTTGTTATCAAATGGCATTATACGATTCCGGGAAAGGGCTTTGAGCGCAGTGGGGCAATTGACAGTACTTCCATGTTCATTGCTTACTGGTATCCCGAAATGGCTGTGTATGATGACATAGATGGATGGGATAGAATTGTATACAATGCCGCAACTGAATTTTATCATGATTATGCGGATTATGAGATTGAGATTGAAGTGCCGGATAATTTTATGGTATGGGCATCAGTACCGCCAATTAACGAAGATGAAGTATATTCAAAAACCCAGCTCGAAAGATTAAATAAAGCGAAGAAGAGCACTGAGCCCATACAGGTGTATTCGGCAGCAGATTTTAAAACTTCTTCATCAGGCAAAATGTTGAAATGGAAATACAGCGCAAAATATTTTCCCGATTTTTCCTTTGCTCTTAGCGACCATTTTGTCTGGGATGCTTGTATGTATAAAGATTCATTGGGCGAATTTTTTATAAGTACTGCTTATCCTGAAGATCACCCATCGTTTAAACAGTGGTTGAAAGCCATTGGCGAAAATTTAAAAATGTTTCATACTGAGTTCCCACGTTATTTGTTTCCATACAAGTACTTTACAATTTTTAACGGGCTTGAAGGAGGAGGCATGGAATTTCCGGGAATGGTAAATAATGAAGCAATCACGAAGGAACAGTTGGAGCAGGGCACCGGGGTAAAGATGAGTGATTTTGATGCAATTCGTTTAGCCACCGGTCATGAAATGTGCCACATGTATTTTCCATTTATGATGGGTATTCATGAGAAAAAATATGCTTGGATGGATGAAGGAATGGCTAATTTTGTGTGGCGATTTTTACACCTAAATTCTGAGATTAAACTTGATCAATCTTACATGGCCTCGCAAAGCATGGCTCCTGTTATGGTACCCAGCCATCTTTTGCAAAACAGTTCAATAAATACTTACACCGTTTCATATTATTCTTATTATTCATTGTACCAGCTTCTGGGAAAAGATCTGTTTAATAAATGTTTAAAGACCTACATGGATACCTGGAAATACAGGCATCCCACTCCCTTCGACTTTATGTTCACATTTAATAAAGTATCCGGTACAGACCTTAACTGGTTTTGGAAAAAATGGTATTTTGACTGGGGCTATATGGACATTGGTATAAAAATATTTAAGGATAATATATTAACCGTAGAAAATTTTGGTGGAAGACCAATGCCATTCACTATAAAAGTGAATTTTGCTGATGACACATTTTTACAGCATGATGTGAGCCCGGCAGTATGGAAGGATACACCAACGTACATCAAAAGAATTGATGCAAAGAAGAAAATCATATCTGTTGAAATAAAGGTTTTAGACAATGGAGATGCTGTGGAAGGTAATAATATCCTTTTATTTAAAAAGTAAATAATAAATGCACATGCAGCCAACATTGGTATTGCCAATAGTGGGGCTTGACATTGAAACAATCAACAGCGGTAATTCTGCTGTACTGTGGTTCGGGGCTTGACGAACAAAGCCCAGCTTTAGTACATATTATTTATCTTTAGCAAAAAGCCAGGCAGCAGTTCCGGGCGGACAAATATAAAATTCCCCACCATCGGCAAGCCCTGCCCGTTAGCGATAAATTAAGAAGAAATGAGACAGAATTACTAATTCTGTCTCACTTTTCTTTACTGAGGGGGTACTATTCATTGACTCATTCTATACTTTCATGTAGTTTTTGAGACAGAAGTTATGAATATTGTATTTTTAACATTTGCTGAGTGATATACTTCTCTAAAGCCTATTGGCAAATAGCCTTGTTTAATCTATGCACTACCCTCAAAACCAAAGAACGACGGCGCTGGGTTCTGTCTCATAGACAGGACTCACTATTAAAAAGGTATTCAGACCCGCGCAATTACCCCCCTCAGTAAAAGCGTATCAAATTTTCTTTTTAAATACTAAAGCAACATTTCCATATATACCACCAGAAATAGCAGAAAGTGTATGTCTAACATCTTCTAAAACCCATGCAATGCAATTATAGTCGCCCGTAGCCATGCTTGTGATAATTAAAGGCTCTAATTGAGAATTAGGAAGTGCATCGAGAGAAAGGTATTTGTTTTTCGCCATTTTAATTGAGATAACCTTTGGTCTGTCCCCAAGACAACCAATCAAGCGTCATTTGTTGAAGATTGCCCGCATGTGCCAAAGGAACAGGGTTTTCACCTGTTATTTGATACAAAGCATAGAAAAGATGTTGTGGGTTTTCTAATAGTTTTAATAAAATAAAAGGAGTCACAACTTCGCCCATACTGACAATTTGAAGATATGCGGTGTGTGAAACAATCGCCGTTCCTGAAGACAATAAAGCCGTTTCTGATTGCCATTTTTGGAACAACTCTTCAAATTGGTCGCGTACATTCTTTTGTTTTTTTATTGGAGACTTTTGTTCCAAAAAAGACATAAATGCTTGAACCTCTTGGCTTTGAAGCATAGCATTTGGAATCCGAATGATGGTTTCATTTTCTATTTGTTTTATCTGCATCGCTACTATTTTTCAACAAAAATAAGCATTTTAGGAAAATAAAAGCATTTTTATTCCCCCTCGACATAAATAAACCACAACAAGCCTGCAACTGATATTCTCGTCGTCCATAAAAAACGTTTAACAAACAACCTAAGTTTGCCAAACGCAGATACCCCCTGTATCCAAACAAAGAAGAGGTTGCCTCAAAAGACACGAACTGATTTTGTCTCCCAAATATTATTTTATTGAACGGCATTTATGTTCGGGGAACTTTTGAAGTTCCCCGAACATGGTGTCCGAATCGAAATAACATTCTGAACAGGAAAAAGCCATTGCCTTTAGAGACAACCTCTTCTTTGTTTAATTAACTAAAAATAAAAGACACAAGCCGTATTCTCAAAAAACAAATACGTAAAATAATTGGCATTGTAAATAGTATATAATTTAAAAGAATAGGCATTTTATTTGATATATGTAAAATGGAAATCATTTCCAATTATCATTTAAATTTAATACAAATGAAAATCATTCTTTTAAGTGCCTTTATAAGGCAATGAAAGCATTGTCATGGCTGCAGGCTTCGATGTACGTCAATCACCTAATTCTTACACATCATTGATTGCGCCCAATGTGTTGAAACTCATCAATGAAACGGAAGCCGGTCTTGTGACGGTTCAATTGTCTAAAGTGTTGGGTGCAACCAATTATGGTATCGAAAAACGCATCAAAGTCGAAGGAGAAGAAACCCCGTGGATGAATGGCGACTATTCATCCGCCCTCAAATTTCAATTAAGCGATTTGGAATCCGCTAAAATCTATCAATTTCAATTCCGTGGGATTGGTAACAAAGGCTTGGTCAGTCCTTGGTCATCTATTGTGGAGGTGTTGGTATCGTGAAACGTTTATAAAAGGGTTCTGAAAGCCTACTTTTCTGCTGAGGAGTAGGCTTTGTTATTGGGGAGATACCCCTGATTCATAAAAAAAGCCTGATGCGTTCGCGTCAGGCTTTTTTTTATCGCAAAAACGAAAGGCTTATTTTACAATCGTTTGATAAAACGTTTCGTCGCCAGCCATCACTTCTACGATATACGCGCCATTTGGCAAATCAGACAAGTTGTAACGTTTGTGTAAATCCAAAACCACGTAGTTTTTGTCTGTCGTAACGTTACGTCCTTCGTTGTCTAATATCGTCACGGAGATATTACTGTACTTGCCCAAAAGGACATTGACATCCAATTTGTCGTTTTGGAAACTCACAACAGGCATAAACTTCTCTTTCTTTTCGAGTTCCGTAATCGTCAAACCGTCTTTTGTCAACTCAAACGGTTGAACTGTGCGCTGTGTCTTTTTTGTCACCGTCAAGGTATATGCGCCGTTGGGCATTTGTGACATATTATAACGTTTTATGAAATTGGGTGTTTCTTTTACCATTTCATTGACCAAAACGTTTTCGTCAGCATCTTTAATAACGATGGAAACGGTTTCTTTCTGAACACTGCCGAGATTGACGATGATGCCTTTCTGAGCCGCAGAAATTTTGACAGTCGTACCAGACAAATCGAATGTATTTTCGATAACGTTTGCTGATAATGTGGTTGTAAATAAGGTAGCAACAAGTGCTAAAACTGCAAATAATGACTTTTTCATGATTTTAAAAAATTAAATTTTGTTAAACAATTGAGTGAATGGTTTAATGTTTGCCAAAAAGGCGATTTAAAAATATTATTTTATGCAAAGTTTTTTATTTTTACTTTTATTCGTTTTTGAGATAAAATAGTATAACGATTCAGAACTAAATTTGGTTCATTTGAATTCTGAAATTTTACTTTTCTTTTTTCCTAATTACTTTTATGCTTTCATAAACGCTCGCAATCTCTTTTGTTGCTAATATGATGCAAAGATAGCGGGTAAAGTTACAGACTGTCAAACGGCATTCGACGAGTCCTTGTAAAAGAGGGTTTAAGGTGTGTTTAAAACCGTTTAAAGTGTTTTTTACTGAGGGGTATAACATTACTCCACCACTACTTCATCCACAAACAACCAAGCAGCATTGCCGTTTTTATTGTATTTTGGGTCAGGGTCAGTTTTCAATGTTGAGGGTTTACCTGCCGCTTTATTGGTCTTCGATGGTTTCCGCAAAGCATCTAAAACCTTAGCTTTGAACTTGACGGATTCAGGCAATTTATACAAACCAAACTCCGCAACAGTCGGATTCAAACGAGATGATAAAATACTCAATCTGACCTTGCTTGTTGTAACAGGCGCAAAGCGGACAATGCGTTTATAACCCACCGTCGTACCTCTCGTTATTTCCTTCCAATTGCCTTTATCCCAATATTCTAACTTAAAATCCTCAATGCGTTGCCCCACTCTAATGTTTTCTTGCAATTGCAAAACATCAAAGGTTTTTATACCTTTTAATGTGAATTCAATAACAGTCGTTGTGTCCTGCCCTTTTGTTGTAAAATGGGTGGCATTATTACCATCCATCAAAAGTTTGGTATTAACGCCATTTTTAGACATCGCTGTTGCGCCTTGAGCGAGATTCGTTTTAAAGGTTTCATCCAATAACTTGCGCCAAGCCAAGAGGTTTTTGACATCATTTTCCTGTATCAAACCTCGTTTATCAGGTGGAATATTGAGTAATAACAAACTGTTGCGCCCAACGGAACTGCAATAAATATCGAACAATTTTTCAGGCGTTTTCACCCGTTCATCTTCTTCTGGATGATAAAACCAACCTGGACGAATCGACACATCGGTTTCGGAAGGATACCAAACCAGACCTTTTGAATCCATAATTTTAGGACGACTTGCCAAATCGGAATTGGTCATATCACCCATGGGCGCAAACGTGATGTCCGTTTGAGAACCTTTTTCGATGCTGCCTTGTAGTGGGCATCAATCGGCATCACACTCCACTCCGTCTCCCTGCCATAACCCGACTCTGTGCCGACCCAACGGACATCGGGTCCCATGATGGCAATCGTTGCGGTGGGTTGTAATTTACGAATATGTTTATACCATCTATCAAAATCATAAACCTGCTTTTCTTAGATTCAAATTAGAAGTGCAACTTTTTTGCGAAAAAAATAGGTCAGCGCACGTACCTATCTTTGCTTCGCTAAAAGTTGAAAGATGAAAAATT
>JAYVFS010000332.1:0-7103 GCA_043772905.1 Saprospiraceae bacterium | reverse complement strand
ATCTATGGTTTGTGCCTTTGTGGAAACAGCAAAAAGGACAAATAAAATAACGGAAGCGATGTAAATTGATGATTTTTTCATGATATTGCGGATAAGTTGTTTAATATTGGCTACAATATTGCGAAAAATATCTGTCATTTTAGTTCTAATTTGGCACTTTAGAATATGTTGTAGGGCTACGCCGTGATGAAGATTCGTGCTTGAAGCATTAGCTACCCACCTTCATCCCCTAACGGGGCAATTAAGAACATGTACGAATCTAAAGCCCCGTTAGGGGAGGAACGTTGGTAGCACGTATTATGCTTTTAAAACTATCGGAGCGTAGCTCCAAAACCGTCTTGTAAAAACGATGAAGCAACAATTTTCAAAAAATTGAGGTAAGAGTTATTTATTTTCGCTTTTATACTGAGTAGTCAGTCAAGTTAATAGTGTCGGGTATAATCTTAGGAAGATTTAAAATCTTCCTAAGATTGTGCGTTCTCCGTCATTTAGCTCGAAATACTTACCCGACACTATTAGATTGACTGACTACTGAGGGGGTATATTTTTCATCCATAAATCAAAAGCCAATGGCAATACCTGCATCAAATATCAGAGAAGTCGTCGCGGAATTAGATATTATCATCGAGCGATGCATCAACGAAAACAACAAATTGGGCATGTTTGCCGCCTTGTATCGCAAGGTGACATTACACGTCGAGCAAGGAATCGCAGTCGGTCGTTTCGACGATGGCGCAAGAATGGAACGTTTAGATGTTGTGTTTGCCAATCGGTATTTAGAAGCACTTCAAGCCTACACACAAGGGAAACCCATGAATTCTTCTTGGAAAATTACGTTTGAAGCATCAAAAAATCCTACGTTGTTTATGTTGCAACATTTAGTGGCGGGCATGAATGCACACATCAGCCTTGATTTGGGTATTGCCACAGCACAAACGGCGGCGGGACAACCTTTGGCAGCGATTCAACGGGATTTTAATGAGATCAATACGTTGTTAGCCGATTTGATTGATGAAGTGGAAAAGGCTCTGGGACAAACGTCAATAGTTATGAAAACGGTGGATTGGTTGGCAGGAAAGAAAGATGAGGAATTGGCACGTTTCAGTCTTGAAATATTCAGAAACAGAGCTTGGGGCATCACCAATACTTTGTATGGCTTAGATGATGAGATGTGCCGTCAACAGATTGCTGACCTCGATATGAGGGTGTCAAAAGAAAATTGGTGGTTTACAAATTTAGGCAGCAGCCTGTTACCCGCTTTTATACGAGTGGCGGCTTTGATACAGAATAGAAAAGCGGCGGCGGTGATTCGGGCGTTTAATGCGGGTTGAATAAATGCTTAATTTTTGCCCCTTTTCTACGATTTCGCCTAGCTTTGTTTCTAAATGAAAGAGATGACATCTAAAAAATTGCCGATAGGTATTCAAAGTTTTAGCAAATTACGTCAAGACGGCTATTTGTATATTGATAAGACAGAGCTTGTCTATCAACTTGTGAGCGATTCGAATGCTTTCGTTTTGTCTCGCCCGCGTCGGTTTGGCAAATCGCTTTTGTTGTCAACAATCGAAGCTGTATTATCTGGTCAACGTGACCTATTTAAAGGTCTTTGGATTGAAAATCAATGGGATTGGTCAAAAACTTATCCTATTATTCGGTTTTCTTTTGATAATATTGGTATGAGAGAACTGGGTTTAGAACACGCTTTGGAAAGAAGAATTGAGCAAATTGCTGAATCATATAAAATTCATCTTGTAGAAAAAGGCGTTGCACCGACTTTCAAAGAGCTAATCATAAAATTAACCGCACAAGCGGGTCGGGTCGTCATTTTAATTGATGAATATGATAAACCAATAATAGAACACATGGAGCCGGGCGATATGAGCAAGGCTTATGAAAGTAGAAAGATTTTGAAAAGTTTTTTTTCTGTTTTGAAATCCGCCGATGAATACATTCAATTTTTATTTATCACAGGTGTGTCCAAATTCAGTCAAGTATCTATTTTTTCTGACCTAAATCTTTTGAGTGCCTTCGCCGCTATTCCGCTTTCCGAAACGACGGCTCCGATTGTGGATATGATGCGTTTTTTTGAGAAAAACGACATCAAAAATGTGATAGATAGGCTTCATTCTTTGTTCCGTTCTATTCCTTCACAAATTTTTATAGGCAATGAGGAAAAGTATTATCACTCAATAGTGCACATTGCTTTTACACTTTTAAATGCTTGGACAGATAGCGAAGTCAATTCCTCAAATGGTAGATTGGATACGGTTGTCAAACTACCCAATCGTATTTTTATTTTTGAATTTAAACTATCGCAAACAGCAGAAGAAGCCTTTCAACAAATCATTGAAAAAGATTATGCGGCGCAATATCGCTTGTTGAATTTACCAATTACTGGGATTGGTGTGGCTTTTGGTCAAAAAGAAAAAGGTGTGATAGGTTGGAAAGCACAAGAGATATAAGTTGTTGGTTACCAATGGCTTAGATTTACTGAATTTTTAAAATTTAGTAAATCTGTTTTAGCACTAACCTATATCGCTATCAAACTATCCATTATCAACTATCCATTATCCATTAATTACGATTTATCCAAAAAAGAAGCCCTTTGTGCTAAATGAGCCGCTTCTTCAAACCTTTGTTTTGTCAAAAGCTGCATACAATAAATGCGATATTTATAGGAATAACCTTTCACTTTATAAAGTAAGGTCAAATCCTCTCGGCAACGCCGACAAAAAGTTGTTTGTGGCGTTGCGGCGTTCGACGCTTTGCAGACAGGGCAAATAATTTTTATGGTCATTTGTTATGTTCTAAATAATACAATAAGTCCAAAAGTTCTGTTTCGATAGTGGATACTGAGGGGGCATTTTCTTCGAGCGCAATTCTGAAACGGTCGCTCAAATCGCCCAATTCAGCTTTATCTTCTTCATTCATTTCGGCATCAGAAAGCAAGGCTTCGCTTCTTTTCAAAAGCGCATGGTCGGTTTCACTCATAGCATTGACGATGTGGAGGTGGTGCAATTTGTTCTCTTTCACCTTCTTACCTCTACTACTTTTGAACTCCACTTGCACCTTTTCACCTGTTGTCGCTTCGACGGCGGTTACATGCAAAAGACCGTTTATATCCAAAGCAAAAGTAACATCTATGCTGCCGTCTTCAACAGGTTTTTTGACCTCCAAAAAGGTCTCTCCAATACATTTATTATCTTCAAAATAATAGTTTTCTCCTTGAAAAACCTGAATATGATATTTCTCTTGGAAGGGAACAATCGAAGAAAAACTGTCGTGTCGTTTAGTCGGAATCGGTGTGTTTTTAGGTATAATCACGTTTGATTTTAATTTCATGTCATCAAAGCCACGCATGACAGACATCAAGTTTTCAGAGTCCGCTACGGCAATACCCAATGAATGGGGTGTAATATCCACCAAAATCGTATCAATATCAATACCATCTATAATCGCTCCTTGAATCGCTGCGCCATGAGCCACGGCTTCATCGGGTAAATCAATAAGCGTTGGGCTTATATCGAGTTGCTGCTCAATTTGTTCCGCAACCAGAGGGATGCGGCTTGAACCACCAACTAATATAACGCCATCGAGGTCGTCAAAAGTCAAATTGGCTTCTTGCACCGCTTTTTGAAGGTGTTCAACGGTCTCATTGACAATATTTTGAATCAAACTTTCAAAATCAGAGCGATTGACAATGGCTTCTAAATGGTAATTAATGCCTTTGATATTCGCAAAGAAACTTTCTTGAATCGTTACTGAGGGGACCTCTGACAAGTGAATTTTTGTCCGTTCCGCTATTCTGATAAGGCGTGCTTTTTCATTTTCACTGCGAATCGTATTAGCAGGCAATTTGTTTTCTATTAAAAACGTCTGCCAAAGTGAATCTGCTAACAACGCATCTATATCGTCGCCGCCTAAGTGATTATTGCCTGTTGATGCTAAAACCTCTACCAAACCATCTGTGCTCTCAATGATAGACACGTCGAATGTGCCGCCGCCAAAATCATAAATGGCATAAACAGCTTCTTCCATTTTCGACAATCCAAACGCCAAAGCCGCCGCCGTCGGTTCATTGATGATGCGCTCAACTTTTAGCCCAGCCAATTCTGCCGCTTCTTTTGTCGCATCGCGTTGACCTTCTGTAAAATAAGCGGGAACGGTAATAACGGCTCTCAATGGATCAGATTCATTGAGCGCAAACGTTTTGACCACCGTTTGTTTTATCTTCTTCAATATCAGCCCAGAGATTTCTTCTGGACGCATATTTTGATTGCCAATAGGTATCGAAATGTCTTGCCCCATCTTGCGTTTGATGGACGCAATGGTTTTTGAAGGCTCTAAAACAAGCATATTTTTAGCCGTTTGACCCACAATAATACCTGTTTCCGTAAGGCTAATGACTGAGGGGAGCAGTTTTTCACCATCTACCTCAACCGTCATCGGATTTTTACTATCATCAATGACCGACACAACAGAATTGGTCGTCCCTAAATCAATACCAACTATCAAGTTTTCCATAATCATTATTTTTTTAGTTCTTTGACAATTTTTTTTAATGGTGAATGGTGAATATTCACCATTACTCATATTTATTAACCACGACTTTTGCGCGGCGAATTATTTTTTGTTGCCGAATATAGCCCAAAACTTCAATTTCTAAGATAATATTATTGTCTTTTGAGGTGTCCGATTTCGTGGCAATGGCTTCGTGATAGAGTGGATTAAAGGTTTCGCCAATTTTGCCAGTCGCATAAAAACCTGTTGATTTAACCAATTTAGACCATTTCTGAGTCGCTATCTCATAACCTTTTTTCCAAGAAGCCATTTGTTGGCGATACGATTGGAGGTTAAAAAAAGTCGGCTCGGGCAAGGTTTTAAAATGTTCGGCTGTGCGCTGCACAATATCGTCTTGTTCAATGATTTGCAACAAAAGCTCCTTGTATTCATCGGATTCGTCTGTCGTTTTTTCAATAACAGGTGTTTGAACGGTTTGATAATGTTCTTGGGTTTGGGCAACCAATTCTTTTTGTTGCCCCATCATCGTTTGCACATCGTGATTGGTTTTAAGGGTTGACTGCGCCAATTTTTTGACTTCTCCACGTAAACCGATTAGTTCCTCAACAAGCGTATTTAAATCGGGCTGACCACTATCAGGAAACAACATTTCTATATCCGACCCATCTAAGGCTTCAATGGCTTCGGTCATGTATTTCAAAAATTCTTCTTTATTCATATCTCTATGTCTTCCAACAGTTTTTCGAGTTCAAAATGTGTATTGAAAGGTGTTTCAAATACTTGCTGAATGATATTTAGGTTATTTACTGAGGGGGTCTCTATTTGATTTTCCATAGCTTTTTTATAGCGTGGAAAAGCTTGTTTTGGCGCAAATAACTCTGAATTGATTTGGTCATAAGCCCGCCGAATATTATTAAACGCATCGGGGTCTTGTTCGGGTGGGTATTTCCGAATCATTAATTTATACTGCCTTTTCACAACGTCCAAAGGTGCGTTAACAGGCAAATCGAGTATTTCGTAAGGCGATTGTACGTCCATTGTTTATGATATTGTCACCAACTTTATTAGAATGGCGTCTATTTTTTTTAATCTTTTTGATTTATTAACGACTTTCAAATAGTTTTTCAATTTATCAATCAAAACCTTATCTGATACAGCAAACATAACAGAACCTTTTGACAACATAAAATCTAAAAAGTCAATAACGGCATTGTAGTGTTTAGATTCTAAAACGTTGCTAAGTGTCAATTTTTCAATGTATTTGATGCAAAATTCATAAATAAACTTAGGCGATAAATTTCCTTTTTTAACAATATACTTTATCATCACACCCAAAAAAGCGGGTGGATGTTCGCAACTGTAATTCTCGAATATACGACCGTACACCTGCAAAAAATAACCTATTTCTGTAAACGTCTTTTTTTCATCTTTTTGATGAATGTATAAGGCTTCTATGAAATTAACCAAACATTCAGCAACAGAATACTCAAAATGGGTTTTGTCAATTAAACGGTCAAAATCATCCCAAACAAAACCATAGTCTGCTATTTCAGGATATTTTTTTAAGAATATAAGAAACTCTGACGTATGGCTCACAGATTCTGTCAATGCCCTTAATTCCCTAATATATTTATCGTTTTCAACGGTCTGAATATCTCGTTTATACGCTTGAATATCTGGATGTTTTTCAAATTCTGCTACAAGTTTGCTGTATGTTTTCAAAAAATTATCGTAGAAACCTTGCGGAAGTTTATCGTTATGACCTAGAATTTGACGGATATATTTATGAATACACATAAAGCCTCCTAATGCAAGGCTATTTTGCGGAGGCGTTTTATATTCCGTTACTGCAGCCATAAAAAATGTCGCATAATCCACAACCTGTTTTATAAATATCTCTTTTGGAATACGCTCAAACAAGGTATTCAAAGGGCTGTCATACGATAGACTTGTTAGCAGAAAATCAATATGTTCAATAAATTTACTCTTACTCTTTTCTGCATTCGGCAAAGAAAGTAAATCCAAACAAGCTGCTTTCGCTTGGTTTCCCGTAACAGACTTATACGGAAATGAAATTTCCGCAAATTTGAACGCAAATACTGACGGGTATTCGTGGATTAATTTTAATAATTCTTTCCGATAGGCGGAGTCAATCAAATTACCATGCCTAAATATAATATCAAAAATCACCCAACCCATGTCATCCAAATTGTCAACAGATATATTCCCTTTTCTAATAGATAACCATTGACTCACAAAATGCCAAAAGGTTGTTGGATAAGTCTTTGTCTCGGGATCTTTATGGATTTCAAGATAAATCGGTAAAGATTCTGGAATTTGAACAAAATCATCGCCATACTTAATGATGACGTGTTTAATGCCTCTGTCAGCATCTTCAAAATACTCCTGCGCTTGTGCATTAGCGGCTTGATTGTAAGCAATATAAGGACGTTGCTCCGCAGAAGCTGCCTTCATAACGGCAGCTAACGTATCTTCATCAAGGAGTTTTTTATGATGATATTGGGCTTCAATCTCTTTTTGCAATTGAGGCGTGATGTTGTTTTGGCTTTTGAGCAAAGGGC
>JAYVFS010000331.1:0-22993 GCA_043772905.1 Saprospiraceae bacterium | reverse complement strand
TAGTTGTATTATTTTGGACGCTTATTGAGATTGTTTTTAAAAATGACTTCTTTTACAAATTCATAAAATATTGAAAATGAAACACTTACTCTTAATTGGGTTTTGCTTTTTGGCTATAATGTCTTGTGCTGACAAAACAAAAACGGGAACTGAAAAAACACCCCCCTCAGTATCAAACGATTCTACGGAGATTGCGGCAACGATTCATGGCTTTTTTACGTGGTATGATGCAATGCAAAGAGATACAACGAAGCCTTTTGATATTACAGACAACACGGGTAAACACTTGAAAATCAATGAAAAAGCATTGAAAGCCTATCTCGGAGAATTTCAAAAAAGCGGATTTGTGATAGAATCTTTTATTGCAGGTGAGTTTGATTATTATAAAAAATGTGAAAAAATTTGGCAAAATGAAGCCGTTGACGATGTGCCTTCGGGCATGGATGCCGATAAAATGTTTTGCGCGCAAGATTGGGACATAGATATGTGGACAAAATCACCTGTTAGGATTGTTAAAACGGACGAAGTTCATGCAAAAGCAACACTTTTTATCAACGATGCAAACGGAGATTTTGAACGTCATTTTGAATTGACCAAAGAGAATGGAAAATGGCTTTTGTCGAAAGTGGAATGTGATATGGGCATTAAATAGTTGAAAGATAATAGTTTATAGATGATAGAAGAAAGTATGAAATTTTGGCAGGAAGCGCGCACTAAAACAATGCAACAGCATTTTTTTTTGCCAGATGTACCCCCCTCAGTAAGAATCGAATTTGAGCCATTGACTTATGAAAATGGGATGAAATTGTTTAAAATCTTCAAAAATGATACGGATTCTTATGTTGACGAAAGATTCAAATCTGAAAGAGAAACAGAGGATTATGTAGCGTGTATGATGGAATATGCCCGTTTTTCTAACAAAAATGCCGCTTTTGATTGGTTGTTAAAATTAAAGACAACGGGTGAGTATATCGGTGTTTTTCATCTACATGACTTATCCAATCAAGTGTTTGGTAGTGCCAACCGAAAAGCAACAATTGGTTATGCGATAGGAGAGGAATTTCGACGACAAGGTTTTATACAGGAAGCTATTACGCATTTTTCAAATTTTTTATTTGAAAATTCAAACAAAATAAAGCTATTGGTTTATACCGATAAGGAGAATACTGCCTCTGTTCGTTTGATGCATAGCCTCAATTGGCAACAGACCGATGATAAATATGTCTATTCTGATACCTACACGTATTTTGAATTGTGGAAAGACGGCTATCATAGCTTTGCAAAACAAGAATTGGCATAAATACCGAATCTACAAAAACAATGTTTGTAAACCGTTCCACAAGGCTTTTTTGCGCTCAACGGAATTTTCGATGTCTGACAATTTATCGGCAAACATGAATTGGCAGTTATTAAATGCGAAAGGAATATACAGATGGGTTTCGATGTTCAAACCTAAGTCTTTGCCTGTTAGACCAAAAAGGACAGCTTTTTCAATTTTATGAAAACTTTTAATTTGAGCTAACGTTGGAATAGAAAAGTTTTCTTGTGACCCCCTCAGTATAAGGCAGTCTTTTTCTAAATCAATTTTTGCTGCACTGATGATTTTATTTAAAAAAAGCTCCAGCATTTCGTGTTGTTCATCTAAAAAACCGATTAATATGCGGCGTTGATTATCACCTGATACCAATTGATTAAAATTCTCCGTATCGGAAATATTGTAAACTGTGAAATCGAAAAATGCAGTATTCAAAGTAGAAAATTTGATGATTTTAATAAAATTCAAAATAAAATTGCCGAAATAAATATTAAGTATAAGCGGTTTGAGACAAATATTGTTTTTTGGTTTTGAAAATTCCCTTGAAAATTCTTGGAATTTTCAGCATAAAAATAGAAATTTGTTACAAGAACAAAAACACATCTAAAATTTCTAATTTTATTGACGTTTTAGAGTGATAATGTTTGAATAAGCCTACCAAATCTTTCCAAATTATTTTAAATATTTCAATTATGAATCACAAAATTACGGTAAATCTGACTCAAAACTCACGTTTGGCGAGTTTAGATTTCAACAATATTCCCTTTGGACGTACTTTCAGCGACCACATGTTCGTCGCAGACTACATCAATGGCGAATGGACAAACCTCGAAATCCGCCCTTTTGGCACCCTGCCTTTGCATCCTGCGAACATGGCAATTCATTACGGTCAATCCATTTTTGAAGGTATGAAAGCATCAAAAATGCAAGATGGTACGCCTGCTTTGTTCCGTTACGAAATGCACAGCAAGCGTATTAATGCTTCGGCAAGACGCATGTCTATGCCTGAATTTCCAGAAGATTTGTTCCGTCAAGCTGTGGAAACATTGGTAGACATTGACCGCGATTGGATTCCACCTGCGGAAGGCAGTTCTTTATATGTGCGTCCTTTTATGTTCGCAACGGATGAATTTTTAGGTGTTAGACCCTCTTCGACCTATAAATTTATGATAATTACAGGTCCAGTTGGTAGTTATTATGCCAAACCTGTTACGCTTTGGGCAGAAGAAAAGTATATACGTGCAGCACAAGGAGGCACAGGTGAAGCTAAATCAGCTGGCAACTATGCGGGTTCGTTGCTCCCAACTCGTTTGGCAAATGAACGCGGCTACGACCAATTGTTGTGGCTCGATGCTCAAAACCATAAATTGGTTCAAGAAGCGGGAACGATGAACTTGATGTTCGTCATTGACGGTAAAGTGATTACAGCACCGACGGACGGAACAATTTTGAAGGGCATCACACGTGATACCATTTTGAAATTATTGCCAGATTTGAATATTCCTTATGAAGTCCGTGATTTGAGTATTGACGAAATTGTCGAAGCTTATCATGCAGGCACTTTACAAGAGGTTTTTGGTTGTGGAACGGCAGCAGTTGTCTCGCACGTAAGCGCAATCACTTACCGTGATTTGACGATGACATTATCCGATGTCAGCGAACGTAAAATTGGCAATTTGTTGAAAAAGACAATTGATAAAATGCGGACAGGTGAAATAGATGACCGTTATGGTTGGGTTCAACCGATTAAATCTGCGGTTCTAGAAACTGTGTAAAGTATTGATATTGAACTAAAAACAAAAAGAGGCGACCCTAAAAGGTTGCCTCTTTTTGTTTGTAATTCAAAGCCTAATAATTTGCCTAAGAAATATTTTCTAAACTTGAAATGACATATTTGACTTCCTCTTCTGATAGGGAAGTGGTTTTTACAAGTTCAGAAATATCTACTTTTTTTTCAAGCCACGCTTTTTTAACAACTTCAAAGTTGGCTATCAATTCAAGGACTTCTTTTATGGGCAAACCACAAATATCAGCTAAAATATCGGATTGTTGCCCTCTGAAATGTCCACGTAATACAGTTAAACGTGCATGAAGTTTTATGCCGATTTCTTTGCCAATCTCTTTGCCAATCTCTTTGCCAAGTTTTTTACCGCGTCTTTCACCACGCATTTCCCATTTATCTCCTAATGAAAGTTGTGCTACCATATTATTTTGTTTTTGGTCAGGTGTTAAATAATTGTCAAGCATTTCTTTGACTTTGGTTTCACTGAATTTGCCTTTTTTTATGATAAAGGCTAATAAAGGTTGAAAAAACTGTTGAAAATAGTTCTGATTTTTAATGAATTTGAAAATTTCAAGTAACGAGTTTTCTTTTTCTTCTTTTTGTTCAACGGCTTGATAAGCTAAAAACAGACCCCTCAGTAAATTATCGTCTTTCATTTTGAGTAGAACGTCTTGTTTGATCTGATGAACATTGATGACAAAGCACTCAAAATTTTCAACAAATATAAGCAATTCAGAAGGAATATGCGAAAAAGATGCTTGAAAATTTTTGCTTTTAAGCAATGTTTTGCTTTGATTGACGATGATAGGAATAACAAGTGTCGGTTCACGGTTTTCTGCCATATCCTGAATATATTGTTGCACTTTGTAGTTCAATATTTGCACAAATAAGCTAAAATAACTTTCAATCCCATGCTTATGTTCCCAAATAAGCACAACGCGTGCTTTCTGCTTTTTACGTTTTTTAGCTATTTCAGAAGTTGTTTTCGTCTTCAAACATGTCTCATAAATGACATCTGAAAAAAACTCTTCAAGGTCTTTGGAAATGAAATTGGTGTCCTTCAACGTCATTTGTTCAAGGTCTAATTTCTCAACGATGTTTTTATCAACAAAATAGGTCAAACAATCAACTACAACGGGTTTATGTTTGAAAAATAATTTGAAGATTCTATCATAGATGTGGTTGATGAAATCATCAAAATTTTCAGGTGTTATGCCTTCCATAAGTTTGCTCAATTTTTGTTTACAGATGATTTACTACAGTCAGAAAGACAAAAAGTCACTTTTTTTAGTTCATTTTTACTAAAAAAAAGTGACTGAAAGGGGACAGTCGTTTTGCCCCCCCCCTCAGTATATTCCCTTAATTTTCAACAGGTATCAAGCGAAATACATATCCTGGTCTTTCAACTCCCACATATATATAACCATCACGTCCCATTTCTACAAAGCGCAACCGCCCGATATTTTTCAATAAAATTTCTTCTTTTACAACTTTATTGCCTTCAATATGACAGCGATTGAGGTATTCAAAACGCAAAGAGCCAACTAAAAAATCGCCTTTCCACGCCTTGTATTTATCGCCTGTTACAAAGGTTGCACCACTTGGTGCAATAGAAGGCAACCAATAAAGCATCGGTTCTTCCATACCCGCTTTTTTGGTAAAAGGTGTCAAAACAGTACCATCGTAGTTAATACCGTAACAAATGACAGGCCAGCCATAGTTTTTGGCGGGTTTGACAATATTGATTTCATCGCCACCACGAGGCCCGTGTTCATGCGACCACATTTCGCCAGTTGTCGGATTCATCGCCATGCCCTGTTGATTGCGATGACCATAAGAAAAAATCGTTTTTCGAGCTGTATCATTTTTGAAAAATGGATTATCGGTTGGAATGCGTCCATCATCATAAATGCGGTGAATTTTTCCGAGGTCATTGTCCAATTTTTGCGGTAATAAGGCGACGTGTTGACCTCTTTCGCCAATTGTGACGAATAAATAGCCATTTCTATCAAATTCCAAGCGCGAACCGTAGTGATGCCGTGTTTTTTGATAAGGTTGAGCGACAAAAATATCGCGTTGTTCTGTCAATTTATTGCCCTCCAATTTTGCCCGCAAAACGGCTGTTGTTGACCAAACACCACCTGCCGAATCCTTAGATTTTGAATAAGTCAAGTAAATAAAGCCATTTTCAGCAAATTTTGGATGCAATTCAACATCGAGCAAACCGCCTTGACCTTCTGCCAAAACCTTTGGTGTGCCTTCAATGAGCGTCCGTTGACGATTTTTATCTAAGCGATAAAACTCACCACTGCGGTCTGTCAAAAGCATATCACCATCGGGCAAAAACGCCATACCCCAAGGGTTTTTTAAGCCCGTTGCGACTGTATCCAACTTCACAGTCATGGAACTTTGGACAAAAATATTCGATTTAGGTTTTCCATCAAATTTATACTTTTTAGCTTCTTCGATGCTGTTGAGTATGTAATCCGCTAATTCTGTAATTTCATTTGGCTTGAAAACTTCACCAAAAGCAGGCATTTCTTTATCTGGAAAACCAAAAGTTATGCTTTTTATTAGGCTGTCTCGATGATTGCCATGCAACCATTTTCTATCAACAAAAGCATCAACTTTTTGACCATGACAACCCGAGCAAATCGTTTTATATTTTTCAGCAGCCGCTGCAAATTTAGGATCAACCGTTTCGATCGTTCCTTTGTTGCCATTTGTTTGGCACATAATAAAAGTGGCAATGACAGCAAAAATGAGTAAGAATTTATTCATAATATTTAGTTTAGATGACAAAAGAATGTTTCCACAAAAGTAAAAATGCCAAGCGTAACTTTGTACGTTTGGCATTTTGACCCCTCAGTATTTAGGGCTTTTTTCGTCCAATAACCCCTTTTTTCTAATTACTTCAACAGATTCCATAAATATTCAATATCCAAAAATAGACTTAAAAACCGTTCCTTTAATACAATTAGCTACTTAAATATTTGGTTCTTTGACAATTTATGGGGTACACACGTATCGGATACTTCAAAAGTATCCGATACGTAGGAAAAGGCTCAAAATACTGAGGGGTGTTTTTTCAGACCACAAAAATTGTCAGAGAACGAAATATTTAAGAACGCATCGAAAAGTCCCCTTGGGGATTTAGGGGGCTTATTGTCTGACCATCGAAACAGGCATTGCCCAATCAAATTGACCGCTAATCGTTGGTGTTTGAGCCGATGAAGTGTAAGTTCTTACGTTTTTATAAACAAAATCATACAATTCACGGATTGTGACGATTTTGTTACCATCCACATCTGCCTCTCCTTTCAAACCACGACTCAAATAATGGCTGAAAATACCAGACCGCAAGCCTTGGTCTTCAAGTGAATACTCTTGACTTTTAGACGACATAAACAAAGCCATACCACCTTGTGTGTTGTCAAAGGCTTTGTAAAATGCTTGAATTTGAGAAGAAAGTGGTTGTTTCATAGCGAGGAGTGAACCTGAAAAACACGCATCGGCAATACACAATTTATATTTTGCCTTGCTTTGCTCAAAGATAGCTTTGACATCTGAATGTAAAAGCCGGTTGTTGATGCCATCAAAATCCTGTGGTAAAAACGCACCATCTAAGCCATGTCCTGAAAAATAGAAAACAATTTCATCATTTTCATCCGCTTTCAAGAGAATTTGACGCATGGTTTGTAGGATATTCATACGTGTCGCGTCTTCATCAACCAATACTTTGATTTGTTTGTCCGGCAAAGCACCGCCTTCTGGGCTTTTTAAAAAAGCATAAAATTGATACGCGTCATCGTCCGAATATTTCAAAACAGGCATAGAAGTATAGCGGCCTACGCCCACAACAACTGCCCATATTTTAACCTCTGGACTTCTATCAACGTCAACAGCTGTTTGATTGACCTTACTATTTGACGGAATATCGCCAATTGGACGACCATATTCCCACATCGCAGAGACAATACGACCGTTTGAGTGATACATCGTGCCTTCGCCTTGTGGGGCATGACGCTCAAAACGACCCACATATTTGTCACCATTGGCATATTGGCACGTACCTTGCCCTTCTGGCACTCCGTCTTTAAATTCACCAATCCATTTTGAGCCATCGCCATATTGGAATGTGCCTTTGCCGCTTTTGCAATAAATTTTGTTACAATCTTGAAGCGTTTCATTGCCAGAAGTCGCAACTTCTGAAATTTTAGCCCCCTCAGTATTTCCTCCATTTTGCACCTTAATCTGTCCATTTACCCAATTTCCCTCTATGGCCGTGCCATTACTTCGGTACATTTTACCATATCCATGCCGCAAGTTCTCTTGCCATTGACCGACGTATTTTTCATTGTTTTTGTAAAACATCGAGCCATTACCCGTAAATTTTCCGTTGACAAAACTACCTTCGTAGCGGTCATTTCCCGAAAAATAGAAGATGCCTTGACCATTGGGTTGGTCATCTTCCCAGTTGCCGACATACTTATTGCCGCTTGCAAAATTCATCGTTCCCTGTCCAGAGAACTTGTTTTTGCCGAAAGACCCCGAATACACATTGCCTGTTGCGAAGGTATAAACGCCCAAACCTTCGCGCATACCAGACACCCAGTCACCATTGTAACTGTTGTCGTTGCCAAAGACAATCATGCCTTTGCCGTGCATCAATCCACGGCGAAAATCACCTCGGTATTTGTTGCCGTTGTCAAATTGATAGGTACCACGCCCGTTTTGGCAGTTACCTTCGATACATTGTGCTGATGTTGTTGAGAGGAAGGCTACACAAGCCACCACTACGCTCAATAATGCTTTCATACCTTTAATATTTAGAAGATTTCAGAAATACGAAGTTCCATTTAGGAAATGATGAATGATAAATTATAAATGATGAATTTGCAAAACCTTGATTTTCAAAGGCTTCAAAATATAGTTTGACAATTTATTTTTTCACTATTCCTTAGTGTGTAAAAGTGTGTTCCGGTATGCGTAAATGTTTAATAATTTTGAAAAAAGGATTTCGTACAATTGAGCGTGGCATAGTGTAGTTACGGTTTTGGCTAATTATGATTTAAAAACCCCATTTTTGTCAAATTATTGTCTTAATGCATTGATAAATCATGTTAAAAAAATCAAAAATATTGGAAGCTGTTTCATCAAGTTTTTTAACTTGATTCGGGTTGAATCCTCAATTTTATCCGAAGTCGTTTAACTTTGCATTTCTTTTTTGGGTTTTATTTATAAAAAGTTCGGGAAACTTTTAAAGTTTCCCGAACTTTATGAGTTAATTATCCAATATCAACTATCCATTATCCATTGATTATGAATATTTTAGACACAATAGTTGCTGCAAAACGCATAGAAGTCGGCGAACGCAAAGACAGGCAACCCCTCAGTAATTTGGCACAAAGACCTTACTTCAAAGAGCCTTGTCACTCCGTAAAAAGAGCTTTGAGAGCCGTCGGTTCAACAGGTATTATCGCCGAACACAAGCGGAAATCGCCTTCATTGGGTTGGATTCGACAAGATTCTGACGTAGCAGAAGTCGCACAAGGCTATGCCTTGTCAGGAGCAGCCGCCATGTCCGTGTTAACCGACGAAGCATTTTTCGGCGGTACATTAAGCGACTTGCAACGTGCCAGAAAAACCGTCGGCATCCCTCTTCTACGCAAAGATTTTATCATAGACGAATACCAATTATTCGAAGCAAAAGCCTACGGTGCAGACTTTATTTTGCTGATAGCAGAGTGTTTACGCAAAGAAGAAATCAAATTTTTAGCCGAAGCTGCCCGCAACTTAGGTCTCGAAGTTTTGTTAGAAATGCATGACGATGAGGGTTTGAATAAATTGTGCGATGCCATTACGTGTGTCGGAATTAACAGCCGTAATTTGAAAACTTTTGAAGTTTCTCTTGATAATGCCATTAATTTAGCGGCACAAATACCCGATTCTTTTGTGAAAGTAGCTGAAAGTGGTATTTCTAAGCCCGAAACCGTTGGTTTACTGAGGGGGTATGGTTTTGAAGGTTTTTTGATTGGCGAAGCTTTTATGAAGACAAATGACCCGTCGGCAGCCATCGCAGAATTCATTAAACAATTATAATTTTTTTGTCATTCAGAGGACAAGCATCCCGCAAAGCGTTGGTGCTTGTCCTCTGAATGACAAAAAATACATCTTGGAATCATTTCAAGGCTTAATGGCAACATCTTTCTTAAAAGTACGCCTCATCCATCGTGTTTTAAACTTTTCTATAATCACCAATTCTGATTGAGTGAGAGTTTCTATGTTTAAAAGAGGTAATGTATAAAGTGTTCCTGACGAGACAAATACAGTGAATTTGCTGTCTTGTTTGACATTAAATTGTCCTGTCAAGACTTGGCCAAAATGATTGAGAAAATTAACTGACCGTGTAAACTCAAAGCTTTCTCCTATCCTCAATGTATCTGCCAAACCCGATTGTGCATAAAGCGACCATCTAAGCATAGGTATTGAACGGCTATTTGAATCAAGAGACTGGCTCATTTCCACTCTTTCTAATGCATAAGTACCCACAAGCAAACAGGAATCAGCCATTTGTCCAAAAATAGATGATTCAACAAAAAATATAAAGAGCATTAAACTAATAAAACGCATGAGAAAGTCGCTTTTGTATTTTTAAAAAATATAATAAAATAACAATATTTAAAGTATTGGTTAATAATACTATACCATTCACCATTCACCATTAAAACTTATTCATTACCTCAACAACATACGCAATATCTTCATCTGAATGAATCGTAGAAATAGGTAAACTCAATTCTGTCGCATGAATTTGACGAGCTAATTTGAAATCAGCATCGTTAATTGTTACATCTGAGCGTTTTGCCCAATCCCGAATACTGTTTTGGTCACAAGGGGCAGTCGGATAGTGAATTTCTGTTTTTATGCCTTTTTCTAAAAGATAGGCTTTCAAGGCATTACGTTTTGGATGACGAATTGGGAAAATATGATAGACGTTATAAATGCGCTCATCCAATGTCGGCAAAATGAAATTTTCATTCAAGTTGTTAAGATAATAACGAGCAATTTCATTCTTACGTGCATTGATATTATCTAAATGGTTTAACTTTTTAGTTAAAAACCCCGCTTGTATTTCATCGAGCCTTGAATTGTCTCCAATGTACTCATTTTTGTATTTTATATTAGAACCATAGTTGCGCCAAGCTTTGATTTTGCGATACAAATTTTCATCATTTGTAGCTATTGCACCCGCATCACCCAAAGCACCTAAGTTTTTTGTAGGGTAAAAACTAAATGCGCCTACGCCAAATGTACCCGTCATTTTACCATCGAAAGTCGCCCCATGTGATTGAGCACAATCTTCAACAAGTTCCAAATTATATTTTTCACAAAGAGCCATAATTGCGGTCATATCGCATGAACGTCCATACAGATGAACGAGCATAATCGCCTTTGTCTTTGGCGTTATTTTTTCTTCAATTCTTTGACAATCAATATTATACGTATTGAAATCCGGCTCAACAAAAACGGGAATGTGACCACAATTGATAATAGCATTGACCGTAGCGATATATGTATTTGAAGGCACAATGATTTCTGAACGCGGCTCAAAATCCCAACATTTCAAAGGAATTTCCAAAGCATCTAAACCTGAAGCAACACCAATGACGTATTTGACACCAAGGTATTCAGCAAATTGTTTTTCAAATTGCTCGACGTTTTTGCCCAATATAAACCAACCTCTCTCCAAAGCATCATTGAACGATGCACGATAGTCTTCAAAAAAAGGACGGTTTAGAAAATGTAAATTTTCGTATTCAACTTGACGCATTGTGATTTAACTTTTTAGTTAAAAATGGATTTTATACTGAGGGGGGTGTCATTCTACTAAAAAACTGGTATTTGGATAAGGCGTATCAATATAATCGGTTACATCATAAGGTGTAGAAGCCAAAACCAAAAGCGTTGCATTTTCAGAAAACGAATGCATGATATGCCAATCAGTTGGTTCAATAATGAGGACTTTGTTAGCAGAATCTAAGACAAAAGTCTCTTCTTTTTCACCATTATTATTGAAAATGGAACAGCTACCACCCAAACAAATCAAAGCTTGAGAAGACCGATGATGCCGATGACCGCCTCGACGTACATCAGAAGGCACCCCATGAATCCAATACACCCTTTTTATGTCAAAAGGAATCTGATTTTGGGCAACATTGAGTATGCCACGCGGGTCAGAGAAATTACGCAATTCTATGATATAAGCCAAAGGTTTTTAAGTTTATAGATGATAATGAATAATTATGGGTTCATTGTGAATTAACGAGTAACCAATCCCCAATAACGAATAACCAACAACTAATTTAGTCCAGTTTTTAAGAAGCGATTCAGCACATTTGTTTTCACAAAACCCCACCAACCTTTACGTCGGTCTTCGTGAAATTGTTTGGATGTTAAATAGCCAATTTTGTCAAAGTCAGGGTCAAAGCTAAGTAATTTTTGTTGTGCTGCTTTTACTTTCTGGATATAAGGTTCATAAAAAATGGAACGTACGGGACGGCTTAAAATATACATTTTAGGAGCATAGACTGCGCCTCCGTTTTTATATAATTTGACACCGTGAAAGTGAAAAAAGACAGCGGGAAAATGATTCACTTGCTTGTTGATAATCCAATTGTTTATGGATTCAATGTATGAAAATGAATTATTTATAGTGCATATTATTTTACCATCTGATGAAAATGAATCTTTATTATTTTTGGTCGAAGATGATTCTCCATCTTGAATGACGCTTTCATTTTGTTCCAAAAAACTGAATTGTTGAACATTCCAGGGAGCTAAACCTCCGCCAAGATGTTGCAAAACATGAACCCCTTCAAACCGCGTTGTCCAATCATCAAGATATTTTTGGTCACCAAATTTACCATCTTCAAAACGGTTGTAACACCATTCTAAACAACGGTCTCGCCACCATTTTAAGGCTTTTAGCCCCCCATCAGTATTATCGAAATACATAAACTGAACGCAATATTTTCCCGACAATTTTGACTTGTCGTAAGCGGGCGTATAACGATGTTCTGTTATAATAACAGAGCAATCTGAAGGTTTTTCGTCTATCAAAATTTGAGGATTTTGATAGAAATACATATCGGCATCAATATAGATACAATGAGGTAAATTGTATTTTTCTATGCAATATAAGATAGTCGAACTTGTACAAGTCCAGCAATATTCGCCACGAGAACGGGTCGGTTTGATGGCTAAAAGCTGTTCATCTTCAAATTCTGAAAGCGAAATAATGGTCAAATTTGGCAGTTGCATCGCTGTTAAAACTTCGAAACATTTATCGTCAAAAGCAAAAACATAGAGATGTGCCCCCCCCTCAGTAACTGACATCAATGACTCGTAAGTCACCAAACCGCGAGCTAAATAATTAGAATCAAAAAGAGTACAAAAATGAAGCATTGTTATTTTGAGTTATTTATTTTTTCAATTCACAGAAAAAGCCTAAAAATTGACATTCTAAAATGTTGAATTTATCCAAAGAGTTAAACTCTGAATTAATTGTATAATGTTTATTGATATAACTTTTAAACTTAGGCAAACTAAATATCGAAACAGGATATGTGGCTTTATAAACACGTGGGTCAACTATTTGCTTTAAAATTCTGTCTTTTTTTTGCTGCCAAAAAGGTGTTCTGTCTATCCATAAATACGGAATTTCCTGTTTGACGATTTCATCGAGCCAATTGTATGGATTTTCCAAATATTGCAAAACACCAGACATAACAACAACATTGGGTTGATATTTTTTTACTGCTTCGGCTATCGTATATTCAAATTTTAAGGTATCTGTTTCAAACTCTTTTTTTCCGATATCAACAAAGTGAGGTTGCTCGACGACACACCATTTTACATCTGCAAATTGAACTAAAAAATCTCTATGCTGATGATACAAACTGGCTAATGAACCACCAAAATCAAGGACGCTTAACCGTTCATATTTATCAACGACATGATTTAACCCAAAAATTAATTGTTCGATTTCTTCTTTTTCATGGAACAAAAACCCGTCTCTTTCATAGATAGCTTCACCGTTTTTAACGGCTCTGGCAGCTGTTAAAACGCTTTCTAAAATGGGTTCGGCATCGTAGCCCTCACAATCTGCTACTGCTGACTGCCAAGTTTTGTAGTTGCCGAAAAAGCCCCAACCTTTAATATAACGATAGTATAGATTTACAAGATATTGATACACAGTATTTTAGTTTTTATAATCTTTTAAACGATTTTTAGCAATGGTATCCCAACTGAATTTTTCAATGATTTCATTTCTGCCTTGACGACTTAGTTCTTCACGTACTGAGGGGTCAATTAACTCATTTAATTTTTTAGTTAAACTATTTAGTTGATAGGTTTTACAAAAACGACTGACTATTTTTGGGCGGTATGCGGTTGTACCGTTGTTCTCAATCGTAGAATCAACAAGGTCATAAGTCGTCGTAGCATCTGCCATGACAAGACATAAACCCGTTGCCACAGCATCTAATTGACTCGATGACTCACCGAAAGGCCAAACTGCAATATCAGCAGCTTGATAGTATTGTGGCAAGGTTAAATGTGGTTGCATTGGCAAAATAATAGCCCCATCCCTATTTTGTAACAAAGCACCGCCTTCGCCTTCTCCTATGAATAAAGCTTTGATTTTCAAGCCTTTATCGCGCAAGTTTGTTATCGCATCTGCCAATAAATCTGTACGGCGTAACTTGAGAAACTTTCCAGTATAGATGCACAAAACCTCATCATCTTCAACGCCAAATTGTTTGCGAACACGCAATCTATTGTCTTGATTCGGTGCGAATATATCGGTGTCAACGCCCAAAGTTGTTACTTTAAGTTGCTCCTTTGGTACGCCAAAATACTTTTCAGCAACTTCTGCTGCATCGGTTGTGACGCAAAAACATTTTTTAGTGAATAACGAAATAAAATGACCCGATAAGGTAAAAGTTAGGTAAAAAAGCAACCGTTTTTTCCAGTTAAAGTCAATGTGGGCTTGTGGTGTCGGAAAAAGAGCCAAATAGGATGTATGATTGGACGTAAATAGCTTAAAAGGTTTGGCAATTAAGCATTTAGTCAAAACGATGCGCAATGTATCCCAATCGGCATGACTAAAAGTATGAACGATTTCTGGTTTTAACTTTTTAATTAAAGTCGTCAAACCTATAATGTGAATGCGTTTGCGAATGGTTTTGAAAGGCAAACGATATATTGTAACGCCATTTAAAATATATGTTTTTTCTTCTACAATGGGTTCGCCGAGATATGAACCGTAAGCATCGCGCCAATAGGGTTGATTGTAATAAACTTGCGCCGTCGAAGTAATGAGATGTACCTCATGTCCCAATTTAGCTAACGCTTTTGGTAGGCAATTTTCGAGATAGCCCATGCCCTCTGAATACCAAGATGAGACAAAAATTATTTTCATACGAATCGTTTCACGTTTATTACGGCAAAATTAGCTTTTAGTTTGTCTTTTTATTGAAAAACAAGATTTATACTGAGGGGGTGCTTAGAGAAAGAAAAATGCCATCTGCATGAACAGTGGCATTTTTTATTTCGTAAAATATTGTTAGTCAATCAATTACACGCGTTTCTTTTTAATAGAACAACCCACAGCCTTTGTCAAACTCGGTTCTGGATTTTTACCCGCTTTGAGTGCTTCAATGGCGTTTTCGACATATTTTATTTTTACCGCTGATTCATCATCCGCATTGTCGTCAATGCCTCCGATGTATTTGACGACTTTATTGTTGTCTAAAAGGAAGACATGCGGTGTACGAGTTGCCCCAAATTTCGGAAAAACATCTTGTTTTTCATCCATCAGATACACATAAGGGTATTTTTTTTGCTTTGCGCGTGCTTGCATTTTGTCATAACTATCTGCCGATGTCAAATTGGGATCGTTTGGATTGATAGCGATGACAGGATAGCCTTGTGGCACATATTTATTATGTAAATTTATGATCCGTTGTTCATAAGCCTGTGCGTAAGGGCAGCCGTTGCAAGTGAAAACGACGATATATCCTTTGACGTTTTTATAGTCTTTCAGTGAGACCATTTTGCCGTCAATATTTTTCAGATTGAAGTCTTCAGCGGTGTCGCCGATTTGGTATCCACTTACATTTGGTAGTGTAAAAGAAAGTGCAATAAGTGCAGCAAGGAAAGAAAGTTTGATAATTTTATTCATGACAGTAAAAATTTAAAATGTTATAAAATATTGTTAATCATATTTTAATAGTGTTTGTAAAATGTGTATGTGTTTTTTTGTCATTCTGAACGCAGTGAAAGAATCTAAATATTATTTTACACAGATTCTTTCACTGCGTTCAGAATGACAAAAAAAAAATACTTTAGAGGGAGATAAAAGGCGTAATTATTTCCTTTAAATCCTCATATTTTTCAAAGTTTTGTTCATGGAACGTGCGCTTGTTTTTATCAAAAATTAGAGTCGCTGGTATTGAACCCGACCATTCTTCATGGACTTTTGGAATCCACGCATTGGGATTACTTTCAACCAAAACGAGAACTTCCGATTGTAAACGTTTCTTTTTCAAAAAGGGCAAAAGTTTGGTTTTTATTTGAGATTTAAAATCTAAGCTGATCAAAATGACTTTTGCTTTTTTGCCTTTTAATTCTTCAGTCAATTTTTCAAAATAAGGTAATTCTGCGATGCAAGGAGCACACCAAGTTGCCCAAAAATTGATGATGAAAACGGTATCGCTTTCAGTTTTCAAAAACGGTTTTAATCGTTCGAAAGTCAATATGGCTGGTGTCGAATCTTTTTCAAAATGTTGATTATCAATGTTTTTTGCAAAAATATTTAAACTTATGCAGATATAAAAGATTGTGGTTATTGTTCCTTTCATATTTTTTTATAAGATTTTCAAATAATGTAAAAATGTTGAAGCATCGGTTTCCAGAACGTCGTCTTAATCTTTAACGAAAAAAGAGTGTTTAATATATAAAAAGTTGCGATTGTGGACGGGATTCCCTTCCTTTTCGTCGAAAATAAGCCATTATTTTGTTACCAGCTCTTGATTTTATACGTTTCGTTCAATAATATAGATGTGTTTGGAGTATATCGAAAAGCAACATTTTTAAGTTATTATGTTCAAATAATATCAGTTTCTTCTAAAAGCAATTTTAGCGCAGAAACGCCACCAGAAAGTTCTAAAATGTTTAAATTCGGTTTGATTTTCTGAAAATGTTGTTTCAAAAAATGACTCGATTCGTCGTCAACAGTGTTACTGATAATGAGTATATGTGGATCATGCTCATCAAAAAAATGCAGGGCTTCATCGTTTTGAAGTACACCGATGGAATCAAAACCGGATTCGTAGAGATAGTTTAAGACACTGGCTAATTGCAATTCTTGCCGACCGATGACTAAAACTCTTTTTGTAAATGGTTGATTTTCAGAAAGTTGCATTTTTTATATTTAAAATTGAACTTGAAAAATTTTTATACCCTTATATTAAAGTGTAATGCTAAAACAAGAATTTTGTTTTAAAAAAATGTTAACCTGTGATATGACAGGGGTAAAAACTGTAACTTTACACTTTTAAAAAATAAAATTATCATTTTTATATTTTTAGTACTAAAATTTGTCTAACTTGTTGAAAAACAAAGGTTTATAAACGCTTGAGTTAAAACAACTTGAGGTCTAAGCCCCCTCAGTATAGCCGTTCAAAAAATGTCAGAAACACACGAAAATACAGAACTTACACCTTCAGAACACAAACCAGACTTCGATGAGAAGCGCAAATGGGTTTTTGTACGCCGTGCATCACGGTTTTTGGGGCGTACATTAGGTATTTTTGTCATTCTGTTTTTGCTGTTCGCTGTGCTCATCCAAGTGCCTGCTGTTCAGCATTGGACTATCCAGAAAACAACAGCCTTCCTGTCAAAAGAACTCCAGACGAGAGTTGAAATCGGTGATTTTCGAATCGATTTTTTTGACGAAATCAGCATTCGGAATATTTATATTGGCAATCAAAGTGCACCAACCGATACTCTTGTGAGTGTTGAACGCCTGCGCATTGATATCAATTATTTCAATTTGGCATGGCAAATCATACAACTTGACGCCATAAAATTGGAAAATGCTAAAATACGGTTGCATCGTAATGTTGGACAATATGATGATAATTTTCAGTTTATCATTGATTATTTTGACCCACCCAACAAAAAGAAAAGACCTTTTGCACAAAAAGTGACTGACATCCGTTTCGGTCAGATTCACCTACGCGATATTGACATTATGAGAGACGACAAAGTGCGTGGTCAACTTCTTGATATAAAGTTAAAAGCGGCAGATATTCACACCAATATCATCAATTTGCCTAATAAAATCATGGATTTGACGCGGGTAAATATTTATCAACCCTACGTTCATATCACAGAAACGATTGGCAATCCTTTACCGCCGCGTCCGAAATCTGTCAATTTGCAAGAAAATGTGCTTGATTCAGTGCCTGCTTCTAACATATCAAGCAGTGGCGAAGAAATAGAGAAAAAAGCCTTTCAGTTCCTCGTTGGTTCGATTTCTACTGAGGGGGGGCTTTTTAAATTGGATAATTGGGATAAGGCTAAGGAAATGAAGCGCGACTCAACTATTGACTTCAATCATTTGGTTGTCAGTGATATAAATATTGCGATTCATAATTTTATGTTCACCAAAGATGAATGGAGTGGGGTAGTTGATGGCATTAGTTTGAAAGAAAAGAGCGGTTTTGTACTCAATAAATTGACCGTTGGAGATGCTAAGGTCACGCCTACTGAGACAGCCTTGTATGGTTTGCAGATCGAAACCCCTTATACGGTGGTTGGTGATACTTTTCGTATGATTTATCCAACAGGGTACTCAGCTTTTGAAAGTTTTAATAAAGAAGTGACGATGGATGCTCGGATTCATACGTCGAAAGTCATGATAAATGATATTCTCTATTTTACCCCTGACTTGAAAGAAAATCCTTTTTTTAGAAAAAATCGGTATGCCAATTCCAGTATAGAAGCGAATCTATTTGGCAAGGTTAACTCATTGAAAGTCAGACCTTTCAGTGTTAGTTTGGGTTCTGGTTTTGTTGCAGAAGGGACTTTTGATAGCCGTGATTTGACGAATAAAAACGAGACGTTTATCCATCTCAACCTCAAAGAATTACGCACGAATATGTTAACACTGAAACAATTAATACCTGATTTCAAACCGGGTGCTGATTTTGATAAATTGGGTGCTTTGAATTTTAAAGGAGAATTTGTAGGCTTTTTCAATGATTTTACAGCTAATGGGCGGCTCGAATCAGCTATTGGGGCGGCAGTTATGGACATGAAATTGAAACCTGCGACTGATACAGCTCGTGCATTTTACAGCGGTATTTTAGCACTTGATAAGTTCAATCTTGGAAGTTTTACAGGCATTCCGGACTTAGGTAAAATTACGCTAAAGACCGAAATACTGAGGGGGGCTGGGTTTTCGAGAGATAACATGTCTCTTGACCTTATAGCGGTTGTTGATAATTTTCAATATAAAAACTATGATTATCGCAACCTCAATTTGGTGGGCAAATTGAGTCATAAACAGTTTAGTGGCAATTTTGAAAGCAAAGACCCTAATGTAGATTTTGTGTTTAATGGTTCTGTTGATTTCTCTAATGACCTACCCGTTTATAAATTCAAATCCGATATTCACCGATTAGATTTCCAAAAACTCAATTTGATGAAAGAGGATTTTGCCTTGAGTGGTAAAGTTAATTTGGATTTAACTGGTGACAAATTGACAAATATTGCGGGCACGATTGATGCACATAACTTATTGATTACCAAAGATAAATCTGAAAATTATAAGATTGATACACTTATCGTAAAATCAATTCCGAATATTGTAAATGGGCTGAATAACGGTACTAAAAAATTCACGATTAACTCTGAATTATTGACTGCAAATATTGATGGTATTTTTTCACTCGAACAAATACCAGATGCTTTTAAATATGAATTTGCCAAATTTCATCCTCGTCTAGCCTCTGATTTAGGCTTAATGCCCCAAAACACACTTTTTATCCAAAATGGTCAAATTGTTGATCGCCCTAAGCAAAATTTTGACTTTGATATTTTTGTCAACGATACAAAAAACCTTACTAAACTTTTTGATAAAAAGTTAGACACGTTACGAAATATAAAAATAGAAGGCTCATTTGATGATACTAAAGATGAATATTATTGGAGCATAGTGACGCCTGAAACACATCGTTATGGCGATATAAAAATCGTTGAATTTGGTTCTGTTGGTCGTTCAGAAAAAGATTTTATCAGCTGGGATTTGAATACAACAGCCATAAAATTAGCCGGTGGTCAGGATTTTCGACAATTGACTTTTATGAATCTTGTCAATGCCGATACGGTTCAGTTTGGTTTAACTTCGTATAATCTTTCAACAGCATTGGGCTTAGATACAGTTGAATTGAATGCTCTTTTGATGCCTCAAGACTCTTCTTATAAGCTGTCTTTTGTGTCAACAGCTCTTTCACGTTTGAAGATTTTTGGCGATTTTTGGGAAATTGACAAGGATAATTTCATATTGATCGGTAAAGATAGGCTTGAAATAGGCAGTTTTGATATGCGCAATGACGACCGAACGGTTTCTATTCGTTCGGCGGGAAACAGGGGTTTGAGTGCATTTTTAGATAATTTTGATATTAGTTTTTTGAATAAACAATTAGACGACGACCGTTTTGTTTTTGGCGGTAAGTACAAGATTTATGCAGCCGTAGAAGATATTTTCAAATTAGAAAACTTTGGTGCAACAGCGATGCTCGATACCTTTATGGTTTCGGGTGAAAATAGGGGCGTTTTGCGCATTGAAGCCTTGGGAAAGTCACTGAAAGAACCGATTCATGCCAACATTTCACTCATCAACGACACGTCTAAACTCTTGATTGATGGCAATTACTACCCCTCAGTATCGGGCAAACATTTGGCAAATTCTATTGATTTTAATATCGGTTTAACGAGTTTTCCCTTCAAAACCTTACAATTATTGATCGAAGAAGGCGCATCAGGTTTCAAAGGACGGGTGGATGGTTCGGTACATCTTGAAGGTCCTCTGAAAGCCATTAATACTGAGGGGAGTCTGCGTTTGCGCGATGCGGAAGTGACGGTTGATTATCTGAAAATCCCTATCATCGTAAAAGACGAAACGGTTAAAATTACGAATACGATGTTTGATGCATCTGGAGCCAAAATTTATGATAAATATGGCAACTTAGCAACAATTCAAGGTGGTTTGACACATAATCGTTTTGAAGATTTTGGTTTAAGACTGAACGCATATAGCAAAAATTTCTTATTTCTGAATACCACTGCTACAGACAATCCTCTTTATTATGGTGTCGGAATTGGTGAAGGAGACATTACTTTTTCGGGCAATTTTAAACAAACAGATATTCGTATAAAAGCTAAAGCGGGTAAAGGACGTGATGAAAAAGGCAGAGATGTTGTTACAAACATTACTTTTCCGTTTAAAAATTCTCAAACAGTATCTCAAACTCGTTTTGTCACCTTTATAAATCGCAATCTAAATAGCGAAGCAAAGGACAGCAGTGACGCTAAGCCAAGAGTTAGAGACTTACGCGGTGTCAGCCTTGATATGGAACTTGAATTGACACCCGACGCTGAAGCCACTTTGGTATTTGACGAAATAGCTGGCGACAATATCAAGGCGCGTGGCACAGGTAATTTTAGAATGACTATTGACCGTTCGGGCAACTTGGGGATGAATGGTGAGTACCGTATTGAACGGGGGGATTATTTATTCACTTTGCTCCGTTTGGTCAATAAAAATTTTGCTATTAAGCGAGGTGGTACGATTCGTTGGAATGGTACACCTTTCGATGCGACGCTTGATATTGATGCAGAATATAAGTATTTGACGACTTCTCCTTATAATTTCATTTCAGAATACGTCAATACGCGAGATGGAACAGAAGCTGCGAGTCGTAAACCGACAAGAGTAGATCTGACCTTGAAACTAACAGGCGACTTGCAAAAACCTGATATTAATTTTAATCTCAATTTTCCACAACTTCAAGGACAGTTGAAATCGTATGCTGAAACCAAATTGCGGCTTTTGCAACAAGACGCAAACGAACTCAATAAACAGGTGTTTGGTCTCATCGTTGTTGGTTCATTTTTGCCGACGGAGTTTGGTGTGTCGCAAATTCGTTCAGGGGGCATCAATACGCTGACAGAAACAGCATCGAATGTTTTGTCAAATATGCTCAACAGATTGGTTAAAGAATATATCAGTGGTTTGGATATTCAAGTTGGGTACAATTATTATCAATATGACCTCGTTGATGCCGCCAATCCGTTGGCGATTGGTACAGGACAGCAGTTCAGACTGAGGGGTAGTTATACCGTCAACGACCGTATTACGATTAGTGGTGGGGTAGGTGTTGACCAAGGCGAATATGTGCAAGCCATTTCTGCCAACAACAGCAATGTTTTTGTCGGCAGTGATTTCTATTTGGACTATGATTTGAGTAAAGACAGGCGTTTGAAATTGCGTGTTTCGTATGTGCGTGACCAAGACATTCAAGGACGTAGAGACAAACCTGCGGTTGGTATTCGTTTCCAACAAGAGTTTAATTCAATAGAAGAGTTGTGGAAAAGTTTGAATGTTAAGAAGGAAGTGGCGGCTCAAAAGACGGACAGTATTCAGTGAAAATGTATTGTTTTTAAAGCAAAAACAAGGCGAAAGTTCAAAAATTCCGCCTTGTTTGAATATTTTAATTGTCTAAAATTTTGAGTCTTTTCTTGATTTCTGCTACTGTCATTTGTTGATAATTGAGTTTAATTTCCAAACCGTCCTTTGCTACATTTTCATCTATAGCGATATATGATTTTTCATTTTCGACTTTCAAGGCAACAATAAAAAAAGCCTCTCCTTCGGGTAGATAATCAAAATAGGGCTTATTGAGTATGCCAGAATTATAGGAAATTACGCCTTTTCGGCGTTTTAAAATTAATTTATAAGTTGAGTGTACATTTGTTGATGAGGGAACTTTAGACGAAATTTGAATTTTAGCAAACTTTATCTTTGAATAGTAATAGCCATCGCAATTAATCCATCCTAAACGAGTCATTGGGAAAGTGTTTTCATAAAAATTCATCTTATCTTTTGCGTTTTTTAGATTTTGTAAGTCTTTTTCTTGTTTCGCCTCCCGCTGTTGTATTAAACTTGCCCTTATGTTCATCAAGCTATCCCATTTTCGCCCATCCTGCTTTTTCAATTCACTAAAAGTATTAACGCCATACATTTGATAAGCTTCCGCGTAGGTCGCTTTATGCACTTTCTCCAAAAGCATATCTCGCGGCAAATTAGGTCTTTCGTTTAGAAACATCGCCATGGCACCACAAGTATTGCTCATATTCGGTCTGACTGAAAAACCGCCCACTGTATTTGCATTTATCAACAATGGATAACAACCTGATGTATCGCATAACTCCTTGATTGTGATGGGTTTATTCGTTTTTTCGTTCAATATCAAATAGGGTCTAAAGGCAGCATCTGTATTGGCATAAATGGTCGTCATTTCCTCTTTTTCTCCTTGTTTACTGAGGGGTGTCCAATTCATTTCCCCATTCTTTTGCATATTCCTTTCGCCTGAAAAAAGTTGCATACCGTCCAATTGGCTTTCTTTTGAATTGAATTGTACTTGTAAATCTTGTTGTAAACTCAATTTTTCGCCCTTGTAATTGGCTTCGGTATAAATCATACCGCCCGTTTGAAGCATTTTATCGTCCGACATGGTGTTCAAATTATCTCTAATAATGTC
>JAYVFS010000330.1:0-23001 GCA_043772905.1 Saprospiraceae bacterium | reverse complement strand
TTCAAGTACGGTTCTGTGAGAGGGTAGGGGCAGTTGTCGGACTGCCCTCGCCCTACTCGACTCTTTGTTGTTTTAACAAATACACAAAAGAGATTCCTTCTGAATGACAAAAGCGACTTACAGCAAAAATCAAGATAAATTCCAAAACGACAGTTCGAAATTATATTTCGATAATTTAAAATTGTCTAAATATAATTTTAAAAAATTAGATAATTCAAAATAAAAGACGGAATAAAAATTTTTTCTTTAAAATGCTTGATAATGTGAACATTGAACGTTTATCTTTGTGCTATTAATTCTATAAAATTTGTAGAATTAGAGTTTTTTACTGAAATTGGTCAACTTTTTGAACGTACAAGTTAAACGATATTGTCAATGACTATTTTGAATGAAATCGCCAAAACCTTAGCAGGAAAAAGCATAACGGAACAACTGACATTTCTGGCAGCCGCTTATCCGAATCAGGTCTCTTTTTCAACCAGTTTTGGTATTGAAGATCAAGCGATTACACACTTTATTTTTTCCAATAAACTACCCATACGTGTTTTTACACTCGATACAGGTCGTAATTTTCAAGAAACATATTCGACTTGGAATAATACTTTGTTGAAATACGGGCAGACCATTAATGTTTTTTATCCCAATACTGAGGGGGTCGAAAAACTTGTTCGCCAAAAAGGGCCGAACAGTTTTTACGATTCCGTCGAAAACCGCAAAGAATGTTGCTATATCCGCAAAGTTGAGCCTCTTAACAGAGCATTGAAAGGGCAACAAATTTGGATTACAGGCATACGTGCCGAGCAATCGCCAAACCGCCAAGACATGACCAACCTTGAATGGGACGATGCGCATGAACTTGTGAAGTTTCATCCGATTTTTGATTGGACTTATGATGAAGTTCGTGAATTTATTGCTTCGAATGGCATACCTTATAATCCATTGCATGATAAAGGTTTTGTGTCCATCGGTTGCGCGCCTTGTACACGCGCCATTGCACCCGGCGAAGATTTTCGCGCGGGTCGTTGGTGGTGGGAAGATGCTTCAAAAAAAGAATGTGGCTTGCATATCACGACAAACGAATTAGTCGAAAGTATGCAACTTGAAGAAAATGCAAATAACTAAAAATCAATTAATTATCAAACTAAATTTTATTTTATGTCAACA
Organism: Saprospiraceae bacterium; assembly: GCA_043772905.1. Lineage (GTDB taxonomy): Bacteria > Bacteroidota > Bacteroidia > Chitinophagales > Saprospiraceae > JAAFJT01. The sequence continues at coordinate 21,837 of JAYVFS010000330.1, read as the reverse complement.
CTACTTATGCCTGAGCCACCTGTTATGAGCATCAAAACAAAGCCCTCAAAGCCCGATACCCGTTGGGATTATCTTGACCAATTGGAGTCAGAATCTATCCATATTTTGCGCGAAGTGGCGGGTCAATTTGAGCGTCCAGCTTTGTTGTTTTCGGGCGGCAAAGACTCGATAGTGTTGGCACATTTGGCACTCAAAGCCTTCCGTCCAGGGAAATTCCCTTTTCCGTTGGTTCACATTGATACGGGACATAATTTTCAAGAAGTACTCGATTTTCGCGACAAATTGGCTTTTGAGTTTGGCGAAAAACTCATCGTCCGTCAAGTGTCTGATTCTATCAAAAAACACCGTTTGCAAGATGCCAAAGGTAAATTTCCAAGCAGAAACGCCTTGCAAACTTATGCATTGCTCGATGTAATTGAGGAATTTGAATTCGATGCGTGTATCGGTGGCGCACGTCGTGACGAAGAAAAAGCCCGCGCAAAAGAGCGCATTTTCAGTCATCGTGACGAGTTTGGTCAATGGGACCCGAAAAAACAGCGTCCTGAATTGTGGTCAATATATAATGGTAAGTTGCAAAAAGGTGAAAATATGCGTTGTTTCCCGATTTCAAACTGGACGGAATTGGACATTTGGAACTATATCAAACGTGAAAACATCGAATTACCTTCTATTTATTTTGCGCATGAACGTACTTGTGTGGTTACTGAGGGCGGGCAATTATTGGCTGTTACGGAGCATATTAGTTTAGACCATCAAGACGAAATTGTTGTTCGCAACGTCCGTTTTCGTACTGTTGGTGATTCGACTTGTACAGCTGCCGTTGAAAGTGATGCTGCTACGCTTGACGATATTATCATAGATATTATTGCTGCGAAAGTGTCGGAACGTGGGGCAACTCGATTAGACGATAGGATTTCGGAGGCAGGTATGGAGGATAGAAAGAAAAACGGTTATTTCTAAACACCATAAACTAAAAAAACAAAAAAAATGGATATTCTAAGATTTATAACATGCGGTAGTGTAGATGACGGTAAATCAACCCTCATCGGACGTTTATTGTTCGATTCACATGCCGTTTCTCTTGATATTTTGAATGCTATCGAGCGTCAAACGAAGAACAAAGCGAATGGTACGATTGACCTGTCGTTGTTGACCGACGGTCTGCGGGCTGAACGTGAACAAGGCATTACGATTGACGTGGCGTATAAATATTTTACGACAAAAAAACGCAAATTCATCATTGCTGATGCGCCTGGTCATGTGCAATATACACGTAATATGGTCACAGGTGCGTCGAATGCAGATTTGGCGATTGTGTTGATTGATGCACGTCAAGGGGTGATTGAACAGACGCGTCGGCATTCATTAATTACGTCGCTTTTGGGTATTCCACGTATTGTTGTGGCGATTAATAAAATGGATTTGGTCGGTTTTGACCCCTCAGTATTTGAGCAAATCGTTGCCGATTACAAAGTTTTGGCGGCACAATTGGGCTTAAAAGATGTGAAATTCATTCCGCTTTCTGCTTTAAATGGCGACAATGTGGTGGATAAATCTAAAAATTTGGCATGGTTTGAAGGCGGCACATTGCTTGAATACCTTGAAAATGTAGAAGTTACGGTTGATACAAATGCGACTGATGCCCGTTTTCAAGTGCAATACGTCATTCGTCCACGTGACGAGGAACACCATGATTATCGTGGATATGCGGGTCGGATTCAAAGCGGTGTTTACAGAGTTGGGGATAAAGTTGCTGTTTTGCCGTCGGGTATTGAAAGCACGATTTCACGGATTGAAACCAATTTGCAAGATGTCAAAGAGGCGCATGTCGGTCAATCGGTGGTTTTACATTTGGCAGATGACATTGATATTTCACGTGGTGATTCAATTGTTGTGACTTCGGAAACATCAGAAGCGACAGTTTCAAACGAAATTGAAGCGCATATTTGCTGGTTCGATGAGCGTCAACCTTTGCATGAAGGTACGAAGTTGATACTTCAAAATGGCGCAAATACAGTGAAAGCCATTGTCCGTGAAATTGAATATAAATATGATATTTCGACGCTTGAAAAAGTATCGGTTGTGGGCGATATGGGTGCAGTTGGCAAATTAAATGATATTGTGAAAATATTGTTGAAAACGGCAAAGCCTATTGTTTTTGACAAATATGGTCAAAATCGCCAAACAGGTTCGTTTATTTTGGTCAATGAAAATACTTGTAATACCGTTGCAGCGGGTATGATTACAGGAAAGTATTTGGTTGATGATTTTGAAATTTGATATTTAACTTGGACACGAATTCCACAGATTACACGAATTAGTATTGATTAAAATTATTCAAAAAAAATCCGTGTAATCTGTGAAATCCGTGTCAAAAATAAAATAATGTAATGGCTGTATTACAAAATTCGACTTTACCTATAGAAAAAGCAGATAATAAGTTGGATCAACTTATTGCAACCTATGATGACCGACAATTGCTTTGGTTGAGCGGTTATCTCTACGGTTTGGCTAATGCAAAAGCGGATAATCGAGTGCCTTCGGACATAGTTTATCGTTCGCCAGTTACCCCCTCAGTAACGACGGGTACAAATGGTAATGTTGCTGTAGCAGTAAAGCCGTCGAAGGTGACAATCCTTTACGGTAGTCAATCGGGCAATTGCAAAAAGGTGGCAAATCAAGCGGCTGATGCTTTGAAAGCGGCTGGTTCGGAGGTCGTTGTGACCGATATGTCGGAGTACAAACCGGCTCAATTGAAGAATGAAAAGCTGTTACTTATCGTTGCGGCGACTTATGGCGAAGGCGAGCCGCCCGCAGCAGCAGAGGAATTGCACAAGTTCATTTTCAGTAGCCGTGCGCCGAAATTGACAGCCGATACGCAGTTTGCGGTCTTAGCTTTGGGTGATAAATCGTATTTGCAATATTGCCAAACAGGTAAAGATTTTGACCAACAATTAGAAAAATTGGGTGCAAAACGCATCGCTGACCGCATTGATTGCGATGTTGATTATCACGATGACGCAGATCAATGGGTGAAAGTGGTGGTTGAAAAATTGCCTGCCCCCCCGCCCCAGAGGGGAGCTAATGGTGTGTTGAATGGTAATGGTCATGCTTATTTGACGGAGACAAAACAAGAAGCACCCGCTTCAAAATACGATAGAAAAAATCCATTCGAAGCAGAGGTTTTAGAAAAAATACAGCTCAATGGACGTGGTTCAGTTAAGGAAACATGGCACGTTGAGTTAAGTCTCGAAGGTTCAGATTTGACTTATGAGCCAGGCGATGCTTTGAATGTATTTGCTACAAATTCAGAACGTTTGGTGGCGGATGTTTTGAAAACATCAAAATTAGACCCCTCAGTATTGGTTGATTTTGATGGTCAAAAACAGAAACTAGGTGATATATTGTTGGAAAAAGCAGAGTTGTCTGTTTTGACTCGTGATGTGTTGCAGAAATATTATGGTTTTACAAAAAATGATAAACTAAAAGCGATTCTCGACGACCCGAAAGCGTTGCAGGCATATATATATGGTCGTGATGTGGCGGACTTGTTTGTTGATTTTCCATCAGAAGTACCCCCTCAGTATTTTGCCGATTTTTTGAGAAAAATGCCGGCTCGTGCCTACTCAATCGCTTCAAGTTTGGCGGCACATGAGGACGAAGTGCATTTGACAGTCGGTGCTGTGCGTTACAATTTCAGAGGTCGTAAAAAGGAGGGCGTGGCTTCTTCTTTCCTTGCTGACCGTGTTTCTGTGGGCGAAAAAGTGAAGGTTTTTGTTGAGAAAAATGAATATTTCAAATTGCCAAATGACCCGAATGCGGACATCATTATGGTCGGACCTGGCACAGGCATTGCGCCTTTCCGTGCTTTCGTAGAGGAACGTGCAGAGACGGGTGCGGAAGGTAAAAACTGGTTGTTCTTCGGAAATCCGAATTTTACAACGGACTTTTTGTACCAAACAGAATGGCAGCAATATTTGAAAAAAGGCAATTTAGACCGTTTGGATTTGGCGTTTAGCCGTGACCAAAAGAATAAAGTTTATGTGCAACACCGTCTTTTGCAAAAATCGAAACTCATTTTTGAGCGTTTACAAAATGGTTCTTACTTCTATGTGTGTGGCGATAAAAACAAAATGGCGGGCGATGTTGAACGTGCTTTGATACAAATTGCGGTGAAAGAAGGTGGTTTTTCAGAAGAAAAATCATTGGAATTTATCAAAGATTTGAAGAAAAAGCGGCAGTATTTGGAAGACGTTTATTAGATTTTTGACCACAGATTGGGCTGATTTGACAGATTTTCACTGATTTTTTCTTAGTTCCTTACAGGATGACAAGAAAAAATCAGTGAAAATCTGTCAAATCAGCCCAATCTGTGGTCTCCTTTATTAAATTTGCCCAAAAGAATTTTTATTCATTGAAAAGACGACACACAACACGATGATTTCTAAAAAAATGAAATATGCTTTAAAGGCACTTATCCATATTGCAAATGCCGAAGAAGCTTATGTGAAAACAGGTGATATTGCTGAAAAGGCACAAATTCCTAAGAAATTCCTTGAACAAATATTGTTAGAACTCAAAAAAGGGCGCATCATCAACAGCAAACAAGGTAATGTGGGCGGCTTTTATTTTGTTAAAGACCCCAAAGACGTAACCCTTGCTGATATTTATCGCCTCATTGACGGTCCGATTGCCTTAGTGCCGTGCGTTTCCAAAAACTTTTATGAGCCTTGCGACGATTGCAAAAACGAGGAATCGTGTAGTATTCGACATGCTTTGATTGAAGTGCGCGATGGGACTTTGAAGATTTTGGAAACGATAAATATTGCACAATTGGCAGAAGGGTATATGCAGGAGGCGATGAATTGGATGATTTAATAGTGTGAATGTGCGCTGTTATTTTATTTTTAGATTTTATAAAAAATTAACATTAAAAGTTATATCATTTCAGTATCTTGTTATACTTTCATGCCGAATTTTTAATCTTTATTTTTAACTTTAAAATCTGTATCTTTATGCAAGCAAACAATTTTTCCCAACGTCCCAACGTCCCAACGTCCCAACGTCCCAACGTCCCAACGTCCCAACGTCCCAACGTCCCAACGTCCCAACGTCCCAACGTCCCAACGCTATTACTCTGCTTTTTGCTTAGTTTAGTTGCATTTTTGAGTGGTTGCCAAAAAGAAATACTATCACCCACTCAAATTTCTAAACAAGAGTCTCGAACACCTACCATTAAAATTGATGAAGTCAAAGAGTGGTATCAGAGAGCAAAAGCCACTTTTGATAGAGAAAAAAACCTCCGTTCAGGCAGTACGGGTTTAGATGGTGTAGTACCTGATTGGCATTTTTTCCAAAATAGTTATAACACAATAGGTCAAGAATTTGGCGTTGCACCATTAAACTTCATGGTAGGTAGCAAAGGTTTTGCGCGGTTACTCATAAACCGAGATTCCACAGGAAATTTGATTGGCAAATATGCTATTTATTTACCAGACTCAATGTATCGTTTAGCAACCCATGGTAGATATACGCCACAAACGTTTACAGGTCTTATTCTTTATTTCAATTCAGATGGTTCATTCTCTTATGGAAACGAGTATATAAATGGCTTAAAGGGTCGAGATGCTTCCATTATTGATAAAAATCGTCTTAATGTTATTCCTCGTGATTGTTCTGTATTCACATTTACTAACTTAGTTCCAGTTCAATTGGGAGCTTTGGGAGTAGATGAAGATCCTGTGTTTAGAGAATGGACATTAGAAGTTTATACAGTAACAATCTGTTCAGGTGGCAGCAATGGTGGTTCTCCAAATACGAATGGTAGTGATAGTGGTGGCGGTGGTAACATAGACCCTACTGATGCCTTCTTAGGCGCTGGGATTGACGGGCTTGTTGGTGTTTTAGACGGCGAAGTACCTGCCAGTAATTTAATAAGTCGCTTTCCAAATCAAGCTGATTTCATTAATGGTTTTATCTCTTTGAATAATAAATTAGGTGGACAGCTTGATCGTAATCTAATCCCTATATTTTATGGGAATCAAGAGTTATTATCTCAATTTAATAACTATACTGCATCCGAAGCTCTGAAGGCAATCAATACATTGAAGAAAGGTACTACGGCAGGATTTACAGTATCCCAAATTTCTTTATTAGTGCAAACCCCCGAAGTTTTAACATTAATATTTGATATCTTGGATGATAATAGTTTATCCCAGCAACAGAAAAATAGTTTCTTTGCAGAAATTAAGAATTACTTGCAAAGTGAAGATTTTCAAGTATTGTTAAATGCCAATAATGCTCCTCCGCCTCAAACAAGCCCAATTAACCCAGACGCTCGATTAGAATTTAGTGCTTTACTGTCTAATCCAAATTTTTCTGGATGTAATACACAGGTATTGAGAACTATGATAAATGATGCAAATTCAAGTTTACCCGAATGGCAGAAAAATATTAGTGCAGGACTTTTATTGGAAGAGGCTTTTGGTAAGTTTATTGGCGTTTGGGGGCAGAATCCACCAATGCCTAACTATTTGCGAGGTCCCAACAAACCATTTAAAGTAAATGGCGGTTTAAAGACAATCAGACCCGACTTTATCCATGCGACTGTTTTTATTCAGATGAGTAGTGGTGAACCCTCTACCACACTGTTCCCCGATGGCGGCGTTGTTGAAGTAAAAGTACCTCAAAATGCAGTGACACTCGATATGAGTCGAAGCCAAATCAAAACAGAAATAAAATGGGCAAGCGAAGCTAAAAATGCAGGTTGTGGATGGGGATTTGATTGTGTGACGGCTGGAAGTAAAAATGTCGGTTCTTTTTTACTTGTGTTGCCACAGGGAACATTGATAGACCCAGCCGTAGTAACAGAATGTACAAGCAAAGGGGTTAATTTGTATGTTAGTTATGCTTTTTTGGAAACAGCAACCCAAAAAGTTGTATTTAGCAATCCAAAAAATCTCAATAATCTATCTAATGAGATATATCCTAAACCACTTGCGAGTTTTGATAAAAAAATAGATTTAGATGTTAATGGTGCTATTCAAAGATGGCAAAATTCAAATAATGATACAGATGACTAAATGTCTCTTTTTGTTTAGTGGATTATTCCTATTTTCGACCTGTAAAGTACCTTTAAAAATGAGCAAAATGCACATTATCAATCCGTTTGGCAAATCTATTTATTTTGAAAAAATAAATAGCCAACAGCGAAAAAAGCTTTTAACCGAAGAGGTCAAAGCGTTTTTTCGGGACGATGGATTTATTATTCCACGACCTATTCATCTGTTGAAAAACGGAGATTACCTGATGGAATACACCACAAAAGATTATGCACTTATATTTCATACCTTCAATGATTTGAATTTATTTTCACATAATCAAGACTATTTTTATGTTAGTATGCATTTTGTTGGTGAAAAACTGTATTATATGTTTATGATAGCAAATGATAAAACAATCGAATTTATGAACACTAATCCATTGTATATTGACAAATATCCGAGTAAGACTGATTACACTTTATATGTCGAGCAAATGAAGCAAATGGGCGTAATTGCTATAATGGACTATCGTCTTTACAAACTTAAGAGTCATGGTTATTTACGTGTAAATGAAAGAGCCAAAGGAGTATTTGATGCTGCCTGGTTTCCAGATTTAGAGACTTTTGAGTATTTTTATGAAAATAACTATACTATTTGAAAAGGAATGCCGCGATACCCCCCTCAGTATCGCGGCATTTTTCTTTAAATAAAATCCCTAAAACAACCCCTCAACCGACCAATAACGCTCACCTGTATCATAATTAAACGTCAAAATACGCGAACCTTTGGGCAATTCAATCAATTTTTGAGCCACCGCAGCCAGCGACGCACCTGTTGAAATACCGCCCAATATGCCTTCTTCTTTTGCCAAACGTTGGGTATAATCAAACGCTTCTTCTTTGGTAACGGCAATCACACCATCTAAAATATCACGGTGTAAATTGTCGGGAATAAATCCTGCGCCGATGCCTTGAAGCGGATGCGGACCGGGCGCACCACCACCAATAACAGGCGAAGCTGCGGGTTCAACGGCAAAAACTTTCAAGTTTGGAAATTTCTCTTTCAATACTTCAGCAACGCCTGTAATGTGTCCGCCTGTACCAACGCCCGTGATGAGGGCATCGAAGCCTTCGGGGAAGTCGTTCAAAATCTCAATCGCCGTCGTTTTTTTATGGATTTCGATATTGGCTCTGTTGCTGAATTGTTGTGGCATCCAAGCATTGGCGTTTGCGTTGACCAATTCGGCGGCACGCTCGATTGCGCCTTTCATGCCTTTTTCACGGGGTGTTAACTCAAATGATGCGCCATAAGTTGCCATGATTTTGCGGCGTTCGATTGACATAGATTCGGGCATCACAAGCACCAATTTATAGCCTTTTACAGCACAAACCAAAGCCAAACCGATGCCTGTATTGCCCGAAGTTGGCTCAACAATAACGCTGTTTTTTGTCAAAATGCCTTTTGATTCGGCATCTTCAATCATCGCAAGGGCGATGCGGTCTTTGATACTTGCACCTGGATTATTCCTTTCGAGTTTCATAAAAACTTCGAAATCGGGTGAAAATAGTTTGTTGATACGCACATGCGGCGTATTGCCTACGGATTCTAAAATGTTATTAAATCTCATTTTTTTATTTTTAATTGGATACTATTAAACTTGTTTTGTGATACAAAGTTACAACTTTTTTTTTAAATGCTACTAAATTTGTAGAATTAGTAGAATATATTTACATTTGCACCTGTTACCCCCTCAGTAAAGAATAAATTTTTGAAATAAAGGACAGAAATAGAACGCAAATCAATTATAATATTTTCAAAAACAAAATGAATAAGAAAATGTCAGACAACCCAAATAACAAAAGTATTTCTGTGGCTTTGAGTCAATCTTTTCGGCAGTCAAAACTCCAAAGATATTGGATAGCGATGGGCATAGGGACAATTTCGATTGCCCTTTTCTTCTTTTTTATGTCTGCGGAGACATTTCAATGGCTTAAAAATGATTTAGCTGCTGAAAACCACATCTTTTATTGGATGGTTTTAGTCGGCATCGGTGCTGAAGTCGTTGCGGGCTCGATGGGTATGGGTTATGGTGTTATTTGTACAACTATATTGTTATTGCTCAATGTGCCACCTGTTTCTGTCAGTGCAAGCATTCATACTGCCGAAACATTTACGAGTGCGGCGGGTGCGATGAGTCACTACAAATATGGCAATATCAATCTGAAATTGGCAAAAAAACTCTCTATTCCTGGGGCAATTGGTGCCATTATTGGGGCAATTGCGCTGATTGCATTGCACCATAAAAGCCCTGTTTTTATAAAATTGGGTATTTCGATTTACACGTTTTATCTCGGTGTAAAAATCATGCAAAATGCTTTTAAACAAGGCATTATTGAAAAAAAAGAAACCAATATTCCTGTCATTGCTACTATTGGTGGCTTTATTGATTCTTTTGGCGGTGGTGGCTGGGGACCATTAATTACGGGAACGCTTATCAAAAACGGTGAAACGCCTCGTTTTTCGATTGGTAGTTCGAGTTTAGCTAAGTTCGTTTTGACCTTTGCAAGTGCATTCACGTTTTTTGTGGGTGGGGGCTTTGGACAGTGGCGCATCATCGCAGGTTTGCTCATTGGTGGCGTTGCGACAGCACCATTGTCGGCTTTGTTGACGACACGGTTGCCGACCAATAAAATGTTCGTCATTGTCGGAATTGTGGTGATTGTGTGTAGCCTGATTTCAATTTCTCGGGTCGTTTTGAAGATGATAGCAGGTTAATTAAACTCTAAAAATGCTGTTGGATTTGGGCAAGGTGATTCAAAAATCTCACGTCAATTTGTTAAATTCTACTATATTTATAGAATTAGTGTATTTTTGCAAAAAATTTGAAACACGGCTCATTTTTACTTAAAAAAGGGCAATATACTGAGGGGGTACCTTTCATTTAGTTTTTTGAAAAATCTAATTTTTAAGAAATTTTTCTTTGTAAGAAAATATAAAAAGGAAAAGACATTTATTTGTAGTGCCTTTTACATTTTCAGATGCTGGTAAGGCAATTTATCAATATTATTCAAACTAAAATTTACGCTCTATTATGGAAATAGGACTTGTACTTGTATTATTAGTTGTCGCTGTTATTTTATTATCTATTGAAACTATCTCGCCCGATTTCATTGCTTTAGGCTTGTTAATTGTTTTAGTTTCAACGAAAATACTCACTTTTGATGAGGCTTTTAAAGGATTTGGAAGTGAATTTATCATAATGTTAGCCGCTGTATTCATTGTCGGAGAAGCACTCCAACAAAACGGTATGGTTGACCTTGCTGCTCAACGTATTGGACGTATTCAAAATATCCCTATTTGGGCATTAATAGCGGTTATTATGGCGTGTGCAGCAGGGATTTCAGCCTTTATGAACAATACGACTGTTTCGGCAGTGCTACTTGCACCTGTCGTCAGTATTGCTAAAAGAGTGCGCGTCAGTCCGTCCAAACTTTTAATGCCTATGGCATTTGCGGCATTAATGGGTGGCACCTGCACACTCATTGGCACGTCAACGAATATAGCGGGCAATGCTTACCTTGTCAAAAAAGGTTTTGAAAGTATGACCATGTTCGAGTTGCTGCCAATTGGTTTGCCATTGACAGTGGTTGGTATTATTGTTATGGCTCTTGGACATCGCTTAATCCCTGCTCGCGCTGCCATCGCATCTGAAACAGGCTTTACAGAGCGATACGAAATCCGTAAATATCTGAGCCGTGTGCGTGTGTTGATGCAATCTCCTTTAGTTGGGCAGCATATTTTCAACCTCAATTTAGGTCAAAATGAGATGCGTATTCTTAAAGTCATTCGCCATAATCGTGATATTTTTCCTGATGCCAATACCACCGTTCAAAGTGAGGATTTACTTGTCATTGAAGGTTTACAAGAAGACATATCGGCTCTTCGTAGTAAGCAAGGACTCGAATTAGCAAGAGGAACAGTGGGTGATGCCGATTTGCAAGACAATTCTGTACGACTCGTTGAATTGCTGATAGAGCCAACTTCTTCGCTCATCAAACGAACATTAATAGAGGCTGATTTTCGCAAAAAATACCATATTTCGATTTTAGCAATTCATCGAAAAAATGAAAGTATTACGGACGATATTGCACAAACGCCTTTACGGACAGGCGATGTGCTGTTAGGTCAAGGTCGCATTGAAGACATTGCCCTTTTGCAAAACAGCAATGATTTGATTGTCTTACAAGAAATTGCTAAAAACAAACCCTTTAATATGCGTAAAGGATTGATTACCTTATGCTTATTTTTTGGAGCGATACTATTAGGGTCAATCGAAATTGGTGGTAAGCCTATTTTGCCATTAGGTATTTCATTTTTGGGTGCAGCGTTATTGAGCATAGCGACGGGTTGTATTACGCCTGAAAATGCGTATAGTGCTATTGACAGACGTTTATTAATTCTCATCGCAGGTATGACCGCTTTTGGTATCGCTATGAGCAATACAGGAGCGGATAAGTTTTTAGCGCAAGCAGTCGTAAATTATCTATCGCCCTTTGGAACACTCACTGTTTTAGCTGGATTTATGGTATTGACTATCATTTTGACGCAACCTATGTCAAATGCAGCAGCAGCGATGGTCGTTTTACCAGTAGCGTTAGAAGCCGCAAAAGCCATGCACGTTAATGAACGAACATTTGCCATAGCTGTCATAGTTTCTGCCTCGATTTCGATGATTACACCGTTTGAGCCTTGTTGTATTCTCGTTAGTGGTGCAGGTCAGTATAAAGTCCGAGATTTTATGAAAGTAGGTGGCTTATTGACGCTTGTTTTCTTAGCAGTTATGCTTGTTTTGATTCCTATGATATGGGGGTTGTAATTCTAAAACTTAGATATTGATAATAAAATGAAAAAGATACTTATCTGTATTACCCTTGTTTTAAGTGTTTTATCTTTAAAATCGCAAGTGGTACATCAACAGACCTATTGGACACGTCTGTATGTAAGAGTAAAATTAAACGATAAATGGGCATGGCAAACAGAAGTTGATAACCGCCGATTTTTTGGTGAAAATAAGCAATTACAGTTTATAGCGCATACACACTTGCATCGAAAAATTGGTAAAAATACTGAGGGGTCATTGGGTTTGTCGTATTCCACAGTTTGGCAAGGTATTTTAGCCGTTCCAGAATTGAGAGCGTTTCAAGAGTTTTATGTCTATCAAAAACTCAATGAAAAAGCCCGTTTGATTCATCGTTTCAGAACAGAAGAACGCTGGTTTCGGAACTATCAAAGTGAGACGTTTACTGAGGGGTATAATTTTAAGTTTCGCTTACGTTATATGTTGCGTTTTGAGTATAAATTGTCTGAAAAATGGACAGTTAAATTAAATGATGAAGTGATGTATCACTCTGACGATTTTGACCAAAACCGACTTTATGGTAGTTTTGAATATAAGTTCAGGAAAGATATGTCGTTGGAATTGGGCTATATGAAAGCCTATCAAAAACGAGCGAATAATAAAGGGTTTTATGATAGGGATAATTTAAGGCTGACGCTTTATAAAGATTTTAATATAAAAAATAGGAAATAATCATTTTTATCAAAATAAAACACCCAAATACGGAGGGGTCATTTTTATGGAAAATAAGAAAGTTTCAGAAGTAGAAATCATCAAAGACAAAAGCCGCTACTTGCGCGGCACATTGGTCGAGAGCTTGCACAATGAAGTAACAGGTGCAGTGGCTGCCGACGATACGCAATTGATTAAGTTTCATGGCTCGTATCAGCAAACCGACCGCGATATTGACAGCGAGCGCAAAAAGCAAAAATTGGAGCCATTGTACTCCTTTATGATTCGGGTGCGGGTGCCAGGCGGCATTTGTACGCCACAACAATGGCTCAATATGTCGGATTTGGCAGATAAATATGGCAACGGCGGTTTGAAATTGACGACTCGTCAAGCGTTTCAATTGCACGGCATTTTGAAACGTGATTTGCAAAAAACCATCAAAGGTTTCAATTCCGTTTTGTTGGATTCGATTGCAGGTTGTGGCGATGTGAACCGCAATGTGATGATGAATCCGAATCCTTACGAAACGCCTGCGCATGAAGAAGTGTATGAACACGCGAAGCAAATTTCGGCACATTTGACACCTAAAACGTCGGCTTATTACGAAATTTGGTTAGAAAATCAGGAAGCAGACACCTCTGAACGGGTTGATGCGGATTCTGAAGTTGGTAAAATCGTTGCGAAAGCGAACGACCTTTTGACGCGTACGACGGCAGATGACAGCGAACCGATTTATGGTAAGCTCTATTTGCCACGTAAATTCAAAATTGCTTTGGCGATTCCACCTTATAATGATGTGGATATTTTTGCCAACGATGTGGGTTTGGCAGCGATTATCGAAGATGGTATTTTTACGGGTTATAATGTCGCTATCGGCGGCGGTTTCGGGATGACTTTTGGGATGCTCGATACCTATCCACGTTTGGCAGATATGATTGGTTTTTGTGATAAAGACAAGGTCGTTGATGTTTGCGAAAAGGTGATGACGCTGCAACGGGATTGGGGAAATCGTGAAAATCGCAAGTTTTCCCGCTTGAAATACACGATTGATAGGGTAGGGTTGGACGTTTTTAACGCAGAATTGGAGAAGCGTTTGGGTTATGCCTTGCAACCTACAAAACCTTACAAATTTGAGAGCAACGGCGATGCTTATGGTTGGTCAACGAACCACAATGGCAATATGAATTTGACGCTTTTTGTCGAAGGCGGACGGGTGAAAGACACCCCTCAGTATAAATTGAAAACAGCTTTGCACAAAGTCGCTATGTTGGGTGTCGGTGATTTCCGTTTGACGGGTAATCAAAATTTGATGATTTGTAACATTCCTGTGAGCCAAAAAGCGAAAGTTCAAGACATTTTGAGCGAGTACGGTGTGATGCGTGAAACCTACAAACACACCGCTTTGCGCCTAAGCTCAATGGCGTGTGTGGCTTTGAATACATGTACATTGGCGTTTGCGGAAGCGGAGCGTTATTTACCACAGTTGATTGATAAATTAGATGCTTTGGTGCGTGTCAATGGTTTAGACAATAAAGAAATTGTGATACGTATGACAGGTTGCCCTAATGGTTGCGGTCGTCCCTATCTCGGAGAGATTGCTTTGATTGGTCGTGCTGTTGGTCGTTATAACCTTTATTTAGGAGCATCGCACAGTGGCGAGCGTTTGAATAAACTCTATAAAGAGATGCTCAATGAAGAAGAAATCATTGCAGAATTGAAGCCTATCATTGAGGATTATGCTAAAAATAGAGAAAAAGGCGAACATTTTGGCGATTTTACAATTCGAAAAAACTATGTTCAGGCGACGACGCATGGCTTGAATTTTCATGACTAATACGTTACATTTCTGTAAAAGTATATCTGTAAATGTAAAAGCAAAAAGAGGCGATGACATGATGTTATCGTCTCTTTTTGCTTTTATACTGAGGGGTCTCTTTTTCCTAAAAAAAACAAAAAATAAAAACCCCTAAATCCTTACATTTGCTCTCTAAATCCAACAAAATACTATGTCAAAACAGCATTATCTCATACTAACCAATGCATTATCATGGCTTTTACCATACACAATTTTGATAAATATGTCAACAGAACCATTGTTGAACGTGGTGTAAAATACTTCAATCGTGGGCTGGTTTATGAATTAAAAGACCATGAAGACGGCTATTGGACAGCGAATGTCGAAGGTTCTTACGATGATTATGAAGTTGAAATTTATATCAGCGATGAATTTGTAAAAGAATGGGAATGTAGCTGCCCTTACGATGGTGATGTCTGTAAACACGTTGTGGCAACGCTTTTGGAAATCAGAAAATTAATGCCTCAACCGCATGTCCAAAATGAAGTGAAACAAACGACAAAAGCCAAAATTGTAACGATGCCGCAGCCCCCAAAACCAGAAGAACCAAAAGTGAATTACAAACGGATTTCAGACACAAAAGAACTTTTTGAGCAGTATAAAGTGTTGACGGCAAATGAACAACGCTTTGTGAAAATTGGTGCTATGACATGGGAGCCGTTGGCACATACGAAATTGGCTGAAATTTTCAATGCGTCCGTGAGCATTTTGAAAGGTAGTCGAGCCTTGTCAAGTATTGATGTCAGAAACGGACTGTCGAAGTTGATACAAATAGGTTTTTTCAAACAAGAAAAAAACGATACATTTCGTATAAACAGCGTTTTTGCAGATTATTTATGCCAAAATATATGGCATACTGACCCTGAACTGAGGGGTGTGATTGTACCGATTCAGGCGCGTATGAACACTTATTATGGTCAAAATTGGTCTTATAATGGCGTGGATAGGCAGTTTCGAGATTTGCGTTTGGCGTATTATCAAGGTCAAATAACGCAGTTCAAACAATACTATAACGTTGTTGCCAACTCTAAAAAAGACTTGTTAGACTATTTTCTGCCACAACCTTTTGACCTTGAAAAATTGGAATGGACGCATAGCAATATTCGCTCTTTTTTGTTGATGGAAAAACTCACGACTACCCTTAAAAACCTTGAAGGAGTTGATGGTTATTACCATTATACGATTGAAAAAATAGATACATTTGACCCCAAAGACCGCCCTGCATTAGCAAAAATCGTCATTGAACTCGCTATACTGAGGGGGGAGTTTGAAGTCATTGGAATGGTAAAAGAACATGCCGATGATTCTTTCAAAATGTTCCTTCGAGGTTGGCAATATTTGCAGCAAGCGAGAGACCAACCTGCGACATTTGATGCGCTTCTTCAGTTTGAGATTTCACAGAAATTATTGCGTAAAGAAAGGGGCATAAATACAACTTATTGGGACGATTTAGAAGGTTTGTTTTATACCATTGCCTTGCTCAAACCCGATGAAGCGGCTTACTTGAAATTGGCGCAAAAACAGATGCAAACGGGTGCAAAATATGCCTCTTTTTTGTTGCCGAGTTATAAAGCGATTGAAGCTGTTATCCTGTATTTGAACAATGAAAAAGCGATTTCTGATACTATTTTCAAGGAAATAGTTCCCAATAGTGACCTCAATCGCTTCTTTTTTTACCTCGCCGCTTATTGGGTTGAGGCTGATTTTCTGTCGTTGAGTAGTGTTAAAACGATGCTTCAATATTTTGAAAAGACTGGCTATAAATGGTTGGCTTTTGAACTAAATACCTTGTTGCATCGCCTTGAACCAAAGGTTGAAAAATGGCAAAAGGAGCGGGAAAACTACCCCCTCCTGACTGCTTCGGGATCTGTGAAAAGTATAGAAGCCCTTGTTGACGCGGTGCCGAAAATTAAGATTTGGGAAAATGCTTTGCGGGCTTTAATCAACATGGGTTCAACGGCTTCAAAAACGGATGAAAAAGAAGCCCAAGGTGGCTCACGTTTGATTTGGCTTGTGGATTTTGACAAATTGGAATTCACTGCCAAAGAGCAAACGATGGGTAAAAAAGGGTGGACGATTGGGCGTGTGGTCAATTGGTCAAAATTAGTGAATAGCGATGCTTTGAGTCCTTCGGAGCAGGATAAACGCTTTATTCGACACATGAAATACGACAGTTGGAAGGGCTATCAAATGGATATTGACAAAGCTTTGCCTGAACTCATTGGACATCCACATTTGTATTTGGCAAAATCACCTGATGTTGCCGTTGATTTTTCGGAGGTCAAACCTGTCCTCGTGGCAAAGGAAGTGAAAGGGGGGTATGAAGTCTCGTTTTCGCCTAAAATTAAGACCGATATATTGGTTCAAATTGCAAAAGAAACACCGACTCGCTACAATTTGCTGCGTATTACGCCCGATATTGCTAAAATTGCAAAGGCTTTTAACGGAAAAGAATTGTTTGTGCCACAAGAAGGTAAAACGCAATTGCAACAGGCTTTGGGCGGCTTAATCAACTTTGTACCGATTCAATCTGCCCTTGATACTGAGGGGGTCGAAGTGCCGACGGTGGAAGCCGATGCACGTCCGTGTGTACATTTGTTGCCCGTGGGCGATGGTATTCATGTAGAACTTTTGGTGCGTCCGTTTGCCGATTCACCACCGTATTTTAAGCCTGGCAAAGGGGAGTCCGTGGTTTTGGCAGACATCAGAAATGAACAGATGAAAACCAAACGTGACCTCAAATTGGAAAAGCAAAACCATAAAGCTTTCCTTGAAAAAGTAGAAATTCTGCAAAATATCACCCCTCAAAAAGGCACTTATGCGCTTGAAGATGCGGGTGAATGTCTCGACCTTTTGTTGCAAATGCAACCATATTTAGACGATAAAAGCATTATCATAGAGTGGCCCAAAGGAGAAAAATATCGCTTGACTGGTGAGGTTGGTTTTGACCAATTCAAAATGGATATTGGTCAAAAACAAGATTGGTTTTCTGTTGACGGCGAATTAAGAGTCAATGAAAACATGGTGTTTGATATGAAAAAACTGCTCGAATGGCTTGAAAAACATCGAAACGGTTTTATAGAAATATCACCTGGGCAGTTTTTAAAATTAAAAAAAGATTTTCTACATAAGTTGCGTGAAATCAGTGGTGTATTGATGCCACAACGTGACGGCAGTTTCCAAATGCACCCTTTGGCATTGCCTGTTATGGAGGGTTTTACGGAGGCTTTGGTCAATGCCGATTTACATGAAAAATATTTTGAAAGTTTAGACAGACTGAAAAAAGCATTTAATACAAACTTTGAAGTACCACAAAATTTCAAGGCAACGCTGCGTGAATACCAACGTGAAGGTTATGAATGGTTGTGTCGCTGTGCGATGTGGGGTGTAGGCGCATGTTTGGCAGACGATATGGGTTTAGGTAAAACTGTTCAAGCTTTGGCATTGGTTTTAAGCCGTGCTACTGAGGGGGCTACTTTGGTGGTTGCACCTGCGTCCGTTTGTCGAAATTGGAATGTTGAAATTCAAAAGTTTACGCCTGATTTGAACCCTATTTTGTTTGGCGAAGGCGACCGTGCCAATATGATTGAACAAGCGGGCGCAAACGATATTGTCATTGTCACTTACGATTTGATGGCAAGAGAAGGGGATATGTTTTCTCAAAAATACTTCACGACCATCATTTTAGACGAAGCACAGTCCATTAAAAACCGTGCAACAAAACGCTCTGATGTGGCGATGCAACTGCAAGGGGATTTCAAAATCATCATGTCTGGTACGCCTTTGGAGAACCATTTGGGCGAATTGTGGAACTTATTTCAATTTGCAAACCCAGGTTTATTAGGGTCAATAGAGTTTTTCAATGAGCGTTTTGCGGGTCCGATTGAAAAATATAGAGACCCTGTGCGGCAAGAACAATTGCGAAATTTAGTGCAACCGTTCATTCTGCGTCGTCGAAAAGATGAGGTTTTAACGGAATTGCCTGCTAAAACGGAAATCACTTTAACCGTCGAATTGGGCGAAAAAGAACGGGCGTTTTATGAAGCTTTGCGTCGTTCCGTCGTCGAGTCGCTTGAAAGTAAAATGACTGAGGGGGGCAACGAAGGGCAGAAACACTTGCAGATTTTAGCGGAACTCATGCGTCTGCGTCGAGCCGCTTGTCACCCCAATTTGGTAGATGCTAATTCGGGTTTTGCCGAAAGTGCGAAGCAACGCCTGTTTACAGAAATCGTTGAAGAATTGCTTGAAAATGGGCATAAAGCCTTAGTTTTTAGTCAGTTTGTGGGGCATTTAACGATTTTGAAAAACGTTTTAGACCAGAAAGAAATACCCTATCAATACCTCGATGGTAAAACACATTTGGCAAAACGGCAACAACGCATTGAAGCTTTTCAGAAGGGTGAAGGGCAATTTTTTCTCATCAGTCTCAAAGCGGGTGGTGTCGGGTTGAACCTCACGGAAGCCGATTATGTCATTCACATGGATCCGTGGTGGAATCCTGCCGTCGAAGACCAAGCGACTGACCGTGCGCACCGCATCGGACAAGAAAAACCCGTCACCGTTTATCGCCTCGTTACTGAGGGGACCATTGAGGAGAAAATTTTGAAACTGCACGAACAAAAACGTGACCTTGCAGACTCACTGTTGTCAGGCGCAGATGTGAGTGTTCGTTTGTCGGCAGATGAATTGTTGGATTTGATAAAAAGGAAATAACTTGACATGGAAAATTCTCAATACTTGAAAGGTGGAGTTCGAGATTTAACAAAAGCAGAGCATAAATTAATGCTTTGCCTATTGAAAGAATCCCAAATTTCATTAAATATTGATATCAATAGCTTAAAAGTCATGGAAATGAACGATGGCGGGATGGGCAGTTTATATTTTGTATCTGATAAGAAATTGCGAAATGAAAGGCTTTTCGGCAGAACTATTGCCGAAAAGGTGTTTTATGATACTGATGGTGTGATGCTTTCAATCACATTAAATGTAGATAAAGAAGGGATTTTGTATGAATTAGATATTTGGAAAGTAGATTTTAGCCCTTTAAATGAAATACCAAATTGCTAAAATTTGCAATATTTTTTTTTAATAAAAGCATATCATTATGAAAAAAGAAAACGCAATGACCCCATTTGAGGGTACAGGAATTAGAAAGGTCTTACACAACGACGAATGGTTTTTTTCAGTCATTGATATTATTGAGGCGTTAACAGAAACACCACACCCTTCAAGGTATTGGCAGGACTTAAAAAGGAAGTCAAGTAAGGCAGAAGGTCAACTTTACGATTTTATCGTAAAGTTGAAATTAGAAGGTCTTGATGGTAGATATCGTCCTTCGGATTGTGCAAATACTGAGGGGGTGCTGCGTATTATTATGTCAGTGCCTTCGCCCAAAGCAGAACCTTTGAAAATGTGGATGGCGCAAGTCAGTACCGAGCGCATTCAAGAGACCGAAAACCCTGAACTTTTGAGCGAAAGACAAGCTGAATTGTACCGTTTGAAAGGATATTCCGAGGAGTGGATTGCAAGGCGTGTTCAAACCATAGAAACCCGAAAAGCCTTAACGGAAGAGTGGAAAAATCGAGGTGTCAAAGAAGGGCAGGAGTACAGCATTTTGACAGCAGAAATTGCCAAAGGGACTTTTGGTTTGACACCGAGCGAACACGGTCAACTCAAAGGTTTAGACAAACAGAATCTAAGAGACCACATGACTCCTTTGGAACTCATTTTTGTCGCATTGAGCGAGGAAGTGACGCGACGTGTGACGATAAAAGACGATGCAAAAGGCTTTAATCAAAACCATGAATCGGCTGTGGAAGGTGGACGTATCGCCAATGCTGCGCTGAATAGATTGGAAACGGAATTGCAAGAGAAAGTGGTTTCTACGGCTAATTTTTTAAATTTGGTTGAAAATAAGGATAAAACAAACGAATTGGAGGAAGGTGAAAAGGAATAAGTGCCATTTTTAAGTCAATAATTCGCCCCAAAACGGCATTTTGCTTTGAGTGGCTTCAAAGAAATTAACTTTGCACCTCATTTAACATCTTTGTACTTAAAATCCAATAATCTTAATATCTAAAACATGCTCATTCGTCCTCGTATCCTCCGCCGCAGCGATGCGGTGCGCCGTTTAGTTCAAGAAACATGGCTCACACCCGATGATTTTATTGTACCCTTATTCATTGATGAAGGCGAAAATTTTCATGAAGAAATCGCTTCAATGCCCAATTATTACCGACGTTCCCTTGATTTGACCATCAAAGAAGTCAAAGAATTGTGGGCAATGGGTTTGCGAACGGTTCTCCTTTTTGTGAAAGTACCCGATGCTTTGAAGGACAATTTGGGCAAAGAAGCCTTGAATAGGGATGGATTGATGCAACGCGCGATTCGTGCCATAAAAGACGCGGTGCCTGATATGTGCGTGATGACTGATGTTGCCCTCGACCCTTATTCAAGTTTCGGGCACGACGGCATTGTCGAAAATTTTGAAATTGTCAACGATAAAAGTGTAGAAGTTTTGGCACAAATGTCGGTTTCTCATGCCCTTGCAGGAGCCGATTTTGTTGCACCAAGTGATATGATGGACGGACGTATTGGTGCGATTCGTCGGGCTTTGGAAGCTGAAAACTTGCATAAAACAGGCATTTTAGCGTATTCTGCTAAGTATGCATCTTGTTTTTATGGACCTTTTCGTGATGCGCTTGATTCTGCGCCAGGTTTTGGTGACAAAAAATCGTATCAAATGAATCCTGCAAATAGATTGGAAGCGATTCGTGAAGTACAGCTTGATATTACTGAGGGGGCAGACATCGTGATGGTCAAACCCGCTTTGTCGTATCTCGATATTATCAGAGAAGTAAAAAACACCGTTCATGTGCCAGTTGCCGCCTATCAAGTGTCGGGCGAATATGCGATGGTGAAAGCGGCGGCGAAAATGGGTTGGCTCGATGAAGACCGTGCGAAAATGGAGATATTAACCTCTATCAAAAGGGCAGGGGCTGATGTGATAGCGACTTATTTTGCAAAAGATGCGGTTAGGCTTTTAGGGTGACACGAATTTCACGGATTACACGAATTTATATTGATTAGATTCGTGTAATCCTAAATGAAATTTGTTTAAAACGACCCCTCAGTATTTTCCTTACTTAGGATGCTCACCAACTTCGAATAAGACTGTTCTAAGATTCACAACACTCACCCTATTCAATTTTAACCTTTCAACCGTTGCACGACCAGTTGGCGAAATGCCAATGATTAAAGTGAAGTTTTCATTCCAACGAAAATGGTCAAACCAAACATCTTTTCGTGGATTGTATAAAGGCACACGTTGAACTGTTCCAGGGTCAATAGCAGAGATGGCACCAGATTTA
>JAYVFS010000329.1:0-23143 GCA_043772905.1 Saprospiraceae bacterium | reverse complement strand
ACCCCGATATTCAGAAGATTATCAATTTAGGGGCTATTTTTTAACTTGGTAAGTGTCCGGGCTGACCTTATGTGAAGGAATTTACACGGACTATTGATTTATATCAGTTTCATTATTTTAACATTTCTATTTTTACTTGAACGCGAGTTAAAATACCAAAATACTGTCCGCAAGGACTCTTTTAGAGAAGAGACATAAGGCAAAAGGGCATTTAAAATTGAAAATTAGGCGTATTATCATTCAGTGACAAAATATTTGTGCCAAAAAAAGACTGATTATCAATGAGTTATCGTTTTTTATTGAAAATATTTTTGGAAAACTCTTGTCTATTCGGTGCCGAAGCTCTACTTTTGCACCGCTTTTGAGATTTGCCCGATTGCAAGAGCGAAAAATAGCCGAATCAATAGTTCCGAATTGACGACGCTGCATTGAAAATTAAAAAGATTTATTAGAAAAATTTAATTCATACAACAATGTTGAAGTTAAGCTATAAAACGGATTCCATTCGTGCGCAAGACGCTCCGGCGATGCGTAAATGGTATATCGTGGACGCAGAAGGCGAAACGGTGGGTCGCATTTGCTCAAAAATCGCTGCAGTACTGAGGGGTAAACACAAGCCTACGTACACGCCGCACACAGACACTGGCGATTTCGTCATCGTCATTAATGCTGATAAAGTTCGCTTTACGGGCAAAAAGATGAATCAAAAAGTATATTTGAGCTACTCTCTTTATCCAGGTGGTCAAAAATCAGTGGTTGCTAAAGATGTATTGGTTAAAAAACCAGCTTTCATCATTGAAGAAGCCATTAAAGGTATGTTGCCTAAAACAAAATTAGGTCGTGCGATGTACAAAAAAGCGTTCATTTACGCGGGTACTGAACATCCACACGCCGCACAAAAGCCTGAGACGCTTTAATGAATGATGAATGATGAATGATGAATGATGAATGTTTTTAGGACAACTTATTATTCATATTTGGTCATTTCGTTCATTTTTTAGATTTAAAAAATTATTGACAATTTCAATTTCTGATATAAAATGGAACAAATTAATGCCGTTGGTAGAAGAAAAGCCGCAGTCGCTCGTATTTATCTTCGCAAAGGTGAAGGTAAAATTACGGTGAACGGAAAGGATTACCGCGAATATTTCACGGCTTCCCACATTACGGGTATCCCGATGGAAGCCATGACGACAGTTGACGTTGCATCTTCTTATGATGTAGTTGTAAATGTGTTTGGTGGTGGCTATAAAGGACAAGCTGAGGCTATCCGTATGGGTATTGCTCGCGCTTTGGTTAAGTTGAACGAAGAATTCCGCAAGCCGCTTAAAGTTAAGAAAATGCTTATGCGTGACCCACGTGTCGTTGAACGTAAAAAATACGGTCGTCCAAAAGCACGCGCTCGTTTCCAATTCTCGAAACGTTAATCTTTTGATATTAAGATTAAAGACATTAAGATTTAATGTCTTAAGCGTCTTTTATCTAAAAATCTTTTATCTAAAAATCTTAACATCGTTATAAAAATAATGGAAAAGCTCACATATAAAGAGTTGCTTGATGCAGGTGTACATTTTGGTCACCTCAAGCGCAAGTGGAATCCAAAAATGCAACCGTACATCTTTACGGAACATAAAGGTATTCACATCATTGACCTTAATCGTACAACAGAAAGTTTAGAGCGTTCAGCAAATGCGATGCGTCAGATTGCCAAAAGCGGTCGCAAAATCATGTTTGTTGCTACTAAAAAACAAGCGCGTGACATCGTTCAGAAAGCAGCTTTGTCTGTCGGTATGCCTTTCGTTACAGAGCGTTGGTTGGGTGGTATGATGACGAACTTCTCGACAGTTCGTAAATCAGTGAAAAAAATGCAAACTATTGACTCGCGTTTGAACGACCCGACCAATACAAGCATCACGAAAAAAGAGCGTCAAATGATGGGTCGTGAGCGTGACCGTATCGAGAAAATCCTCGGTGGTATCGCTAACCTCAACCGTTTGCCTGCTGCTGTTTTCCTTGTTGACATCGGTCACGAGCATTTGGCTTTACAAGAGTCAAAAAAACTTGGTTTGCGTACTTTCGCTATGGTTGACACAAATTGTGACCCGAACACGGTTGACTTTGCGATTCCATCAAACGATGATGCGTCAAAATCAATCTCTGTTGTCACAAATTACTTGGTTGAAGCAATTCGCCAAGGTTTGGAAGACCGCAACAAAGCTTCTAACAAAGAAGGTTAAAAAAATGATGAGAGATGAATGATAAATAATAAATGTTGAATGATAAAGTACCCCCTCAGTATATTTCATCATTCATCATTCATCTCTCATTATTCAACATTTATAATTCATAATTTATAATTGATATTACGATGGCTATCAGTATAGCAGATATAAAAAAACTACGCGACATGACAGGCGCGGGTATGGGTGATTGTAAACAAGCCCTTGAAAACTCTGGCGGTGACATCGAAGGCGCTATTGACTTCCTCCGCAAATTAGGTCAAAAATTGTCTGTAAAACGCGAAGACCGTGAAGCTAAAGAAGGTGTTTGTTTGGCATTGACATCGCAAAACCGTAACAACGGTATTGTTATGCGTTTGTCTTGCGAAACAGATTTCGTAGCGAAAAATGAAAAATTCATCGCTTTAGCTGAATCTTTTGCTCAAATCGCACTCAAAAACATGCCTGAAAGCCGTGAAGCATTTTTAGCTTTGCCTACGGGAGAAGGTATCACTGTTGGTGAAAAAGTAATTGAGCAAACAGGTATCGTTGGTGAAAAGTTAGAGATTTCTGACTATGGTTTCATCAAAACAGCTGCAGGAGAAGGTCAAGTATTGCCTTATGTTCATGCTGGAAACCGTGCAGCCGTTATCATTTCTTTGAATCAAGAAGGTCAAGATCTTATCGAAGCAGGTAAAAACGTTGCGATGCAAGTGGCAGCGATGAAACCAGTCGCGGTAAACGAAACAGGCGTTTCTGCTGATACCGTTGCTCGTGAAATCGAAATCGGTAAAGAACAAGCGCGCACAGAAGGTAAGCCTGAAGCAATGATTGAAAAAATCGCACAAGGTAAATTGGCACGTTTCTACAAAGATTTTACATTGTTG
This sequence comes from Saprospiraceae bacterium, assembly GCA_043772905.1. Classification (GTDB taxonomy): domain Bacteria; phylum Bacteroidota; class Bacteroidia; order Chitinophagales; family Saprospiraceae; genus JAAFJT01. Next base: position 20,037 of record JAYVFS010000329.1, on the reverse strand, counting down.
AAGCAAGACTATGTTAAAGACGGTTCAAAAAACGTCGGCGCATATCTTGACAGCATTTCAAAAGGCTTGACAGTTACTGAATTCAAGCATGTGAAATTAGGTTAATATTTTTTTTGATAAAAAAAGCGAGTTCCGAAACGAATTCGCTTTTTTTACGCCTAATTTTATCCCCTCAGTATTTTAAGGGAATGATGAATGATAAACGTTGAATGATGAATTTGTAAAACGTTGATTTTCAACGGTATCAACTATCCATTATCAACTACCCATTATCAACTATCCATTATCAACTATCCATTATCCATTAAATATAACCAGTCAAAAATGTCCAATCTTAAATACAAACGGATTTTACTAAAACTCAGTGGCGAATCGCTCATGGGTGACCAAAAATATGGTATCACTGCCGATATGCTTCAACATTATGCTTTGCAGGTCAAAGAAGTCTGCGAATTAGGTGTTGAGGTTGCCATTGTCATTGGTGGCGGCAATATCTTTCGCGGTATTCAAGCCGAAAAGTCAGGTATTGAACGCGCACAAGGCGACTATATGGGCATGATGGCGACCATTATCAATGGTATGGCTTTGCAAAGTGGCTTAGAAAGTGTCGGTTTGTACACCCGTTTGATGTCAGCTATCAAGGTTGAAGAAGTGGCTGAAACCTATATCCGCCGCCGTGCGATTAGGCATTTAGAGAAAAAACGTATTGTTATTTTTGCAGGTGGTACAGGCAATCCATTTTTCACAACGGACTCTGCGGCGGCACTTCGTGCGAGTGAAATCAATGCCGATGTCATTTTGAAAGGTACACGTGTTGATGGCATTTATACTGCCGACCCTGAACGTGACCCGACAGCGACACGTTATGATACCATCACATTTCAAGAGGCCCTCAACAAGAAACTAAAAGTCATGGATACAACGGCTTTTACACTTTGTCAAGAGAACGATATGCCTATCATCGTTTTTGACATCAATAAGAAGGATAACTTACTCAATTTAGTAAAGGGTGAACAGGTTGGTACACTCGTACAAGGTTGATTTCTAATAGTTTATATAAAAAAAAGCGTTGCGATACCCCCCTCAGTATTGCAACGCTTTTTTTATGAAAATTAACATTTACTTCGCTCCAAACAACTCATTCCACGCCTTTTCGTACTTATCTCCTGCTATCCATTTTGGCGCAACAGACTTATTGGCAATTAGCCTTGCGGCATAGACATAAGCTTGACAATATTTATGCAAATATGGAAAACTAACCGTTTCTGGATTATCCGCCGTTTGATGATAATATTTCATGATTTCACCACCAAAAGCCTTCATACCAGGCGCAAAATTAGGTGCAGGAATTCCTTTTGCTGCAAAACTCACATTGTCAGAACGGTCAAAAAGGTTTTGTTCAGGTGCTGGGTCATCAATAATTTTTAAGCCAAAAGCCGTTGCAGCTGTTTCTAAATCTGCTTTTGCATCTGTTCGGCTCAAGCCAATTGTTGTCAGCATGGTCGTATCGTCATAACCGGCACCATCACAATTGAGGTTAAAAACGCATTGTTTGAGCGGCACGAGTGGGTTTTCCACGTAATATTTACTCCCTAAAAGCCCAATTTCCTCACCAGTGTAACCGATAAACAGAATTGAACGTTTTGTACGCACTTGACTAAACGCTTTTGCCGCCAACAACATAGCCGTTACACCAAACGCATTGTCACGCGCACCGTTGGAAATAGAGTCCGTTTTATTCGTGTGGTTGATGCCAATGTGGTCAAAATGTGCAGACAACACGATGTATTCATTTTTAAGTTTCGGGTCAGTTCCTTCAATAATACCTGCGACATTGTAAGAAGTGATATTCGTCGTAACCTTATCAGCCATTTTAATGCTTAGCTTTTGCAACTTTTCCTTTGAAAAAAGACCTCCTTTGGCAGCATTTATCCATAAATGTGGAATTAAAGCTTCTTTTTCATCGCCCTTTTTCAAGTCTAATTGTAAGCGTTCAGATGCAAAAAAACGCAAAAGGTTTTTCCAAGGAATTTGACCTGCAAATATTTCAACGACACCCACAGCACCATGTTCTTCAGCAATGAGTGCTTTTTTATCAGACGCTTGAATGGCTTCAAAAGGTTTTGTCGAGGTCGGTGTTCCGAGTTGTATAACAACGATTTTACCCTTCACATCGAGGTCTTTGTAGTCATCATATCCTTTGTCGTCCGCCCAACCGTAATTGGCAAAAACGACAGGGATGTTGTTTAAATCAGCAGCTTTACCGCTAACAACAACGAAATCATCCATAATCTTAAGCGTTTCGTCGCTAACAGAAATAGACCCCTCAGTAACAGGCTTTGTATTTTTGAAAAGAACAGGTTGGAGGTAGGAATTATCAGCCGTCGCCGATTTCAAACCGTTGAGACGAAACTGTTCAGTAATGTAGCGTGAAGCCACCAAATTGCCTTGTTCACCTGTTTTGCGTCCTAAAAGCTCATCTGAAGCGAGGAAACGAAGGTGTACTTCCGTCTCGATAGCTGGAATTGTAGATTCAGGTAGTTTTTCTAACTTTTGGCTAAAAGCAGAAGTTGATAAGAACAAAAAAGAGAGGAAGATTGATTTTTTCATGTAGCAGTTATTAATGGTTTAGATATTTTCTGCAAACTTAAATAAACCAAGCGATTTTCAGCTTACAATAGAATTAAACACATTCGATTCATAGAAATCGGGCATAAAAAAAGACGCTGCTATACCCCTCAGTATAACAGCGTTTTTTTATAAAATAATAATTATCACCACATTAAAAGCTAACGATTCGGGCCAAGTGCACGTTTTGTGGTTGCGACATTGATTTTAGATTCCACTTCATCAAGCGATTTGCGAATGACAAGCGTTTCATCTTCTTTACCCATCGTAACAACAAGTTTGTATGTGCCTTCTCTGTGTGCAGAAAGGTCAACGGTCACATTGTTCAAACCTTCTGTCATTTTTTGCGTGCCTTGCCAAACAGGTTTACCGCTGGCATCTTGCAACTGTAGTTTGGCATCACCGCCAGTCATGGCATCAATCATGCAAGCGAAAAGACGTGAAGTTGATTCGCTGGTCATTTGGACAACAATCAAATTATTGTCTAATTTTTTGTTGACTACCAAAACTTCACTATAACTATACGTGCCGTCAAAGTCAACTTGTTTGAGGCGGTAAAATATTTTTTTACCTGTTGCTTGAACATCGAGATAGTTATAAGCTTTTTTTTGATTCGACGTTCCGTTGCCTTTGACATTGCCAATATTTGAAAAAGAAGACCCATTATCCGATTTTTCAAGGATAAATGTTTGGTTATTGTCTTCCGCAGAGGTGCGCCAAGTCAACATCAGCCCGACGCCAAATTCCTTTGACTCTAAGCCTTGTTCAAAAACGCAATCGGCTTTCAAGTTTGTCGCTACAAGAGAAAGGGAAATGGCTATTACTTTTTGTAGATTTCTCATTTTTTTAAACGGTTTTGCAATACGTTAAGAATTGTGTTTTATGTCTATTTGTGATTTAATTATTTCAAATATAAAAAGAACGTTTTTAAAACTATGTATCAAAATTGAATTATTGTGACGTTAAATACTGTTAAGAATCGTTAAGGGAATTTTAAAGGGATAGACAGTTGAAAAAACAATGTTTAACTTGGCTTATAATTTCATTGTTTAAAACGACAAAAACAATGCCTATTATTAAGCTGTTGATTATCAATATTTTAAAACAAATAAAAATTAACAAATGAAGAAATCAGTCCTCATTTTATGCACTTTTGCACTCCTCGTATTCTTGTCTTCATGTAGCCGTGAATTACGTCCTTTTACCTCGAATGTGCTTCAAGAAGGGCGTTGGAGTGACATCGAACTCGGTAAGATTCAGTTCTATTTATCGGACGATATTGTTATTCGCCGCAACTTAACGGAGGGCGCAAACGAAATTTCCTCTGGCGGTGCTATCAAAATAGTTAAAGGGGAAAAAGTAGAAGAAGTCAGAATTCCTCGCGGCACGCCAGGTGTTTTTTTGTTTAGAGCCAATGACGACCATTTTGCCATTGGCTTTGATGCTGCCAATGACAAACGTTACTTGATGTTTGGACCCAATCCTAAACGACAAGGCTCTTATGTGCTTTTAGCAACGGAATGGAAAAACAGGTTAGGTAAGGTTCGTTACGACAACCGCTTCTTTTTTGCAGATGAACCAAGTGCGGTGGCTTCACTTTTGGTTGATTTGCGTAAAATCAGAAAAGTAGAAATTAACTCGAAAACAGAACGTGGTAGGAGGGTTGAATAGAGAAAATTCTATTTGGAAATAGAAGGCATATATAGCATGTTTTGAAAAAGAGTAGCGGTTTATCTGTTACTCTTTTTTTATGCCTTAAAATAATTCAGAGAATAAGATCTTCAAGTGCTTTTCCGAAACATAGATACAAAAAGTAGTGCTTTTGAGAGATCTCAAAGGACTAAAGTCTTGTAACATAGCTTTTTACTGTTAATAAATCTGTCTTATTTCACATTTTTAGTGTGTCATTTTTTTTGAAAAATAGAGACAGCTATGGCTTGTACACAGAATACCTTTGGTTGTGATAAGGTATTTATCGTTTTTTACTAAAATTTATTTACAATCAAAGCTATAAGCAATGAAAAAAATTAACACATTCCATTTTCCTACCAGTATGTCTTTTGACATTTTGACGGTTTCACAGATGTCCGCTATAAGAGGAGGCTTAGATGCGGTACTTTCAAGCGTAGATGTTCTCTATGTTGATACTACTTTAAGTGTTGTATCTGTCGGTCCGATTAGTGCAACGTTAGATGACAAACGGCGAGACCGTCCAGGTGGAGGCATTTCGACACATTAGTTTACCCCCTCAGTATGTCAGGCATTTTTGAAAAAAAGCAACGAGTGCTTCGCTATAATGACATGACAAAACTGAGTAGCGGTAACTAAAACTCTAACTTAAACTTATTTTTAACAAACCTTGCAGTGCTGACACTTTCAAGCCTGCTACTAAATTAATCTATTTCAATGATGAAAATTGCAAATATCCAACAAGACCTGACTGCTGTTGAACAGCTTTCGACACAGGATTTACAAACTATCAAAGGTGGTAAAAACAATGACGATAAACGCCGTATGCGCCCAGGCGGTGGCACAACGACCAGCAGCCCTTGTAAATCGGATAGAGACAAAGACTAAGTCAATCGGTCAACTGGTCTTAATAAATTTTTGACCAGTTGACTGATTTAAGAATAACACATTTGTGAATTTAATTTTGAGCGATCAAAATATTAGTCATTTATACCATTATAATCTTACATGAACTATTTTTAACCAGACAGATTGAAATGAAAAGACTGCTACATGACACCTCCCGATGCTTTTTGGGGCTTTTTTTTCTTTTTTGCAGCTTGATACTGAGGGGGGGCGAAACGACAGATTTGCCCTTTCAAAATTCGCCGTTGCGTGACAGTATCACCCAAGCGATGCAAAACAAGGGTGTTATAGAAATATTAGGTTTTGCCAACCAATATTCATACAGCGATATGCCCAAAGCCTTGTTGTATGCTGACATTGCTTTAAATATGGCTAAGAAAAAAGGGAACAGAGAAGAAGTTTTTTCTGTACAACGTGACATTGGTTTTATATATGAAGATAATGCTATACTTGATAAAGCTATTGTCGCTTATGAAGCAGCAGCAAGTACGGCAACTAACTTACACGATACATTAAAAACGACAATTTATAATGACCTTGCCATCGCCAGTCGTAAAAATGGTAATTTCAAAGCCTCTTATAGTTATTATGAGAAAGTCCTTGATTTGGCTCAAAAAACAACACCTATTGACTATTTCATGCTTGCTGGAGCTTATCATGGCTTAGGGCATTTACACAAAGAGGTTGGGATTTATGATAAAGCCATTACTTATTACCTTAAATCGCTTGACATATCCACTCATCTGAACGAAACGGTTGACCTTATCGTTTCACATATTGATATTGCGGACACTTATGCCAAAGCTAAAGAATTAGACAAAGCAGTTGACCATATCGAAACTGCTTATCGTTTAGCTAACCAACAGAAAAAACAAAAACCAACAGATTTAGAAGCCAATGCGCAATTGGCAAGTGCCACCAATCGATACGGAGAAATTTTAGGTTTTCGGCATCAATACGATATGGCTTTGGTAAAGCACAAAGAGGCTTTAGCCATTTATAGAGGCATGAATTATAAAGCCTATATTGCTCGAACTTTAATGTTGATTGCAGACATTTATTTGCAACAAAATAAATATGATGAATCAGAAGGCGTTTTTAAGCAATGCCTTCAATATGAATCGCAATTCATTAATGTTGACCAAGCGGAATTACATTTTAAAATCGGTACACTATATCGTGAACAAAAACATTTGGCTGAAGCTGAAAAAGAGTTTTTGAAAAGCTTAGAATTGGCCGATAAATATGACTACAAGGAAATAGTTCAAAAAGCAAATTATCAGATGTTTTTGGTGCGTTTTGAACGGAATGACCGTCAAAGTGCTTTGAAATATCTTAGTACAGCTAATGCGCTCAATGACTCTATTTTTAGTATTGAAAAAGCCCGAAGTGTTGCGGGTTTAGAATTGAAATTCAACTCCGAAAAGCGCGAAAACGAACTAAATTCACTCAAAGCACGTGAAAACAGATTGTTTCTCATCTTAAGTATGGGCGTTTTTTTAATGATAGTGCTGTTTTTGGGTTATATTATACAGCTTAGAGGTCGAAACTATAGCTCTTTGAAAATAAAAAATGAAGAGATTCAGAACCAATACAAGCGGCTTGAAGAATCGAATGAGATTTTATCACAATTTGCTTATGTTGTTGCTCACGATTTGAAAGAGCCTCTTAGGAGTATCGGTTCTTACATCGGTCTGATACAAATGAAACATGGAAAAGAATTGCCTGAATCTGCTAAAGAATATATGCAGTTTGTAAATTTAGGTGTAAAAAGGATGTATAGTCTTTTGACTGATTTACTTGATTTCTCGCAAGTTGTTTCACAGCAACCGGGAGCTGAAATTACGCGACCAGAGGAAGTTTTAGAAGATGTTAAAGCGAACTTGCGGAATGCCATAGAGTCCAAAAGTGCCCGCATAGAGTATTCTGAAAACTTACCGAGTATCTGCATGAATAGGCTTCATTTACTTCAATTATTGCAAAATTTGATAAGTAATGCTTTAAAGTTTACGACAAAAATACCGTTTATCTCCATTGATGGCAAGGAGGAAAATGGTCAAATTTTATTAACTATCGAAGATAATGGTATCGGTATGAAGAAGGATTTTAGCAATAAAATATTTGTGTTGTTTCAACAACTTAATAAGAAAGGACAATTTGAAGGAACAGGCATTGGTTTAACGATTTGTAAAAACATTGTTGAAAAATACAATGGTCGGATTTGGTTCGATTCGGATGAAAATAGAGGGACAAAATTTTATATATCCATACCTGCACAAGCTGTTTAAAGGTTATGTGCTTTTACAAAATTTAGGAAAAAACAAAAGCAGATGAGGATTACTCATCTGCTTTGTTTTTTTACGTTCTACAATTTTTACTTTAGAGTTTAAACTCCATCTCGACAATGCGTCCGTTATCTTGGAATCGGCAACGGTCGCTTAATTGTCTCATCAGGAAAACACCACGTCCGCCACACTCACGAACTTTTTCAGAACAAGTAGGATCAGGGAGGTTTGAATAATCAAAACCTTTACCTTCATCTCTTACCGTAATCGCAAGTTTGCCATTACGAGTCGCAGTACGCACTTCTACGACCTTATTTTCATCTTGTCCATTGCCATGAATGATGGCATTGTTTACGGCTTCCGTTAAGCTGATAAGCACGTTGCCATATGTATCGGGGGCAAAACGAAGTTTATTAGCTAACGATTCAACAAAAGTCGAGACTTTTTCGACATTATTAGGGTTTGAACTCAATTTGATTGACGATGTACTTGCTTCTCTCATGCGTTGACAGTGTTTGAAACCTAATGTTAAAGTGAAACAATCAATGTTTTAATGTTATTGTTTAACAAAATAATATATATGTTCAGGTTTCGGTTTTTATTACAAAAAACAGAGATACATAGGGGTGTATACGACAGACCCTTCAGTAAAGTTACTTATATTAGACGATAAAACGGGAAAATGTAACTGATTGATAATCAATTTTTTAATTTAAGTTAAATGTACAAAAAAACCTTAATAATAAGGATATAAATAGGATTGGAAAGTAGGATGTGATTTGTTGTTCTAAACGGTTTTGCAAAGTTAAGGTTATCTTAATGAAATTGTCAAGTGCCTATTTCTTAAAAACCTTAAAAAAGTGTATTTATTACAATTAAACGTAAATTTTAGTGCTATTAAGTTTGTTTATTTTAAGAAAAAAGAGTTTTTATGAATAATAGTTTTGAATTTATCTCTATTTTTAAGAGTGTTTGACAAATTTTTGTTACTAAAGAATAAAAATTCGTCAAATTATTAAGGTCACAAAACGTGGTTATCTGATTAATCAATATTAGAAATTTCATTATTAACAATTAAAATAAAAAATAGAATATGGATTTGATGAGTCTTTTACAAGGTCACTTGACACCAGAAGTTATAAACCAATTAAGCCAACAGACAGGTGCTGCTCCAGAACAAACAGCAACAGCAGCACAAGGCGTTTTTTCAACATTAATAGGTGGTTTAGCAAAAAATGCCAGTAATGAAGGCGGCGCTTCTGGAATTCTAAGTGCATTAGACAGAGACCACGATGGGTCTATCTTAAACGATGTCATGGGTCTTGTCATGGGTGGCGGTCAAAGTCAAGGAGCTACAAATGGTGCAGGTATTTTAGGACATATCCTCGGAGGGCAACAGCAAAATGCCGCTCAAATGGTTTCTCAAACGAGTGGTGTCAGCCAAAATGGTGTTATGGACATGATGATTAAATTAGCTCCGATGGTTATGGGTGTTATTGGTCAACAAAACCGACAACAAGGCGACATGAATGCCAGTGCTTTATCTGGCTTGTTAGGCAATGCTGTTCAGACTCAAAGTGAAAATCCATTGATGCAAATGGCAACTCGCTTCCTGGATAAAGATGGTGACGGCAGTGCTGTGGATGATATTATGGGTATGGTCGGTTCAAAACTATTGGGCGGTATGTTTGGTGGGAAATAATAAGAAATAAATACGCTAGTTTGTTTAAAATAACAAAACTACTGAGGGGTGTTTTTTCGTAAATAATGTGTCAGCCTGTGTAACAAGTTGACACATTATTTTTTTTAATATTTGACTGATTGAAAAAAAACAATCAACTTTGCTCGAAATTGAAAAGGCACTTAATATATTGACAGTCAATTAGTTAATTTAACTAATATGAATTTGGAATCGGGGAATGAATAGTTTAACAACTTTTTTCATGGATTTAAAATTCCCAGCATGAACTTAAAACAACACATTTTGAACCTATGCTTTTTTTGTTTAACACTCTGTACAGCCACTGCAACACCGATTGACACATTACCCACCTCTCTAATCGTTCACAGAGACACACAAGTACAGGAAAACTTCAAAGGCTATTTACGCCTCGACATTGAGAATGACATGCTCATTGCCAGACAAAAAACCGACCGTTATTTCACGAGTGGTCTGAAAATCGACTACTTTTTTTTGAAAAACCCAAGTGAAAAGCTGTGGTTTTCAAAAATCTTTCCTCGATTGAAAGGTAGTGATAACTTTTATGGGCTTACAGCCGCTTCAAACATGTACACGCCCGCTAATATGTCGGAAACGATGTTGCTGGGTGATCGTCCTTATGCAGGTTGGGCATACATTGGTTTGACAAATGTATCAAACGATGTCGCAACAGCGACACGATTTTCCACTGAATATACGCTTGGTGCGATAGGTCCGATTGTTCAGCAAGAAAAGATTCAAGCCAAATGGCATGAAATCATCGGTCGCCCGATTCCCCACGGTTGGAAAAATCAAATTGCTAATGATATTGCCTTGACTCTTAGTTTCACAGGTGAAAAACGCATTTTCAAACCAGCTGAATATGTGGACATCATTGGCATTATGGCGGCAAACGTTGGCACTGTCACGAACTATATGGGCTTGGGTGGCATGATACGCGTAGGCTGGTTTGATGACTATTTTCACGACATCATGCAAGTGAAAGGTAAAACAAACAAGTGGCAGGCTTATGTTTATATGCGTCCGATGGTACGTATTATCGCAGACAATGCTCTACTTCAAGGCGGTATGTTTACTTACTATAAAAGCCCTTACACAATCCCACGCGATGATATCAATCGCTATTACATGAATTCTGAATTTGGTTATAGCCTTACCTACCGCAATATGAATATTACATACAGCCAAAATATTCGCACACCAGAGTTTAAAGGCGCAAAAAACATGTTTTGGGGTGGCATGAGTTTTTCGTTTGGCTTTTAATCCATTAAAAAATGTCCATAAATCCCCCCCTCAGTATATTTAATGTGTAATTCTATCCTACGAAAAAAAATAACTTTTCACATTGTTTTTTAAACAATGTGAAAAGTTATTTTTTTTTTAAAAATCTAAAAAACAGATTCTTATATATAATTTAATATAAAATATTGATTATAATACCCATATAGATGTTATCACAACATTTTGAAAATCAGTCTATTAACTTTCGTTGGCATAGCCTTTGTTTGTAATCAGATAACAGAAAGAATTTCGTAAACACAACAGCATATTTAATCAGTAAGAAATCATCTCCCCAATGAGCTGCCGTACTATCGCTATTTCTTTGTGTCTCACTTTTACTTCTAACCAAATTTTAAACAATCATTTTTAATTAAAACTTCGACACCGACAGCTAAAACTATGAGAAAATCTATTGCATCTTTCGTATTGTTTGCCATGACAATCGCAAACCTATCTGCTGCTCCGAACCCTATTCGAAGCCAACTTCGTGAGAGTTATATCGAGCAATTTAGCTCTATAGCTGTCATGGAATCCATTCGAACAGGTATCCCTGCCAGCATCAAATTGGCACAAGCTATTTTAGAGTCTGGCAACGGGCAAAGCTCATTAGCATTAAGGTCCAACAATCATTTTGGTATCAAGTGGCGTTCCCCTTTGGATGGTGATTTTGTAGAGTTTTATGATGATGACAGAGACAAACAAGGGAAATTGAAACTGTCCAAATTTATCAAATATTATTCACCAGAAGAGTCTTTTAGACGGCACTCTGAATTTCTTTTAACGAATTCAAACTACCGACTTTTGTTTACTTATGACCGATCCGACTATCGTTCATGGGCAAATGGTCTAAAAAAAGCAGGTTATGCGACCAATCCGAGGTATGCAGAATTGTTGATAAAGATTATTGAAGACAATCATCTTGACAGGTTTGATATTCCAACACAGTTGTCTCTTGATGAGACCCCTCAGTATCCGAATCAAGTAGAAAATCAGCTGTCTGAAATAACTCCAGAAGTCTCCCAAGAGGCAATCCGCACTCCTTACCCTACACCAAAAGTAAAGGTTAGAAAAGATTACTATGTTGAAGCAAAACCTACGCAACGAATTGTCCTTAAAAATCAAATCGAAGAGGCGCAAGAGGAAGAGCATATCTTGTTTGAAATAACAAATGAGTTAGCTTCTAAAAGTGTTAATACTATCAAAAATACCGTTCCAAAACGGCAGAAGAAATAAGTCTCATGAACATTGTTAAGAGAGGCGGGGCAATTCTATGAATTGTACCCGCTTTCTCAGTTCTGGGGGCTTATTTCGCAATCCATACTGAGGGGTTCAGTTGTGTCCGTTCCAACCAAATTTCAAAATGTACTTCGGGTTGATTTGTAACGGTATTTGTAGCAGCCCGTCCAATGCTTTGTCGTGGCGAAACGGTGTTACCTTTTCGGATAGATACGTTTGACAGATTGGAGTAAACCGTATAGTAATTCCCATGTTGAATCAATACAACCGTTCCTAAACCTGCGATACTCGACACAACGGAAACCGTTCCGCCAAATACGGCCCTTACGTCAGCCCCTTCTACGGTGCGAATATCAATGCCATTATTGACTGCCGTTACCTTGTCCATGACCTTTTGTTTCCCAAAATCACGGACGATTGTACCCAGAGCGGGCGGCGGTAATCTGCCTTTGTTTGACCTAAAATCGCTTGATAATGCTAAGTTTTCGTTCGATTCTGTTATGACTTCTAATTTTTGTGTTTCCTCAACCTCATTACGTGATGGACTTGACTTGCGCTCTTTGCTTTGGTCTTTTTTCAAGCGGTCAGCCTCTACGCTTGCTTTACGTCTGCGCTCTTCATTAGCTCGGCGGCGTGATTCAAGTTCTAAGGCTATTAGGTTTTCAATAGCCGCATTCAGTTTAGAAGACTGTTTTTGAGCTGATTTCAGCTCCCCGGCTAATCGTTTCTCGTCACTTTTCAGACCTTGAACGAGGACATTTTTTTCTTTCTTTTCTGTGCTTATGATGCTCTTTTGTTGCTCATTAACACCGAGTAAGTTCTCTTTTTCTTTTTTTTGTTGAATCAAGAAGTTATTTTTAGCTTCTAAGGCTTGTTGTGTTTCTATAATAAGTCGGGCTTGGCGCTTCCTAAATTTGTCGTATTGACGGAAATACTGCCATTTTCTATACGATTCCTCAAAATTGGAGGCAGAAAGCATATAAATAAACCCATTATTCGGCAACTTCATTTTGTAGGCACGCCGCAACATCGCTCCGTACTCCACCCGCAGCCGTTCACGGTCTTCGTTGAGCGAAATAATGACCCCCTCCGTACGGTCAATGATTCTATCTGTTTCTGAAACCTGTTCGTGAAGGTTGTTGATGAGTGCTTCGCGGTTCTCGATTTGGTCTTGAAGGAGTTCTAATTGGATGAGTGCAGCGGATTTTTCTTTCTTGGTTTTGCCCAGTTCTTGGTTTTTGGCTTCTATTTGTTGCAGCAACTTTTGACGTTTTAATTCAAGTTCTGCTTGTTTGCTTTGGGCATTCAGTTGTTGTATAGAGCAAAATGGCAACATTAATAACAACAAAGCCAAAAGGCATAGGGAACGATAAACGTTTCCTAAACCCATTTTAATCCACCCGTTGATAGTGGTTTGGAATCTCAAATTTGATATTTTTTGGCACATTGATTTCAAGACTTTCGGTATCTACTTCGAGGACAACAGATACTTTACCTGTTTGTGGACTCTCTACATCTATCGTGCGAAGGTAAGAGAAATTCTGTTGTGTACCATTGGGAACACGCACATTACCGTAGTTTTTATAACAAATTTTCAACAATCGGTTTGTTCCGAGTTCTTCAAACAGCATTTCTTTCACTGCAAAATTGGTCGCATCGATCCTATAAGTCGCTTTCCATTGGTCATCCCTACCCCTCAGTATTATGTCGCCATTATTGGGTTTTTCAAGTGTCAATTGTTCTTTTTCTGTTAAAAATACAGGATTTCCAAGCAGAATGTCTTGTAAAATAGAAAAATCAAGAGGCACACCAAAAGTCTTTTCTATGTACGACAGGTTCTTTGCGACATAACTACTTTGCAAATAATTGACAACAAACACAGAGTCGCGGGTCACCTGTATGCGTGCCACGCTGAAACCCAACTTTCTAACATTCATCCAAATCACAGAATCACGTCGCCACCTCACTGTTGAAGAAACAGCAATATTCATCGGTTGCCCTTTGTAATCCACACCTGCATCACCGTTCATACGTTCAAAATCAACGTTATTGCCATGCATGTTCATTAAAACGGTTGATATACTGAGGGGGGCATCCGCTGAGGTTGGTGTGGTCGTTGTCGTCTTTGTGGACGTTCTTTTACTTGCTTTACAAGCAAATAAGGTCAAAAATCCTAAAAGGAAAATAAAATTTAAAGGCTTCATATTGTCGTTTAACGGTGTGTCAAAAATTTAATCATCAATAAGTAGTCAAAAGTATAATTTATAACTTGGTGTGTTAAAGTTTATAATTCATGATATAAATAAAATATATTACAATAATTTTGTTGAAAATATAAGTAGAAAAGATTCTTCTTTTATTTAACTTCCCAAAACGCTGAAATATTGAAATTGTTGTTTTAACCATAATTGGTTTTTGGCATGTTTTACGCACAGCCTTCACCAATAATAATAACAAAAATTTCCATTAAATAAGGTTTGAAAGGCGTATAAATTTTAAACTCAAATAAGTTAACATGAAATAAATATTGTTTTTATTATTTGTTCTTCTTATCGTTCAAGAGTCTTTTTCTCAAAACAATCAAAGTCTCGTAATTTATACCGTTACAAAAAAACTGTATCAAATTCCCCTCACAAATGAAGGCTATCTTTATTTGAATGATAAAGAATCAGTTTTTATTTACTGTAAAGGTAAGGAAGGTTTTGTTCACAAAGATATAACGGCAACGATCCAGACTCACCTCAAAAATTAAGCGGTTACTATCAAGACAGTATCGGAGCTATTTTTTACAAAGACCGCAAAGGTAAGAAAATGGTCATGCGTGAGTTCTTCGAGAAAGCCGCTTATATTGCGGCAGAACCCATTTTTCCAACTCAAAAATGGGCAATAGAAAAAGAACAAAAAAAGATAGGTCGTTTTAATTGCCAAAAAGCAACGGCTAAATTTAGAGGACGGCAATATACGGCTTGGTTTACCATGGAAATTCCTGTAAGTTACGAACCTTGGAAATTGCACGGCTTACCTGGACTCATTCTGGAAGCCTATGACGAAGCCAAAGAAATACAATTTATATTCAAGTCTATTGATATGCCTACCCTGTCACCTATAAAAATAGTACCACCAACAGTTGGCAAAAAAACAGATTTTGAAACCTATAAAATTGCCGATGAAATTGAGCTTCAAGCGATGCTACGGCGTGTAAATTCTTCAACATCGGCAAGAGGCGGAGGGATTCAGATTGTTTCAAGCGTTAAAAACCCTATGGAATTTTATCACCGTTAAAATAGCAAGTGTTTTAATGTGCTTTATGAGCTTCATGCCGTACACACAAGCACAAATGGGCGCACCTTTGATTTGTAGAAACTGAAATTACTTTTCAATAGACAAGCTAATGTGCATTAAATTCGAATAAATCGCCTAATAAATTAGATGGTTTTTAATTCAAACTCATAAATATCATCGCCGCCTGTGCCACCTTTTCTATTTGATGAAAAATAGCCTTTTGTTTCGCTTTTTGGTAAAAACATGATACCAAAATCATCATATTCCGTGTTGAACGACTCACCCATTGGGAAAGTTCTTGCGGTGCGATTCTCAATTTCGATGCGATACAAATCATATCCGCCTTTGCCACCTGTAATTCCGTCAGATGAAAAATAAAGCACACCGCTTTCAGACATAAAAGGGAAAACTTCATTTTTTGATGTGTTCACACGTGGTCCAAGATTAATAGGTTGTGACCAAATGCCGTTCTTCATTCTGCGTGTCACCCATATGTCCATACCCCCAAAACCACCGGGCATATTTGATGCAAAATAGAGTTTATTCCCATCTGCAGACAATGTTGGATGGCAATAGGAATAGGACTCACTTTCAAAAGGCAATATGTCTTCTCCTACAAAGTTGCCCGTTGTATCTCTTGTTTTAATATAAATTTTTAAAGTCGCTTTACCATTTTTATCGAATTTCACTTTACCGCCTTTTGAAGCCGTCCGTGATAAATAAAAGGTATCTTCATTTGCAGAGAAACACGATGGGCCTTCATTCGTCTTGGTATTTGCACGATGTCCAAAACTCGCTGGTTTGGTCAAATTGCCTAACGAATCAAATAATGAGTACTGCAAATTGATGTCGTCTTTTGCATCATCAGCGCCTTTTTTGGATGATTTTTTAACCGATGAGCAAAAAATCAGTCCATTTTGATAAAAAGTAGGTGAGAAATCATCTTTTTCGCTGTTTAATGTGCTTGCATTTTTAACAGTCGCTTTTGTACTGCCGTTGAGAATACGTCGTTGAGGACGTGTCGTAGTTGTAGTAACGACTGCAATTGAATTTGTTTTTTTATCAACAGATTGCACCATCTCATTATCATCGCCTTTACCAATAGAGGTAGTAGAGTCACCCGTTTGTGCTGATACAAAGAATGATAATGAGCTTATAATGATTGAATAATAGACCTTTTCCATATTCATTTTTCTAATAGTAGTTACGAGTTGTGAATAATATTTAAATATATAAAAATTTTTTATCTTAAATCGCACCAAAATGCACTACACAGCAGTGTCATTTATGTAAAAATAGCAGATTTTGTGACGTTCAAAAGAGGGTAAGATTTGTTTTTGTGCTTATTAGATGGCTTGTACTATACATAAGTAGTCATGCTTAAATAATCGGGAATTTTATTTTCACAAAATATTGATTTTCAATATATTGCAGCAAATGCAATTCCCGATTATTTAAGCATGACTACTTACATGAAAATTTTATACCAATTTTCCCATAACATTTACTTTTCTCGATTTTAAACATAATTGTGTAATATCTTTCACAGATTAAACGAATTAACAAAAACGATGTCTAATTCTCATCAAAACATTTTACCTTTGTACTCAGCTTTGTAAAGTTTTAATTTTTTAAAATAATAAAAATTCAAAGACATGAATTCATTATTTCTAATATTCGGTTTGGGCGGTCAAGAAATCTTTTTCGTTTTCGTCATCGTCCTTTTGCTTTTTGGAGGCAATAAAATTCCAGAACTCATGCGCGGTCTTGGCAAAGGCATCAAGGAGTTTAATTCAGCTCGTGCCAATGTTGAAGACGAACTTCGCAAAGGCATGGAAGAACCAGAAAAGAAAAAAGTGGAAAGCAACTGATAGTTTTTCGCATAAAAATTAAAGGCAGTAGAGCGCGAAAGTTGCTCTACTGCCTTTTGTTTTTTGAAAACTCTAAGAAAGAATATTGTTTTTGTAATGCTAAAACCTTCAATTCCAATTGTTCACGAAATTTTTGATACCCCTCAGTATCTGCACCATGTAAAGGGCGATGCGCCAACATAGCGTTGATTTTTTCTACTTCCTGAATGACGTTTTTTGTTTTTTTATCAAAAAAAGTTTCAGAAAAAAACTGCCAAATATACTCAATCGCGGTACTATTCGGGTGTATCATATCGCGTTCATAAAAGCGGTAATCTCTTAAATCGTCCATCATGATTTCATACGCAGGGAAGTAATAAACCTTTTCAAAAAGCAGACTCAATGCATCCGCAGCCAACAACAAAACGGCTTTTGAACGATTGTTTTCTACCAAACCATCACGTATATGCCGAATCGGGCTAACCGTTATAATGATTTGACAATCAGGATTTTGTAAAAATATTTTTTCGAAAATTGCCTTAAATTGGCTGACAATTTCATCAACATTTAACCTTTTTTGCTCAAAATACTGAGGGGGTAGTTTATGACAATTTGCCACTACTTCGCCCGTTTCTTTCCAAGTAAAAACATTTGCTGTACCGAATGTCAGCAAAATGCGGTTTGTTTTTTGGGAAAAATCACGAGCCGTTTCTAGGCTGTCATTGATGTTTTTTAAGACTAAATCGCTGTTTTCTCCTGAAAATCTGCCATGATGTTTTAAAGAACCCCACAAACCGTTGTGTTGAAAAAGGTCTTTTTCTGTAAAAAAAGGAGGTTGAGTATTGCCCTCAAAAGCCATAATTGTCGCCAATTGCTGCGCTATACTGAGGGGGTTATAGACAATCCCAAACGGATTTTGAAGGAATGGCAACTGCCTTGCATCGAGCATCGCCCCCATGTTTTCAATAAAACAAGAGCCGATGCCCAATGTAAAACATT
Organism: Saprospiraceae bacterium; assembly: GCA_043772905.1. GTDB lineage: Bacteria > Bacteroidota > Bacteroidia > Chitinophagales > Saprospiraceae > JAAFJT01. The sequence continues at coordinate 2,161 of JAYVFS010000329.1, read as the reverse complement.
GATAATCAATGCTAAAAGAAGCCTGTTGCGGTTTCAATTCTGTTCTAAACGTCTGCATTTTGCCTTATTTTTCAACCCTGTCAATTAACCTCGACGAAATACGCAAAAAGTCCATTTCTGTAATAATACCTACCAATTCGTGGTCATCATTGACAACAGGCAAACAGCCGATTCGATTTTCACGCATGATTTCAAGTGCATCGGCGAGCTTAACCGTTGGTTTAACGGTTGTTGGATTAACAATCATGATGTCACCAACAGTCGTGTGTTCACCTTCTGCCAATTCTCTGTTTTGAGTAAACTCACGCAATAACAACCTCGAAGTCACCAAACCCACCAACTTCCCTTTTGCATCTTCAACGGGCATATATCTGATTTTTCGCCAATCCATTAGTTGCGCCACAAATTCAATAATGTCCTCTTTTTGGGCTGTAAACAGGTCTGTTTGCATAAATTCCTCAACTTTAAGCGTCGAAGGTTGGTAGTTTTTAAGCCCGTTTGCCTCTGGCATTTCCCAAGTATGCACAGGTTTTTCAGCCCATTGATTTTTAGCAATCGCTGCTGTAACGGTCGTTAGAGCTTCATCGGGTGTCACTTCTTTTACTAGTTTTGTATAAGCCCTCAGTAGCCATCTTGCACCCGTCATTTGGGCTTTGGCACGTTCCTCTATGATGCCCATGTAAAGTGAAATGTCTTTTTGGTCAATGTTTTGCGATTCTAAACCTTCTCGCGCCATAGGAATTAACTCATTGATAATCAAATCTTTAAGACTTATTTTAGCATCGTTGAACCATGTAAATTTTGTATCAAAGCCAAATTTAGCTGCTTTATAAAAATTGTCGCTCACGTCTTCAAAGCTGATATGTTTTGTCACATCATCATAATTTTTAGCATAACCCACCATCAAACCGAGCCAAAATGCGGCATTTGCCGTCGAGTCCACAACCGATGGTCCCGCAGGTAAAACACGACATTCAATCCGCAAATGTGGTTTTCCATTTGGCGAAATACCATAACATGGACGATTCCAACGATAGACCGTGGAGTTGAAAATCTGCAATGCCCGCAATTTTGGCGTTTTGCCAGCGGCAACCATTTCCAAAGAATCTTCTTCAATAACATCTCCCAACAAGACACGGAAACGGGCAATATCTTCTTTGTGAATTTCAAGCACGCTCTCATGCAACCAATCGCTACCAAAATTGACACGTGGACGACGCACCCGCATGTGTTCACTCGATGTACGTGTGTCGAGTGCTTGTTGGAAAAGCGCAATCCGCGTTTCATGCCACAACCGCCGACCAAAAACAAGAGGTGAATTTGCAGAAATTGCGACAATTGGTGCTAACAACATCTGTGCAATGTTATACATTTTGACATATTCCTTTGGCGCAACCTGCAAATGCACTTGAAAACTGGTGTTACAAGCCTCCAAAAGCGGCGAGTCATGTCGAATATGCAGCTCATCAATGCCGTCCAACCACAACTCGAAATTCTCATCACCTCGCAACGAATGTTCTTTTATACTCTCCATCAAGGCAAGATAACGGGGTTTGGGTGTCAAATTCGACAAATCAAGATCAGGCTTTCGCAACGTGGGCAGGATGCCTGTTAAAATAACTTCAGCACCAAGTTCATGTGCAACTTTACGGATTCTTTGCAACCCCTCAGTATTTTCACGCTCCATCTCGCTCAAACAGTTGCCTGTAAATTCAAGCGGCGTAAGGTTGGTTTCGAGGTTAAATTGCGCCAATTCGGTTGTTACATTCTCCCAATCTTTAAATTTTTCTAAGATAGCCATGTTGATACAAGCGGGCTTGAATGTATCTTTATCCACCAGGCACATTTCCTGCTCCGCGCCAATGCGTGTAATATCCGATTCGAACCAATCATTTTTAAGCATATAATCGAATGCTTCTACGTCACGCAGCAAATGCCGGACAAAACCTTGCATTTGCTTCTCGTCTCTCACTATTTTTACTTTGGCTTCTCCCATAATCAATTGATTTTATAGGTTGTTTAATTATTAAAATGAGTTGTTTTGAACAGTGAAAAATCATTACGGCAAGCAATGTATTTTTTTTTGTCATTCAGAGGAAAACCACCATAAAAAAATGGTGCTTAAAACGGAATGAACAACATCTTAAACGTTGGCAGGGTT
>JAYVFS010000328.1:0-2556 GCA_043772905.1 Saprospiraceae bacterium | reverse complement strand
GTTCCTGTATTATCAATCGTAACACGCCAACAATTCCCATTAGGTGATTTTAAAATAATACCTTTTGTTGCATCATTGACATAAACATCCCCATTTGTTACCTCTAATTTAGTTGTAGGATTTTCAGTGCCTATGCCTACATTACCATTACTTGCTACACGCATACGCTCTGTAATACCCCCTGTTTGAAATTTTATAATGCCACTGCTTCCAGGAGCCTGCAAAACCAAACCAGAACCAGTCGAACGTAGTTGCCCAAAATCACCAAAACCACTGTAAATTGAATATGTTGGAGAAACATGAGACAATGTTGTAACATTAGAGCTTCCACCTGCTAACATTTGTAAACCACCTTGCGAAGCCGAGCCAGTAGAAGTGTTGTTTAATTTTAAGAAAAAGCGACCATCATCAGACTCGTTGCCCTCAGAATTTGTTATTATTTCTAATTTTTGAGTAGGAATATTTGTACCGAATCCCAACTTTCCATCAGTCGTCAAAACGGCTTTTTGACTCCCATTTGTAACAAACCGTAAATCCTGCGCATTATTCGTCCCTAATTTATCTGTTAAAGTGGCAGTATTTCCACTCAATCCCCACCCTGCGGCAGTACTACCGCCATTGGGAGCATACAAAGCATAAGGAACGGACAGAAATTGCGAAGTACTCATAACAGAAAAATTATTGCCACCATTGATGTCCAATTCTACTTTAAAGAACTTATTGCCTGTTGCCCAAGTGACGGCGTTCATACTGCCTGAAACGGTTGTACCTTGTCCAATACCAAAGGTCACTAAGCCAAATTGGTTGGTTGTTTTGTTTTGTGTCTCGACATACTGAGGGGTGCCACTTGGTCCATTGTCTAATATCGAAAGGCGAAAATTGACGGCTTTGTTTTTAACGATTTCACCTGCGGCATCACGCACAACAGCTTGATAGTTAATTACTTGTGGCGCTTGGGCATTGAGCGTAACAAAGGTGGCTATTGTAAAAAACACAATAGCACAGGGACGAAAAAATGATCGAAATGTCATGTTAACATTATTTAGTTGATGAGAGAAAAATGGATTTATTGTTTGATGATTTTTTGAACGAAATGTGTATCAGCTGTTTTGAAAACAAAAAAGTAGGTGCCATTGGGTAAGTCTTTTAGCATGTAGGGTTGCTGATAGGCGTTGTCTGATTTAGGAATGGTCAAATATCGGATAGGTATTCCGAGTATATTCGTAATGGTCAATTGCGCATCGAGCGTGAATTGAGATTCAATCGTAGCTTCATCATTGATAACGGAAGGAAAGACCCGTGCCCAATTTTTGTTCTGGTTGCTTTTATCAAAAAAGACGGCGATTGTTTTTGACATTTGTTCCTGTCCACCGAAATCCACTTGTCGTAAACGGTAATAATTAATGCCTGTCAAGGGGTTTTTATCCCAAAAATCATAGTCATGGCGAACAGCACTTTGCCCTAAAGCTTTGACTTCGCCTATTTTTATAAAAGATTGGGCATCGTCGCTGCGTTCAATATCAAAACGAAGGCTGTTGTGCTCTGAATAGGTTAACCAATCGAGTTTGACGAATTCATCTTGTTTTTTAGCCATAAAATCACCTAATTCTACAGGAATCACAGGGTTAGAAAAAGGTTGTTGGAATCCTTGTGTCAAAAAGTTTGAGCCATCGTTACCCAAAATAATAACCGATTCAGCCACTGTATAACTTAAAGAACCTTGTGCATTTTGGACATAATCACCAGAAGCAGCAATGACTTCTCGTTCCAAACTTTGAGCAGACATTGTTGTTGAAAAAATAAAAAGAGCAAGTAGGAAGAGTACATTTTTCATTTGAAATTCTGATTTTTTAACAACCAAAATGGTTGTTATTGTTTTATAAATTTATGATATTGAGCCTTTTGAGCATTGCAGTTAACCTTAATAAATTTGATATAAATGGGAAATTAAGTTAATTTAATGCAAAGTTACCGAGTATTTTCCATCCGCAAGTAGCTTACTATAATTTAACATTTAGAAGCATTTTATTCATTTTTCAAATGCCCAATCATCGCTTCCACAATTTTTGGTAAATCATACTGAGGGGTCCAGTTCCAATCTTTTTGAGCGATGGTATCGTCCACACTTTCAGGAAAAGAATCTGCAATACTCTGCCTAAAATCGGGTTTGAAGTCTATTTTAAAATCAGGAATATGTTTTTTTATTTCTTCATAAATATCTATTGGCGAACAACTTATGCCTGAAACATTGTAACTACTGCGAATCGTTATTTTTGAAGTAGGTGCTTCCATCAGTTCCATGATGGCACGAATGGCATCGTTCATATAAATCATAGGCAAGCGGGTTTTAGCTTTCAAATAACAATCAAATGGTTCATTATTAAGGGCTTTGTGAAAAATATCAATGGCATAATCCGTCGTATTGCCACTTGTCGAGGATTGGTGACCGATGATGCCTGCAAAACGAATACCTCGTACATCAATGCCATATCTTTTATTGTAATAACTGCACCAGTTTTCGCCTGCCACTTTTGACATACCATAGACGGTTTCGGG
>JAYVFS010000327.1:0-7192 GCA_043772905.1 Saprospiraceae bacterium | reverse complement strand
TGCATTGTTAAATTTGTTTTGTTCTTTAATCACAAATTTAGCAGCCTTTTTTATTCTTCTCCAATAACAACAATCTTGTGAAATAACCATGACTGAGGATATGACCTTAAATATTAAAAGAGGAGTTGAATTGAAATGATTTATAAGTCATCATCATAGGATACTGTTTTCAAAAGTATGTACGAAAATTTTATGTTTTACCTAATAGGATAAGCTGAATGGAAATATTGTTACAATGTATAGGGAGGCATTTGTTATGAATACAATCTTACTTTCGCTTATCTGAATGCAAAGTTACGTCATTCTATATTTATTGCAAGTATTTCACCGAAATTAAGTCACATTTTTTTACTTATCATAAATTTAGGTATCATGTTTTTGAGACGATAAAAACGGATTTTTGTAACAAATTTTTATTTAAAAATGACACTTTGTTTAAAGTAGTTTTATTTATTTTAGGTAAATATCTGATAATCAACTATTTAAAAATGCATTGGTATAAAACAGATTTCGATTTCAAATTATATCTAAACTATCTGTTTAGTTTAAATAATGACATATTTACATTTTATTAACATATTTTGATGTCACAAAAAAAATAAAAATAGCCGTACTGAAAATAAATAGTGGAAGCCAATCAAAATTTTGGTTTCTCTTTTGTGATTCCTTTAAATCGGACTAACTTTGTCTGAATAAATCCCTTATTTTTCACACAATTTCAATATTAATATAGAGAAAACTTAAATTTAGATGACTTCTATCCTTACTTATGCCTTTTGGCTACTCCTTTTTATCGTCTTTTACAGCTATGTGGGTTATAGTATTTTGCTTGGCTTACTTGTTAAAAGCAAGAAAAAAAAATCCAAATCAGAGCAATCACCCCCTCAGTATAACGAGCCTGATGTGACGTTTTTAGTCGCGGCTTACAACGAAGAACAGTGGATTGAAGATAAAATACGCAATTCTCTCGCGCTGGATTATCCGAAAGATAAAATTCATTTCTTTTTTGTCACGGATGGTTCTAATGATTCAACGGCTGACCGTATCGTGAATTTCAAAAATACTGAGGGGTATCATATCGAACTTTTTCACCAACCTGAGCGTCGTGGCAAAATTGCTGCCGTTGAGCGTGTCATGCCTTTTGTGAAAACGCCTATCGTTGTGTTTACAGATGCCAATACCGACATTAATGCCGCTGCGATTAAAAAAATTGTTCGTCACTATGCAGATCCAAAAGTGGGCGCAGTGGCGGGTGAAAAACGGGTTGAAATGTCAGGTGAAGCAAGTGGGGCAGGAGAGGGCATCTATTGGAAATATGAATCTACCTTGAAAAAATGGGATTCTGAGCTTTATTCAACTGTCGGTGCGGCGGGTGAATTGTTCTCAATACGCACGGAATTGTACAAACCGGTTGAAAGCGACACTTTAATTGAGGACTTTGTGATGACAATGCGTATTGCCGAACGGGGTTACAAAATCGTTTATGAGTCAGATGCTTATGCCGTTGAAGGTCATTCTGCTAATGTAAAGGAGGAGTTGAAACGCAAAATCCGTATTTCAGCAGGCGGCTTGCAAGCGGTTTGGCGGCTTCGTTCTTTACTCAATCCGTTTAAATATGGTGTTTTAACTTTTCAATACATTTCACATCGGGTGTTGCGGTGGACGATTGCACCTTTGGCATTGCCCTTGATTTTTATCCTCAATTGGCAGTTGATACTGAGGGGGGGGGCATGGACGAGTTTATATACTTTTATCTTTTGGGCGCAAGTCGTTTTTTATCTTTCGGCTGCGTTGGGTTGGGTTTTTGAGCAATTTAAGGTTAAAGTCAAGGCTTTTTATGTGCCTTATTATTTCTGTATGATGAATTATTCCGTTTATCGAGGCTTCGGGCGTTTGATTTCAGGACGACAATCGGTTGTTTGGGAAAAGGCAAAACGGGCTTGATAAGTGATAAGTGAAAAACGCCGTATGAGACAATAGTCATACGGCGTTTTTCACTTATCACTTACCACTTATCACTTAAAACTTCGGACAGTTCGTTTTCACAGGAAAACGTTCTGGCGCGACATAAATCAAGGATAATTCCCATGCGCCACGTCCATTTGTCGGTTTCAGAATCGAAGAAGTGTGAATGTCGTAGCTTGCGCCCAACACCCAACCATTCAATTCTAACATGCCTGTTATTGTAAAAGCATCGCCCAAAATACCCGTGTATTTGTTCGACAGACGATAGGCACCGCCTACACGGACAGCCACTTCTTCCCAGTCGTGGTTGGAATAACGGAAATTGCTGCCAAATTGCGTCATCATTGAAGGTCCTTGTACGGTTGCCATCATCGAAGGGAGTATGCTCAACTCGTCGCTCAAAGGTATTTCTCCGCCCATATTGACATTGAAACGACGGCGCAAAGACTCTGATTTGTTGCCTAAAAATGAAATGTTTGGATTAGACAAGTGGTGTGCGCTGGCACCGATATATAAACTGCGGTTGTCATCCGCCACCATGTACCACATCAAACCCGCTGTATAGTCCAGATACATATTGGATTGTACGCCTACCTCGCCAGATGCTAAGTTTGTGTTAACATTAAAAGTTGTGCTATCGTATTGTCTATCGAACCACAAGCCATCTGTTCCTGTCCGAAATTGCCCTGTTCCGACTTGAATACCTGCGACTAAATATTGGTCAGCCGAGCGATACCTATCGCCTGAAAGTTGTTTCATATACGAAAGCCCTAAGTTGCCACGTGTGGATTTGAGTTTCGAGTACGCACCCGATTCGTCTTGTATGGCATTGATGCCAAAGGCGATATAGTCCTCATCAACGACTCGAATGCGGTAATCAAAGGCAGCGTGAATCGTTTGAATAGGCACATCGGAAAAGATACCGCCCCATTGTTGCCGATAATTGGCATTCATGCGACATTGTCCTTGAAAAACGCCCATCATCGCGGGGTTGAGTTGCAAGGGTGAGGCATAATATTGTGTGAAAAAAGGGTCTTGTGCCTTCATATTCATCGTCAAAACGACGATGAGAAGCAGTGTTAAAAATGAGATGTAGGTCTTTTTATTCATTTATTCGTTATTGGTTACTGGTTATTGGTTATTGGTTATTAGTTAATTGGGGATTGGTTGGTATTATACTAATCCCCAATTAACCAATCCCCAATCCCCAATAACCTATCAACCCTTACCGAATGAGTGTCGTATGTCCTTTTAAAACTTCTGTTGCACCATCAATATATTGGGCTTCTACGTACCAGACGTATTTGCCTGTATTCATTTCTTTGCTTCTGAATTTGCCGTCCCATCCAGCGTTTTCATCATTAATTTTGAAATCACTTGCTTCGTACAGCAATTCACCCCATCGGTCGTAGATGCGGAAGACCTTGATAATCGTTCCTGTTCGACCATGAACGATGAGTTTATCGTTGATTTGGTCTTCATTTGGGGTGAAACCAGTTGGAACGAGAACATTACGTGGTTTCTCAACCGTTACCTTGACGCTGTCGGATGCACGACACCCAACTGTATCCACGCCATTGACAACGTAAAGAATGGTTGACATCGGGAAGGCGATTGGATTAGGGCACTTCAAACAGCTCAATGTGCTGTCGTAAGGCTGCTTCCACGTAAGGGTTACAGACCCTCGATTGTTCGTTGCATTGGCGAAAAGCTGGGTTTTATCACCTAAATTAATCGTAACATCTGGAGTCGCTTCGACCATAAAACGTGGTGGCGTTGCAACGGTCACATTGTCGAACCAGATGCAATTATTGGCATCTTTGACATAAACATCATAACTACTCGCTTTTACGCCAACGATTTGGTTGATACCATTGAAGTTTTTGCCATCTAAACTGAAATAAAACGGCTGCGTTCCACCAAAGGCATCAATAATGATACTGCCGTTGCGGTCACCGTAGCATTTAACAGGCGTTACGGACACATCTGCCTCCAAAACAGGCGGCGATTTGACAATAATGGTATCGAACAATTTACAGCCATTCGCATCTGAAATGGTGACAATATAAACACCAGAACGAATGCTTTTTATCGAATTGGATGTATCGCCGTTTGACCATAAAATATTGTAACGTGGAATACCACCTGCTACTGTTAAGCTGGCGCGACCCAATGTATCGCCGACACATTTATTATCAACAATTGTTTTTGTATCAATTTTCAAACGAGACGGCTGAGTCACATCGACGATCGTATCACGTCTGCAACCCGTTGAGTCTGTAATAGTTACGCTAAAACGACCTGCGGGAAGTAAGGTTGCTTGTTGAGTCGTTTGGCTCGCGGCATCGTTCCAACGATAGGTAAACGAGTTATTTGTACCGATAGCCGTTATGAGTGCTTGACCATCTGAACCACCAAAACAACTGACAGGTTTTGAGAAAGCAGAGAGTAATATAGGTCCCGGTTGTCCCAAATATTGGAAAAAAGTACTCGTACACCCCTCCGTATCCGTGACCGTAACAGAGAAAGTACGACCTCCGGGAAGCCCAATTGCTTGTGCTGTTGTTTGTGCAGGATTAGAGTTCCAACGATAAAAATAATTATTCATATTATTGTTGCCCGCACCACCGGAGACGGAAGTGAGTTCTAAACTACCAGTTGGAGTATTATAACAGCGTGGTTGGATGACTGCTATATTCGCGCTGAGGGAATCGTAGGTTTGAATTGCCACCGAATCAATCGCTCGACAACCATTGATATCTGTGACAGTAACACTATAAAACTGCCTTGAAAGACCTGTAATGCTCTGTGTATTTTGCAAATTACTCCATTTATATGAGTAATTACCACCGCCACCACTTGCGTTTACGCGCGCCTCACCTGTATTGCTGTTGTAACAAGATAGTTTGGTTTGAATAGGAAAGGCTTGTACAACCGTAGCGGGTTCTGTAATGGTTACATTAGCGGTGTCCATACAGCCGTTGGCATCGGTAACGCTGACGATGTATGTGCCAACAGGCAGATTGACAGCCGTTACTGCGTCCTGTTGTTGCGGGTCATTCCATTTATATATGTAGCGGAAGTTACCTGTGAACGGTGTGCCGCCCAATACTGAGGGGGTCGCTGTGCCGTTTGCATCGCCTTTACATTTTATATTTTTAAACTGTGAAATAGTGGCATTGAGTTGCGGTGGTTCTGAAAGCGTTGTATCTTTTGAAACTGTACAGTTGTTTTGGTCTGTGACCGTAACGAAATAACGACCTGCCGCAAGGTTTTTGGCAGTATCTGCGGTTTGTGCAGGGGTTGTACTCCAACGATAGCTGTATGCACCTGTACCCCCTGTGGCTTTGACCATAATAGAACCCGTGGCATCCCCGCTACATTTGAGTTGTGAAAAATCAAACCCTTGAATTACTAGAGCAGGGCTTGAACCTACGACTACTGAATCAATTTTTGTACAATTATTAAAGTCTCTAACCGTCACCGTATATTTAGCAGCTTGTAAGTTGGAAATCGAAGAAGTCGTTGCACCATTAGGCAACCATGTATAACGATAAGGTTGAACACCGCCACTAACAACGACTCGAGCTGCACCAGTCGCTTGATTGATACAAGTGGCTGGAACGCTAATGAGCGAATCAAACCGAACGACATTAGGCTGCAAAACAACAATACTCGCTGTATCGGAACAACCGATGCCATCTGTAACTGTAACACGTTGAATACCAGTACGTAAGCCTGTGGCGATGCTGTCAAATTGTGTATTGTTCCAATTGTAAATATAAGGCGATAAGCCGCCTCTGACACGCGCCCTGGCACGACCGTTGGCATCGCCAAAACATTTGACGGAGTCTTGTAAAGTCGTAATCACGATTTTAGCTGGCGAAGCAACTGTGGCAGAGTCTATTTTTTGACAGCCATTTTTATCAGTCAATGTTATGGTGTATGTACCAACATTGAGGTTAGTTATGACATCTGATGCGCTGCCGTTGCTCCACCTATAAGTATAAGGTGCGCTACCTCCTGAAACTAAGGCGCGTATGCTGCCATTTGTATTCCCAAAACAACGGACATCTTGCTTGCTGAGGTTCATACTGAGGGGGGGCGGTTGAGAAACGGTTGCCGAATCGCGTACGCGGCAACGGTTGCTGTCTTCAACTTCAATGGTATAATTGCCAGCAGCCAAGCTGTCGAAAATGCCTGGATTGCGTCCCAAAGGACTGAAATTGAGTGAATAAATATAAGGCAATGTGCCACCTGATGCTACAGCTGTAATTTTACCAGTCGCTGTGTTATTACATTTTACGGAATCAATTGTCTTTTGAAGAACAAGCTGTGTGGGTTGACCGAGATAAAAGATAAGCGTATCCGTACAGCCTTCACCATCCGTGACGATGCCTACATGCCGTCCTGCTTTGATTTTATTGATAAAAACACCACTCAGTAGTTGTGTAAATGTGTCTATTTTATACGTCAAAGGTTGTACCCCATTGGCAAATGCAAAATTGACAAACGGACTTGTACCCCCAAAACAAAGGATAGAATCCACCAAAATCCGCCGATTGGCACCCCGTCCTATCGTTGCGATACAATCCATTGTCGTTTCCGATAGGCGAGCAATCCGCGAACCGCAAGCACCACCCAATCCTCTGACCATTAAATTAACGGTTTGAAGTGTGCGTAAACCATTGACGGTATGTTGCAAATAACCATTCGGGCGAATCCAAGTTCGACCGCTATCAATACTGACTTCATAGGCTGTTGCCCCTGGCACAGCGGGCCAAGTGAATTGAATCCATGAAAAATTGAGGTTGCCAACGGAAAGGGCAGGAGCCGCCAAACTGTCAATAACCATCACACGAACTGTATCTATATGTGTGCAATTCATACTATCTACAATGGAAACGATATACTGCGTGGTCGTCGCAGGTTTAGCCGTAGGTGTTGCACAGTTTGCGCAAGACAATCCATTTGTCGGAGCCCAAGTATATTTCAAGGCATTGCCGCTTTTGAAAGTGATTGACCAATGCGTCAAAGTGTCAGTATGCCCACCACGAGCAACTGACGAAAGCAATTGCCAATTACCATTTACAGTTGCCCCCCTCAGTGTATTCCATGTAGCTGCACCGCCAACAGGCTGATAATCACCAGTTAAAGGAGAGATTGCTGTTTCAATGGCTCTTGTTGCAGTAGGTGTAAAACATAAACTACGAATGGGTTTTTGAAC
>JAYVFS010000326.1:0-7222 GCA_043772905.1 Saprospiraceae bacterium | reverse complement strand
TAATCCAATTGTATTTTGTCGCATTCTCTGCTGTAACGGCGTGAATACTGAGGGGGCTGATGTCATTCAAATACATCACTAATTGCGCATAAAGCGGTTGGTCGAGACCCAATTCTCGCTTTTTTGCTTGCACCGTCGCATTATCAGAGCGTTGTCCAAAGGTCAAACGGGCAGGGTCAACAGGCGCAAGGTAAATGATGCTCGTGATGATAAGCACCACAAGGGTCATGACAGCCATGCCATAAAGTAAGCGACGAGCGACGAGGTTGAGCATATATTCTTTGTTTTATTGCGTTGCAAAAATGGTATTCTTTGAGCGTATTTCAGTTTTTTTATGTGTTTAATGATAAAAATCATTGAGGCTCTCAATATAAATGCAGTGTTTTGCTATCCATTTAGTAACGTGAAATTAATAAAAATGCAGTTTCTGCTAATCCTGAAAGGATTGAATGTGAATAACCGTAGATGCAATCTACGGTAGGGGTGAAAACGGCTTCCCAACCCTGAAAGGGTTGAACATTTAAGTCCAAACCATTGACATTCAACCCTTTCAGGGTTAGGAGACAGCTCGCTACTTTACCCGTAGATTGCATCTACGGTTATTCACATTCAATCCTTTCAGGATTATCAGACGATTTTAAAATGCACTTTTATTAATTTTACGTTCCTTAGGAATTTGATATAGAAATTTAGGAATTCTATATGCCTCATTACTGATTTGATATAGAAATTTAGGAATTCTATATGCCTGATTACTGATTTGATATGAAAATTTAGGAATTCTATATGCGTCATTACGAATTTGATATAGAAATTTAGGAATTCCATATAGCACATGATGAATTTGATATGGGCAATTGTCATCACGGGTCTCCTATAAACAGCTACATTAATAAAAAAATGTACGCCCTCGCATGTCGAGAACGTACATCTTTTTAAGTTTACGGACGGGGTAAATTGTAGTCATCCCGCGTCTGTAATAATTAAGCTGTTGGCGGAATAATCTTTGTTTTTTCACCAAAATAATGCGCAAAATGCTGCATTTGTTCTGCCATTTCTTTATTATTTGTGGCTTTGAAATAGCTATCCGCTAATGAACGCAAAGTGTGAAACATCATTCTGTCCATTTCTTCGACTTGCATTTCCTTTGTCCATAAATCTATTTTCAAAGTGTCCCGCGTTTCTTTATCGAGGAATGAAACCAACATAGCTTTTGCTTCTTGTACGGGAAAACCCACAGGCGCATCTGATGAATGCCATAAGATTTCAATAGGAAAATTATCCTTATCTAAACCGACTTCAATCTCTATTTTCGATTTTTTAACAACTTTAGAATCCATTTTTACTTTTTTATTATCCTTTTTTGTCATTCTGAACGCAGTGAAAGAATCTGTTTGTATTGTTTATTAAGATTCTTTCACTCCGTTCAGAATGACAAAAAGTATGTATTAAATAATGACAATTTTTAATCAGATAACCTCTGCAACAACAAAGGTACTACCCCCAACGTAAACTAAATCGTCTGTTTTAGAACGTCGTTTTGCTGCTGCTAATGCCCTTTTTACTGAGGGGTATGCTTGGCCTTTTAAACCAAAGCCACCGGCGAGTTCTTTCAAATCTTCGGCGGGCATACCTCTTGGAATATTCGCTTTACAAAAATAATAAGTCGCATCAGTTGGCATCAAACTCAACATTTTTGAAATGTCTTTGTCTTTAACCATACCCAAAACGATGTGTAATTGATTGAAAGTCAATGACTTTAATTGAGACATTGCCAAACTTAAACCTCCTTCATTGTGTGCTGAATCGCAAAGAACGATTGGTTCACGATGTATGATTTGCCAACGCCCAATGAAGTTCGTTAAGGACTTTAATTCTTCAAAACCTTTATGAATCGCATTCGTCCAATGCCCCCCCTCAGTATAATCAGCAAAAAAGGGCAAAGTTTTTAAAATTTCTATTGTCTGCAATACGGTTGCGACATTTTTAGATTGATAAGCACCATTTAGATTGACTTTCAATCTTGAAACTTCCTCTTTTTGATTAACAACTTTATGTTTAACATCAAAATATGAAAATTCCACATCACTTTCAACGAGTTGCACATCAAAATTTTGCGAAGCAAAATGAATAGGTGCGGCACAATCTTTAGCTTTTTCAAGAAAAACTGGCGTTGTTTCTGCTTGTTCTTCACCGATAACCACAGGTGTTTGATGTTTGATAATACCAGCCTTTTCAAAAGCGATAAGCGGCAAAGTATTGCCCAACATATCCATGTGGTCAAAACTAATATTCGTAATAACAGACACCAGCGGCGAAATAATATTCGTCGAATCCAAACGTCCACCCAAACCGACTTCGATGACTGCAATATCGACCCCCTCAGTAGCGAAGTAATCAAAAGCCATTGCGACGGTCATTTCAAAAAAAGAAGGTTGAATCTCTTCAAATAAAGGACTGTGCTGTGCGACAAACTGTTTGACGTATTTTTTAGACACATATTCACCATTTACCTTTACCCGTTCTCTAAAATCTCTATAATGCGGTGACACATAAAGCCCTGTCTTCAAGCCCAACGACTGCAACACCGCCGTTAATAGATGCGCCGTTGAACCTTTACCGTTTGTTCCAGCGACATGAATGGTTGGAAATTTTGTTTGTGGATTGTCCAAAGCGGTGCACAAAGCCACCGTATTTGTCAAATCTTTTTTAAAAGCCGATGCACCCACACGCGTAAACATGGGCAACTGTTGATACAAATAGTCAATGGTTTGCTGATAAGTCATTGATAATGAGCCTATTTTGAAAATAAAGTGTTTTAAGAAGCCGCAAAGAAACAAAAAAAGGAGAGACATTTAATGTCTCTCCTTCATAAAGATACTATAGAAAACTAAGACCTCTTGAGAAGCCTTTATTTTACAATAAAATTGTACGTTATCGTACCGCATTGTTTGTCTGCGCTGCCTGCTTCAAAACGGTATTGGCGCGCATTGCGTTTAGCGGCTTCTATTAAATCATTATCCGTTGTTGTCGAACCAACAGCTTTGAAATCAGCCGAAACGACTGTGCCACTCGAATTGACACAAACCGATAAAACAACACGACCTTGTTTTTGCGAATTTTCTTGCAATTGTGGTGCTGAACGCACACCACGACTACCGAAACCATTGATACTTCCCGCACCACGTCCCATGCCTTCTAAAACTTTAGAATTCGGGTCGCCATCAGGTTGTCCTTGATTACCGGGTTTGCCTGTATTGCCTTGACCTGTGCCTGTGCCGCCGCCGCCATTCGTGCCACTGCTTGTACCTGTGCCAAAACGACCTTTGAATTTATCTTTGGCTGCTGCTTCTGCTGCTCGTTGTGCGGCTGCGTTTGCTTCTGCTTGTTGTTTTGCACGAGTAGCTGCTTGCTCTTGGTATTTTTTTTCCTCCGCTTTTTGACGCGCTTGCTCGGCTTGACGACGAATGACCACAGCATTAGGGTCTTCTGTTGTTTCCACTTTTCTGGGTGGCGAAGTGGGTGTTGGCTTCACAAAAACAGGTTTTGGTGGCGGTGGTGGAACGGGTACTGGACTGGGCTTCGTTTCATTGTTTCCGGCATCTGGGTCAGGTAGCCCTGGAGCAGGATTGTTGCCACTACCTTGATTGGGCAAACCCAAAGCAGGTCCACCACCTAATAACTCTTGTGGCAACTCAACTTGAATTTGCGTATTTTCGATAGACCTCATAGGCTTTCCCATCGGAAGAAAGAACAAGATGCCGAGTAAGACATGTAGTGTCAAACTCATCAGAGTTGCTTTCTGATCATTTCGCTCTTCTTGTAATTTTCCTTTATTATCCATCTTTCAATTGACAATTTTTAATTTTTACAAACAATTTTTAGTGAAATAAAAATATGTTTATTCTTGAAATTCAATTACTTATTCAGCTGTCGCATGGAGAATCGACGTAATGCCAAGCGCTTGTGTCATATCCAATATTTGAACCACTTTCTCAACAGGTGCTTTTGAATCAGGTGAAACAGTCACTTTGTAATCCCTTTTTTTCGCGATGTTGCGCTCTAAGAATGACTTGATTAACTCCGGTTTATTCGTCACACCGTTGAGAATAAAACTGCCGCTTGCCGTAATACCAATATCATCCAAACGCTCAGTTGTTGCAGGTTTCTTAACGGCTTTTGCACTGGATGGCAGCGTTAGATTCAACGCACTCGGATGTACGAGGGTCGAAACCATCATAAAAAAGATGAGCAAAATGAAAATGATGTCCGTCATCGAACTCATCCCCAATTCACTACTTATTTCTCTTTTTTCACGTAATCTCATTGATTATTGCTTTTAAAACCCCAACATACTGAGGGGTATATTTATTAACTTCGTATCGGACAATTTTAAAACTGTCCGATACGAAGTTGTCCTAATTTGTTGGTTCTGTTGCTAATATTGTCCGAACTTTTAACCGATTGGCAACTGCCATAATACGTGTGACCTGTTCAAAAGGAACACCCACTTCAGCCGCAATTGTAATCGATGGATTGGCTTTGTCAGTTGAATTCGTAAGAGAAATACGCAAAGCGGCTTCCAATTGTGTCGGCAGTATTTGACGGTCATTGATGGTCATACGCCCATTTTTTTCAATACTCACCGTCGTTTTTATAGCTGCACTTGTTCTTTGATCAGATTTTGGCAACTGAAACGGCAAGAACTTGACAAGTGTTGATGTCAACATGAAAAATATGAGGAGCATAAATATGATGTCCGTCATCGAACTCATATTTATTTCACCCATATTTTTCCTTCGCTTCCTTATAGCCATGATGTGTATTGTGTATTGGGTCTTGGGTCTCAAATAGGGTAGGAGTCAGCGGTTTTAACAGCACTCACAAACCATAAATCAAGACTCAAGACTATTTTTTTAACGTTTCTTTTAGTCTAACCCTCCAAGACTCAACCCGCAGGTTCTTGCAGCAAATCAATAAAACTGAATGTAGATGTTTCCATATTATTAACAACACGGTCAATCATATTGTTTAATATATTGTATGACACATAAGCAAAGATACCAACGATTAGTCCCGCCGCAGAAGTAAACATTTTGACATAGATACCACCTGCAATAACGCTGATTGACAAGTTAGTCGCTGTGGACAAGTCCGAGAATGTTTGAATCATACCTGCAATAGTACCCAAGAAACCAAACATCGGCGCGATACCGGCAATGATAGCCAGGAAATTCGTGTTCTTTTCGAGTTTGTAGATTTCGAGTTTACCCACGTTTTCAATCGAACGTTCGATATCATCAAGGGGTTTTCCGATACGCATCAAGCCTTTTTCGACCATACGAGCTATCGGTGAATCTGTTCTTTGACACAAGGTTCTGGCTGCTCCAATATTGCCGTTTTGCACATTTGCACGGATATTGTTCATAAAACCTTCATCTATTTGAGTCGCTTTTTTAATCGTTGAATAACGACTGATGAAAATCGCTACGGCAATGATGGACATGGCAAACAAACTGATCATGATAATCATACCGAAGGTACTGTGTAGTAACAACTCAAATACACTCTCTTGTGTATTTTCGGCAGCGACTGCGGCTGCGGTGCCTGTTGTGGCTTGGAAAAACAATAGTATGCTTTGCATAGACTGTTATAGGTGTTTTTTTATGATTGGAAATTCCGTTTGTTTATAATATTGAGGTTGTTTTCTACCCCCCTCAGTATCATCGGCAAATTTGGGTTTTAAAACTCAGTTTTAGTTAAAATATTTTGATTTAATTTTAATCAGTATCATAAACTTGGGCTAAAATACAGCTTTCACGCAAATTATCTACATCAAAGAAAAATAATTTTAAATCCAATATTTACTTTTGATTATTCTTTTTCACTTCTTCGGGCCAAACAACTTTCTGAGCATTGTCTTTGGCACTTTTGACGCGGTTGCGCGAATTGAGCGTTGGCATAGGGCGTGGCGCTGTTTTCATCTCCGTGTTTGCCAATTTATCAACGTGTAACCATATCCCGTCTTTTTGCAATTCAAAAGCTTCGTAAGTGCCATCTGGGACATAAGTAAAAGGAATATTCGGGTCTTTAGTGCCTATTTGTTCAAGATGGTCATGGATAACGATATTCATTTCAGGATCAAAGTTCAAGCGCAAAACAGCATCGGCTGAATAATTTAACACAAGGCGATGCAATTTTTGTTTTCTAACCCCTTGAATATCATTGATTTCAAAAACAGGCGAACCAAATGTGATGTGTCCACTTTTGACAGTTAAAACATCACAAACTTTTATTTTTTCGTATTGGTTGTTGGCATTGTACCCAAACATCAAATACTTCATGCCGTCTTTGGTTTTGAACTCTTTCACGTTGTAATATATCGCGCCAAACCAATTTTCAGGCTTCAAAACCTCTTTTTCTGCATTTTCTAACTTCCGTGATGCATCTGACAATTCAAAAAAGACGGATTTTGAACGATTGAGTTGCACATAGCCGAAATACCGATATTCCGTTTCATCAATAAACAATTGCCAAGTAAAAACACGAAATGCGCCATCCATTGGCTTCTGAATCGCTATGTTTTCGACTTTTGTAAAAGCATAATTGAAGGAATTCGGAATATTCAAAGCCGCTTCCATCAAAGGAATCAATGCGCTGTTTGCTTGCATACGATTGTCTAAAACGGAATCTTGAACAGCGATTTTCGCAATCAAAGCCATGCTGTCTTCCAATTGTTCAAGCCTTTTGAAATCTGCAGGCTTGATGTCTCCTGCTTCCTTTTGAGCAAACACAATATTTTGAAAAACAAGGAATATAAAGCTGATGATAATGGGTTTCATTCTCTATTTTTCTTTGACAAACGAAAAGGATGTGCTATAAATTACATTTTACAAGGAAAATTGACTTTTCTATAACAATTTCAGAACTTCTTCAATTCCTTAAAAATCTTATTCGTCGGCAAACCCATGATGTTTTCATAACTGCCTTCGATGCGTCGAATCTTACAATGTCCGATCCAATCTTGAACGGCATAAGAACCCGCTTTGTCAAAAGGTTGATAATGTTCAATGTAAAAATCAATTTCCGCATCGGTCAATGTATCGAAATAAACTTTTGCGACATCAGAAAAGACACGTTTCCGATTTTTTGAAATCATACACACACCTGTAATCACGCGGTGCATATTGCCCGACAAATCGCGGAGAATACGTTGTGCATC
>JAYVFS010000325.1:0-23519 GCA_043772905.1 Saprospiraceae bacterium | reverse complement strand
CCCATTCCAGCAGGCCGGCCAGGCAGGCGGCGGCCAGGCAGGGCCAGGCCCGCAGCGCGGGCAGGGCAGGGCGGGGCACCACGGGTTTATCGAAGATTTGCATCCACCGATGCTGCGGCCCGCGCATGACGGTTTGATGGCAGCGGTTGCGCCACCGCCACCGCAAGCGCCACTGCAAGCGCCACCGCCACCGCCACCGCCACCGCCACCGCCACCGCCACCGCAAAAGCCACAAATTAAATTTGTGCCGCCGAAGGTGACGATTGAAAAGGAGCCGGAAAAACAAGAAATCATTCCGCCTATTATTCCAGACAATGTGGATATCGGAACGAAGAAAATTGAAGGTGATACTGCGGTGAAAACGTATCAAGCGCCTAAAGCGGCGCCGCCACCACCACCGCCGCCACCTAAAGAGAAAGAGCCGGAAAAGAAACCGGATCAAATCTTTACTATCGTTGAGCAAAATCCTGAATTCCCTGATGGTCAAGCTGCCTTATTTAAATGGCTTGGACAGAACATCAAGTATCCAGCGATTGCTCGTGAAAACGGTATCGAAGGCACTGTTTATGTCGGATTTGTTGTCAATACTGATGGTTCAATCGTTGATGTTACCGTAAAACGCGGTATCGGAGGTGGTTGTAACGAAGAAGCGGTTCGCGTTGTCGGGAACATGCCTCGTTGGAAGCCGGGTAAACAACAAGGTCGTGCAGTACGTGTAGCTTACACTTTGCCGATTAAGTTCAGATTAGAATAATCTTTAGATTCTCTAACTTGGAAAAATAAAAAAGTCTCTTGCCATTTGTTATGGCTTGAGACTTTTTTGTTTTTCTTAAAAGATTATGTCTTTTTAAACTACTTACTTTTTACTTCCATAGCTTCATTATCTATTGGAAAGATTTTAAAATCTAAAGAACTGGATTCAAAAATCTCTTTAATCCTACCTTCATGCGTATCCGTTATAAAAACTTGCCCAAAAGATTGATTTAGAATGAGTTGTAAAAGATTTTTGACCCGCTGCTCATCCAGTTTATCAAAAATATCGTCGAGTAAAAGGATGGGTGGCTCTGTTTTTACCCCCCTCAGTATTTCGTATTGCGCGAGTTTTATGGCAACAACAAATGATTTTAATTGACCTTGTGAACCGAATTTTTTGACAGATTTGCCCCCCATTTCAAACCCTAAATCGTCTCTATGAATGCCGACTGTTGTCCGTTGTAAGATTCTATCTTTTTCACGGCTTGCCAGCCAAAAGTTTATGCCAAGCGTTTCATTCATCTCATTTTGTACAATCATTTTTTCGATTGGACTTTCATATACAATCTTTACAGACTCTCGGGAATCCGAAATGTTTTGATAAATGGCATTGAAAATGGGTTCAAATTCAAGAATAAATTGTTTCCTTTTCTGAAAAATATACCTTGCCGAAGGCAACATCTGTTTCTCATAAATTGACAAAAGGTTTTCTAAATCACTATTTTGTCCATCTTCAACAAAGGTTTCAGCCAATGTATTAGCATATTTTTTTAATAATGAATTACGTTGATCTAAAATACGATTATAAAAAATGAGATGCGTAAGATATACATTATCAAGCTGTGAGAGCGTATTGTCCAGAAATCGGCGGCGTGCTTCACTGCCTTCTTTTACCAATTCAGTATCGTCTGGTGTCATCATGACGACAGGTAAAAAACCAATGTGTTCAGATAAGACAGGGTAGGGTACGTCGTTGCGTTCAAAAATCTTTTTGCGACGGGCTTGTACTTTGACAACAATTTTTTCAGTTTGACTATTTTTTTTGAAGAAACCTTCTAAACGCAAAAAATCTGCGCCCCTCAGTATCACATCACTATCGGATGGCAAAAAGTAGCTTTTGCACATACAGAGATAATAAATGGCATCTAAAAGATTGGTTTTACCCATGCCATTCAAACCTACAAAAGCATTGAGCCGTTCGCCAAACTGGAGTGTTTGCGAATCATAATTTTTGAAATTCGTTAAAGTTATTTTTTCTATGTGCATCGCCGCAAAAATAGGTCATTTATCCATCTTTTTACTCTCCTGCGGCACATCAAAAATCCCTTTTGTATTGTCAACCCAATGAATATTGCGAATTATCGCTTCTCCACGCATTTTTGTAAAGCCTTTTGCATCATTCCACTCAGTAAACTGCCATTTTGTTGGAAATTGTACGCCATCCAAAGTTGTCCAACCGCCGTAAGTAATGGCATTTGGCGTCGCTTCTTCAGGTGCCTTCCCGCCATAAGTCACGATATAAGACATACCTTCAAGCAAATTAGATTGTGGATTGCGATACAGAATATACCAATCATTGGGCGAGTCGCCCGTCCCATTCGCAAAAGTCATTTTGGCCGTCGGATAAGCACGTCCATCGTTTAAACGGTCAATATCGGCTACAACAGACACACCTTTTTCACGCAATTTGAAAGGTGCAAAAAAGAAATAATGCCACGTCAAAACATCAAAACGTGCGCGTTTGTAGTCCGCCGAAGCGGGATACATATAGACATCGGTACCATCAAAATAAACATTTGTGCCGTTTTCAAAAGCCAATTTGACTTTACCTGAATTGGTTTGCGATGTCAAAGTAGCCTTTAAGGTCGTTTTTCCTCCCCAAATAACTTCAATATCTGCAGAAAGTGCTTTGTGATTGGCAAATGCTTTGCTGTTGTGGGCTTTTTCAATCAAAGCGATAAAATCATCCGTTTTTTGAGGTTTTGGATTAAAAAGGACTTGCCCAAAAGTAAAAGTGATGCTGAAAAGCAAGAGGATTAAAAGGGTACTTTTTTTCATAAACAAAGAAATTTTGAATTTTATGAGGGCAAAGTTCGCTTTTCAACATCACTAAAATATCACAATGGTTGGAGAATTTTAAAAACTATTTCTTATTGTAAAAAGCAGCAGTCTGTTTTATACCCTCAGTATAACTCGTTGGTTTCCAACCAAATTGCTTTTCAAATTTCGTGGAATCGAAATGATAATCTACTTCATATTGATACAACATCTCTTGTATTTCTCTTAAAACAGGGATGAAAATGCCCAAAATGCGGTTCATTGTTTTGCCCAAAATCATTGTTTTAGGTTTAATACCATATTCTGCTGCTGCCATTTCGATGAGTTCACGACCTGTTGGTGCTGGATTTGCTGTTGGTAAATGCCAAACTTGATTCCATGCACTTGCTTCATTTGAAAGGTCAGCAAGTGCTTTGCCAATGTCAGGTGTATAGGTAAAAGAGTGTTTTACATCGTCCCGCATGAGATATTGAGCGGTTTTGCCTTTGGCTAAGTTTTCAAAAACCATAGCGGTCAACATACTGAGGGGTGTCGCAGGTCCATAAAAATCTGCCGCTCGAGCGATGATGGCGTTTAGATTATCCTTTTTTGTTTCATCCATGAGTTGCGTCGCTATTTTTGCTCGAACTTCACCCTTTTTACTGGTTGGATTATAAGGCGTTGATTCTGTCATGATGCCATCCACTTTTCCGTAGGCATAAACATTATCAAAAAATATCAACTTTGCATTGTGGCGTTTACAGGCATCAAGCGTGTTTTGCATCAAAACTGGCCATTCTTGTTGCCAAACTTTGGTTTTATATGTCAATCCTGCGGTCAAATAAACAATATCCGAGCCTTTAACGGCATCAGAAACGGCTTGAGCATTGAGTAAATCGGCTGCGACAAGGTCTGTTACCCCTTCAAAAGGCTTCGCTGAACGGCTGACCAAGCGAACATTTTTACCACGTTTCAAGAGTTCGGTTGTCAAATTCACCGCTATTACGCCCCCCGCGCCTAAGATTGTTTGCTTCATTCTTAAATTTTTAATTTGTTAAAATAATACTGCAAAGTTGCTGGGTTTGCGGTCTCATTTCATTAACAATTGTTAAGAAAATAGGGTGGGTTTGAATTTTTGACTCTTGAAATTTATTAACAGTAGGGGCAAAAAAAAATGCCAAGCGGAAAAACCCGCTGGCATAAACTAACCATGAAAATAATTAACCAAACATGTTAACATTTACCAAAACAATGCCAAAAAAAACTATGTGTTATCTAATCTTTTTTTTGAGTCTTTTTTACTTGTTTTATGACTGCCTATTTCTACTTTTATGCAAAATTTACATTTTAATAAATATAAAATAAAACCTAATTATGAACAGGTATCCAATCCTTTTACGCTCAATTACCTATTTTTTCATCCCCCTCAGTATATTTTGGGCTTCATGTCATACTGTCAAACCTTTTACAGATTATAAATCACAAAAATCTGTCGTTGCAGACAAAGCGGTTGTTTCGGCAGCACATCCTTTGGCAACAAAAGTCGGTTTAGACATCATAAAACTAGGCGGCAATGCGATTGATGCAGCGATTGCCGTTCAATTTGCCTTGGCAGTAGTGTATCCGCGTGCTGGAAATTTAGGTGGCGGTGGCTTTTTAGTTTATCGCAGTGGCGACGGCAAAGAGATTTCAACACTCGATTATCGGGAACGTGCGCCTTCAAAAGCCACACGCGATATGTATTTAGATGCCAATAAAAATGTCATAGAAGGTAAAAGCCAAAAAGGCGTTTTAGCTGCAGGTGTGCCGGGAACTGTTGATGGCTGTTATAAAATGTTTCAGAAATATTCAAAATTGAAAGATTGGAAAAAACTTGTGCAACCTGCTATTGACTTTGCTGAAAATGGTTTCGCAATCACAGAATCAGAAGCCAATCGTTTGAACAGCAATAAAATAGAGTTTATAAAAAATAATACTAAGTCAACTGTTTTAGTAAAAAAAGATACATCCATTGCTTGGAAAGCAGGCGATATTTTAAGACAAGAAGACCTTGCCGAAACCCTCGAACGTATCAGAGACAAAGGCAGAGATGGTTTTTATGAAGGCAAAACGGCTGACCTCATTGTGGCTGAAATGCAGCGTGGCAATGGTTTTGTCTCAAAAGCAGATTTAAAGAACTATGATGCTGCTTGGCGAAAACCACTTGTTGGAAAGTATCGGGGCTACGATATTATAACGATGCCGCCTCCTTCAAGTGGCGGTATTGCCCTCTTACAGTTGCTGGGTATTGTCGAAGACTACCCCCTCAGTAATTACGGCTTTCACAGCGCCGAAGCGATTCATTTGTTCGTCGAAGCAGAACGCCGCGTTTATGCTGACCGTGCCGAACACATGGGCGATGCCGATTTTTACCCCGTACCAGTGTCTGGTTTGATAGATAAAACCTACGTTGTCAATCGTTTCAAGGATTTTATGCCCAATCGAGCGACCCGCAGCGAGGACGTGAAAGCAGGCAATCCGAAGCCTGAAAAAGAGAATACAACACACCTAAGCATCGTAGATACTGAGGGGTCGGCTGTGAGTATCACAACAACCTTAAATGACAATTACGGTTGTCGCACAGTTGTCGGCGGCGCAGGTTTTTTGTTGAATAATGAAATGGACGATTTTAGCGTCAAACCCGGCGTACCCAATATGTACGGTGCAATTGGTGGGGAAGCCAATGCGATTGTTGCCAACAAACGCCCCCTCAGTAGTATGACCCCAACCATCGTTGCAAAGGATGGAAAACTCTATATGGTTGTCGGTACACCAGGCGGAACGACTATCATAACCTCTGTTTTTCAAGTCATTACGAATGTTATTGATTTCAATATGTCAATGACTGATGCCACTCAAGCCAAACGTTTTCACAGCCAATGGCAACCAGATGTGGTGATGGTTGAGAAAGATGCCATCACCGATTTGACGTATAAAAAACTGAAAAGTTTGGGTCATAATATTGTGTATCGTCCTTATATCGGTTTGATTGAAGCCATTTTAGTGCGTCCTGATGGCAAATTGGAAGGTGCAGCAGATAACCGCAGCGACGATGATGCAGAAGGATTTTGAAAAAAAATCAAACAACAGGATAATATTTTGAAAAACTTTCAATAATATTACGAAAATTTTGAAAAACACGTTTATTATGCAATTAACAACAAGAATGTATTAAAATTATGGCAAAGAAACCTAATCTAACCTTTTGGCAAATCTGGAACATGAGTTTCGGATTTCTCGGTATTCAGTATGGCTTTGGTTTACAACAGGCAAATATGTCACCCATTTATCGCTATTTGGGTGCCGATGAAGCCTCAATTCCGGGGCTTTGGCTCGCAGGTCCATTGACGGGGCTACTCCTACAACCAATTATTGGCGCATTGTCTGACAAAAGTTGGTCTCCTCGGTGGGGACGACGGAAGCCTTATGTTTTTGTTGGGGCAATCGTTGGCAGTATTGCCATGATTCTCATGTCTAATTCGTCCTCTGTCTTGATGGCAGCGAGTTTGATGTGGTTACTTGATGCGGGTTTGAACTCCTCCATGGAGCCTTTTCGCGCCTTTGTGGGCGATATGCTCAATAAAGACCAACGACCAACGGGCTTCTCTGTTCAATCGTTTATGGTTGGTTTTGGGCAGACATTGGCTAATTTGATGCCTTTTATATTGCCAATTATTGGCATTTCTATGGCAATGTCAGCCGATGAACAAACGCTCTCTCACGGCATTCCCAACTCGGTGCGTTATCCTTTTTATATCGGCGGAGCGTCTATTTTAATCACTGTTTTTTGGACAATGTACACCACCAAGGAGTACCCACCAGAGAACGATGATTACAAAAAAGCACATGTTTTTAGTGATGAACAAAAGAAAAACATTACTTTTTGGCATTTATCATTAGCCATTGGCGGCGGTTTGATGGGTGGTTTATTTGCATCACGCACAGGTGGATTTGAAGCAGGTTTGATATGGGGAGGAGGTGTTTTGGCTCTGTTTTATGCTATTTTGTGGCTACCTGTTTTCAAAGAAATTCTTGCATCACTATCCGAAATGCCAAAAGTGATGCGGCAATTGTGGTGGGTGAAATTTTTTACATGGTATGGCTTGCCGTTGATGTGGCAGTATTTATCTTTGTCAGTTGCCAAATATGCTTTCAATGCAGCCAGTCCAGAAGCCAACAAATTGGGTTTTGAAGAAGGCACAAAATGGGGCGGCTTGTGTTTTGCGATGTTTAGTATCACCTGTGCGGTCATTTCCGTACTCATGCCACGCATCGTAAAAATGATTGGCAGCAGCCGAGCGACTCATGCGATCTTTTTATGTATCGGTGCAGTCGGTTTTTTCAGTACCCTGTTATCCAACGACAAATACATTTATTTGATGGGTATGTCGCTCATCGGTTTGGCGTGGGGTTCCATTATGTCTATGCCTTATTTGATGTTGGCAAATGCCGTTTCAGGTGAAAAAATGGGCGTTTATATGGGTATTTTCAATGGGTTTATCTGCGTGCCGCAATTCATCGGTATGTTGACTGTGCCGCTTTTCTATAAATCTGTTTTAGGTGATGACCCACGTAATGCGCTTGTTTTGGCAGGTGTTTGCATGGTTTTAGCAGCTGCTTCTTGCTTTTTGGTAACAGAAAATAAAGCCGAACCAGCGACTTAATAACGACACATATATATACGTGTAAAAATTAAAAAACACCCCTTCTTTACTGAGGGGGTGTTTTTTGTTTTTGAAAAACTACTTTTGCAGATAATTTCTTATCCATTATTCATTATCGACTATTTTGAAAATTATAATTATAGGTGGCGGTGCAGCAGGTTTTTTTGCAGCCATAACAGCCGCAGAAGCCAATCCGAATGCAGATGTCACTATTTTAGAACGTGGCAAAGACGT
This sequence comes from Saprospiraceae bacterium, assembly GCA_043772905.1. Lineage (GTDB taxonomy): Bacteria > Bacteroidota > Bacteroidia > Chitinophagales > Saprospiraceae > JAAFJT01. The sequence goes on along the minus strand of JAYVFS010000325.1, from coordinate 15,792 downwards.
TTTACAAAAAGTAAAAGTCTCTGGTGGCGGGCGTTGCAACGTTACACATGCTTGTTTTTTACCCAATGAATTGGTTAAAAATTATCCACGAGGAGAGAAAGCATTGTTAAGCCCATTTATGCGTTTTTCTGCGGAAGATACGATTGAATGGTTTCGACAACGCCGCGTTGAATTGAAGACCGAAGACGACGGACGGATGTTTCCAATTTCTAATAATTCTCAAACAATTATTGACTGTTTGGAAGGCGAAGCGGAACGTTTAAACGTCAAAATACTGAGGGGGTATCGCGTCGAAGATTTAGAACAAGTTGATAATCAATGGCTTGTGAAAACCAATCGTCAAAGTTTTACGGCAGACAAAGTGATGGTGGCGGCGGGCAGTTCGACTGCTGTTTGGGAATTGTTGAAAAAATTAGGACATACCATCATCGAGCCTGTGCCTTCACTTTTTACGTTCAATATCAAAGACATGCGCATTGACGGCTTAGCGGGATTGAGTGTTCCTAATGCTTTGATTCAAGTCGAAGGTTCAAAACTTAAAACGTCTGGACCGCTTCTGATAACTCATTGGGGCATGTCGGGTCCTGCCATTCTCAAACTATCGGCTTGGGGTGCAAGGCAATTGCATGACTTTGATTATCATTTTGTTATACGCATAAATTGGATTGGACAGTATAATGTTGAAGAATTGAAAAACGTTTTAACCGTTGATATTAAAACCAAATATCTAAAAAAACTGATTGTCAAGACCCCTCAGTATAACATATCGTCAAGGCTGTGGCTCCGCTTTTTGGAGGCAGCAAACATTACAGAAAACATGATTTGGGCAGATATTTCTAAAAAACAGATACAAATGCTCGCTGAACAACTCGCACAAGGTAGTTACGCCGTTAAAGGAAAAAGCACTTTTAAAGAGGAATTTGTTACAGCAGGTGGCGTAAAACGTGATGAAGTCAATTTCAAAACCTTTGAAAGTAAGTTATTACCCAATCTCTTTTTTGCCGGTGAAATTTTAGATATTGATGCCATCACAGGCGGTTTTAACTTTCAAGCCGCGTGGACAGGCGGTTGGATTGCAGGGCAAACGATGGCGTATAAAACCTAAAGTGAACCAACAGCATATCCGATTAGCAAGCAGGCTGTACCTATAATGATGCGGTCAAGCCATTTCAAACGCAGGCTTTTCTTCATGTATTTTTCAGCATTGGTCAGGTGTTCCAATGACTTGTCCAAGTTTTTATTGGCTTTATCGAGGTTATCTGTAGCTGAATTGAGCGTTGTGACACCTTTATCAGCTACTTTTTTTGCTTCATTTACAAATATTTCACCTACAGTACTTGTTTTATCTGCATTTGCTAAAAGTAATTTATAATATGATTTGCAAGAATCAAGTGACGACTCATAGTGACGAATGAGAGCCGCAACGATAGAGTCTTGGTTGTCAGTTTCGATAAGGTCACGCAGGTCTTCCAATCTTTTGTAATAAGTATAACGCCGATCATTGATGAGATATACTAAATCCGCTTCGATGGTCAAAACTGAACCTTTTGTAAACGAACGCGGGATTTCAGGACTTTCGCTGAAAGCGCCTTCAATGCGATGTAGATGCTTGAAATTGACACTGATAAGTGTATCTTGAGCACTGATAGTTTGAGAGAAAAAAAGACACAAGCTGAAAAAGAGATAGTTTTTCATGATTTTTTAGGTTTTACATAGACATTTGTTAGAAGATAATTATTCGTTTTTGACAAGTTATTTTAGAAATTTAACAATAAAAAAAATGCCGAAAAAATTTATAACTAATTGATAATTAATTATTTATGAATTCACCATTCACCATTATTGATTCTTCGGTTCTCTATCTAAATTCATCGCTCTCAGTTCTTTCAAAAGATTGAAGCGGTTCTGTTGTGTATTTGCTAAACTCGACTTGGCGTTTGAAATAGCATCATTACTTTTTTTAATCATAATATCAAAACTGGATTTCATACGCTCGCGTTCAACCCTCAAATAATTGAGTTCAGTCGTAGCACGGTCTGCTGCCGAACTTAATTTTGTTAGTTCTGTTCTTACGAGGTCTATATTTTGACGAGCAGAGTCAATATTGGCTTTAGCTTCATTGATTTGTTTTTTGGCTTCGCCAATTTCTTCAAGGGCTTTTCTAAGACGTTCGTCAGACCTAAAAACCATAGTGCCGACCCATAGTAAGGAGCCAGCAATGAGTATTTTTGTCGCGATACTTGCTTTTTCGATCATCGTGTTTGGTTTTTAAAGGAATAAATTAATATTTTTATTTTAACGTATTTGACCACAATTATACTTTATAATTAAATAATCAACAAATAAATCGAGTTTTTTTTACAGTAATACCTAATTTTGTATTTTATCAAACAAGAAATATAATAAGATTATGCCTCAACTGCATTCGTCTAAAACCTTATGGGAACTGCCTTTAGCAGCAAAAAACATGACACGCATTAGCCGATATATGCGTTGGTTGCGCCGTCATTATCAATTAGATTTTTATAAATACGAAGAACTTTATCAATGGAGCGTCGAAAAACCTGCTGACTTTTGGCAGTCCATTTGGCAATATTTTAATGTCAAATCATACACGCCTTACAAGCAAGTGCTTTCTGATGAGGGAATGCCTCATGCCCGATGGTTTGAAGGCGCAACGCTCAATTATGTCGAGCATATTTTTAATGGCAGAACGGATTTTAGCCCAGCCATAAAGTTTTTAGCTGAAGATACCCCCCTCAGAACAATGAGTTGGGATGAATTGGAAAGTCAAGTGGCAAATATGGCGGCTTTTTTGAAAGAAAAAGGAGTTGTGAAAGGTGACCGTATCGTGGGCTATTTGCCTAATATTCCTGAAGCCGTTGTTGCTTTTTTAGCCGCTGCCACCTTGGGAGCGATTTGGTCGAGTGCTTCGCCCGACTTTGGTACAGCTTCCGTAATTGACCGTTTTGCGCAAATAGAACCTAAAATTTTATTCGCTGCCGATGGCTATCGTTATGGTGGAAAAGCTTTTAACCGATTGGGAACGATAGAAGAAATGGTGCAACAATTACCGACTGTAAAACAGGTGGTCATTATCCCTTTTTTGGATAAAAAATTTGAAAAATACCCTAAAACAGTTCCATTCTCCTACACAACTTGGCAAAATGCATTAAATACTGAGGGGGGTAAATTCACTTTTGAACCCGTTGATTTTGCACATCCTCTCTACATTTTATTCTCATCTGGCACAACGGGTATACCCAAAGCGATTGTGCATGGGCATGGTGGCATATTGTTGGAACATTCTAAATATTTGGCTTTTCACAATGACCTTAATGCGGGAGAAACCTTTTTTTGGTATTCTACAACGGGCTGGATGATGTGGAATTTTGCAGTTTCAAGTCTTTTGTTGGGTGGCACTTTGCTCATATATGATGGGTCTCCAGCTTATCCTACCTTGGATTTTTTATGGAAATTGGCAAGTGATGAAGCAGTTACTCACTTTGGCACAAGTGCACCTTATATCGTATCGTGCATGAAAGCGGGTTTTGATACAAAAGCAGAAAAAATCAAATTAAATTCTCTGCGTTCTATCGGTTCAACAGGTTCGCCACTGCCTGATGAAGCGTTTTCTTACATATATGAACATATCAAAAAAGACGTTTGGTTGGCTTCTATTTCTGGTGGAACAGACGTATGCACAGCATGGGTAGGCGGCAATATTTTGTTACCAGTTGTCGAAGGTGAAATTCAATGCCCTTGTTTAGGTTGCGCGATGGAAAGTTGGGATGAATTGGGGAATCCGATACTCAACGAAGTAGGGGAGATGGTGGTCACAAAGCCGATGCCTTCTATGCCCGTTTTCTTTTGGCATGATGAAAATTTTGAAAAATACAATGCTTCATATTTTGAAACGTATCCTAATGTTTGGCGACATGGTGATTGGTTAAAAATCACTGAACGTCAATCACTTATCATCTATGGACGCAGCGATGCAACGCTCAATCGGCAAGGTGTACGCATCGGAACGGCTGAAATATATCGCGTTTTAGATGCTATTTCTGAATTAAAAGATAGCTTAATCGTCAATTTAGAACTAAAAGGTGGTGAGCATTTTATGCCTCTTTTTGTCGTTTGTACTGAGGGGGTCGTTTTAGCCGACAATTTAAAATCTAAGATTAAAAAATCATTGCGTGAAGCCTATTCACCGCGCCATGTGCCCGATGATATTATCGCTGTTTCAGATATTCCCTATACAATTTCGGGTAAAAAGTTAGAAGCACCCGTCAAAAAAGTGTTGATGGGTGTACCCCTCAGTAAAGCGGCTAATTTGGGCAGCGTACGGAATCCTAAGGCTTTGGATTTTTTTGTCGAATTTGCTTCAAAAATAGGATCAAGCCATTGAATCGTTCACAAAATCGAGCTTATTCATGAGCCACAGTAAATAGATAAATGAGATGACTAAAATGATGATGAGAACAACAATAGGCAATAAGCCAACAATCATGACACCCCATAATGAGGCTTTGGCGGATTGAAAAATTGCATTGTTGTTTTCATTGATATGCTCTTGATAATATTGTACAAAATCGCCGAGATTATCCTGAAAAGTAATAAAACTGGATTTTACATCTTTGAAAAAATACTTTCCAGATTCCTTTGAAGCTGTTTTTTTAGTCGCTATAAAATTGTCAACATTTTTTAAATAAGCCATACGAGTGACAATCATTGCTTGAAAAAAAGTGTCGTCTTGAATATTGAGGGAAGAACTCATGCGTAACTTACTGATATAGTTGTCTATATCCCCATTTACCAGCTGCCATTTAGAATAGATACTATCCACTTGACGGTTATCTGCCGTTTCAAGGGCTTCAAAAAGCCTTATGAAATTTTGATTGGAAGTAGAAGTCCATTTTTGAAATGTGTCGAAATTGCTACTCTCTACTTCTACAAGTTTATTGTATTTTTCATTCGATGAATGAAGGAGATAAGCACAGCCTAAAATGGCAGCTATTTGGAAAAAAATGCAAATAATGATGAAATTATTTGTCGAACTTTTTCCTTGTTTGTCGGTTGTGATTGAGTTCATAATAGTTAAAAATTCTTTTCGATGATGTTTTATATGTTTATGTGATGTGTGAACCTTTGATAACAGAAAAAAATATAAGGGAATTAATTCTTTTTTCCAACGAGCAAAGATAAATGAACATTTTTCATTTGACTATATTTTTCATTAAAATATTAATCCAAGTGTAATACTTTTTTTTACAACAGAATACAATCATTGAAATAATAATATTCCTAAAATATTCCATAAAAAAACGCCTGTTTTCCGAAAGAAAACAGACGTTTTTTTATGAACAAAAATCAAACCATTACTTCACATGTACTCGAATTCCTTCCGAATGACTTGTAAATTCTGGCGCATACATACATTGTATCGTCGTCACACCATTCGACATATCGCCACGGTGACTGACTACAAGCGGATATTCAAAAACATAAGTACCACGTGGCAAATAGTCGAAAAAGAAGTTTGTCGCTGCATCACGTGTGCTTTCGTAATAGCCCAAACCGCCTTGCCATTTGTATTGACTCAACACATTCGTTGGTTCTAAACCCGAAGCACGCATGTCTTTCATGTGGACAAATTCCATGTCTCTATCAACACGCAACTCAATTCTGACCTTAATTTTGTCGCCTGTACTGAGGGGTGTCTTTTCGTCTATGGGTTTCATTATCAAACCTTTATCGCCGTTTTCTTCTTTGAAAAGTTGCTTTTTCATCTTCAAAGGTGTCGCTTCAAAGGTTTTTATTTTGTCCAAATTTTCAAAATATTGCCAATACATTGCTCCCCAAGCGACGACTTTATTTGGGTTTTTGACTTCAACATTTGCCATTTTTGGAGAAATATCGGCTTTGTCAAAATCTGTTTTGAAGTAGCCTGTACCCGCTTCTTTGTCTATTTTTGAAACATCCAAAGGCTTTCCGCCAACGGAAATAGATAAATCAGTATCGTCCAACAACCAATTATCACCTGTTTTCAAAAGCGCATAAACGGCTGATGCAGTGGCTTTTGTGGTTTTCCAAGCATTGGTTTGCTTGTTTTTCAACAACCACAATTTCAAATTATCAACCGCTTTGTCGTCTTTAACTTCGCTAAACAATTCAATCATTAAAGATTGTGTTTCAATCGGCAATTCGTACCAATAAAAACCGTTTGCTGTTTTCCAATACATGCCCATTTCGTCGCTGTTTATCGCTTTTTCTTTCAACGATGCCACGATTTTTGCTGGTGTTTTGAACTGACCAAACACATCATTTGAGTAACGCATCAAAGCCAACGCTAATAAACCTTGTTCGTACTGGCTTTTCTTCAAACCATATTTTTCACCTTGTTTCAAGAAATATTCAAGGATTTTTACTTGTCCAACCGTTTGATTTTGGAAAAAAGAACGTGTATAGAGGTAGTGAATAACCAACGACGACAAGTTGTCATCTTCCATTTTCAAGTGACCTTTGGCAGCTTCTTTTTCCAAATCATTGTAATATTCCACAGCCCGTTCATCGCAATAACTGATGGCTTTTGCAACCATTTCCTTGGTTTTTAAGTCCTCATTAAGCGTTTTTACGCCCAATTTGTCCAAATGACCGAACCCTTCGGTAATATATTGCGTGATGTACCAGCTGTCACGACCGCCCGGAAACCATGAAAAACCGCCGTTGCTCAACTGCCTTTCTTGCATCTTTTTCACAGCATTCGTTGATTCATTCGCCATACGATTTAAGTCAAACAACAAACCAACGTTTTGCTTCTGAATTTCTTCATTTTGCGCTTGTAAAACCCACGGCGTTTCTTCCAACAAAGCATATTTTAATTCTTGATTTTTTGACAAATTGGACAACAACGCCTTAGTATCAATTGCCTTCCAACGGTCAAAAACTGCTTTGATTTTTGGATGCGCATTGGCAACCGAAGTCGCTAAACTGTTGGCATAATAACGTGAGAAAATTTGCTCTGTACAATCATACGGATACTCCATTAAATAAGGCAAAGCTTGAACGGCATACCACGCAGGGTTTTGCGTAAATTCAAGCGTTAATTTATTGTTTGTCAATGTATTAGACGTATTATTTTTCAAAGATTCCAAAGTGAATTTCTTTGTTTCTCCACCTTTAACGCTCATGGGCAGCGTTTCGGTAACCAGCATACGATTGGTCAAAACAGGCAATGTATTCTCTTCTCCATCGCTGAAATTACCCGCTTTTGCAATTACCCGATAAGTAACCGCTTGCACTTTTCCAAGAGGAATTTTCAGTTTCCAAGCCAAAGGCGTGCTTTCACCGCCATTGACATCAAAAGACAATGTCGCATCTTTGTTATCCAACAAATCATCAATCGGTTTCATGCTCAAAGCGTCGAACAATTCGAGTTTTGCAGACCCCCTCAGTATAGAAGCGGTCATATTGGTCACTTTTGCTGTAAATTCGATCTCATCACTTTCACGTAAAAAACGCGGTGCATTAGGGAAAACCATCAAATCCTTTTGCGTCACAACCGTTTTTTCAGAAAAACCAATTTTCAAATCCGTTGTATGCGCCATCGCAAGGAATTTCCAACGTGTCAAAGCCTCGTTCATTTTGAATTTAACAATAACATTGCCCTCCATATCGGTCATTAATTCAGGGAAAAAGAAAACCGTTTCGTTGAGGTTTGTGCGGATTTTGACCGCCGACATATCTTCTGTTTTTTCTTGTCGACTTTCACCAGGATTGAAACTCTTTACTGTTGTGTCTGCTTTTTGGGCAGACGGCGGTGGAGGTGGCGATGACTCCCGCATTTGTTTCTGTGCGGGTTTTCCACCTTGTACAGAAACAGCATCCATTTGAACATTACTCATTGGCGCAGCAGACCTCATATAAAGTACAGGTGGACTTTCATTATAAAAATTGAAGCCAAACCAATTCAAAGACCGATACGTTTTCCTTTCTTCTCCATAATTGCCCCCCTCAGTAGGATAGTAAAAACCCATGGAATAGGTTTCGCCAAACGTCGGTGCATTGTAGTTGTAAATCGGATAACGAGACGGATACAGATTCAAGCCCCAATGATTGGCCGCAAATTGGTCGAGCGAGGCATCGTACATCGTCGCAGCCATTTCCGCAAGGACTTTATCCTTGTCTTTACCGCTGATTTTGATGCGCCATTCTTCTTCGCTCCCTGGCTCCATTTTATCTCTAAACGTTTGATATTCAAAGTTTAAGTCCTTATTTGAGAAAGGAATAACAATCGTTTTGGTCTCCAAAGTCGAGCGATTATCCATCACATAACTGATGTGCAAAAAGATATTGCCACGATATTCTTCTTCCAATTTTACGGCATAATCAACCATGCCTTCAATCGGATGCCATGAGCGTTTGGCAATTTTTCCATTGATTTCTTCTTCAATCAAGACATTTAAACGCTCCGCAGACGTGCCATAATGCAACGTTGCAGTTTCTTTTGGCTCATAAACATCTTTATCAAGCCAACTGAAAAACGTTTTGTTGGCAGGAACTATATCGTCACTTGTGTCATATATCAATACGTGTTTGATGAGTTCAATTTTCTCACCCGTTGCATCTGTCGTTTCAATTGTGAAGCGATACACACCTCTATCATATTTTTTAATGTCAGAGACATCTACAAAACTTGTATCTGTTCCCGCATCGGTTGCAGGCAATGGTTTTGTAGAAAATGTCGTTTCAGAAACGATGCGTTTAACGCCCCAATTTTCAACTTTATCCTCATTTTTGTAAGGAATAAGTGGAAAATCACGTCTAAACACGTCTTCTGCAATCGTATGCGTATCTGGCAAAGCCCAATAACGCTCAATATAAGGACGGCGTGGCGATGTCAATAATTCAATTTTTACTTTACCATTTGCGCTCAAAGGTTGTCCATTTAAGTTGTTCGTAGTAATTTTAACAGCCTTTGCTTCTTTGCGATTGAATTCAAGCGGCAAATCAATATCGAGATTCAAAGATATATAACCGATTGAAACACTCGCTTTTGTGCTGTGTGTTTCGCCATTTATGTCCGTCACATCGGCATAAACCGCATAATCAAAAACGGGTTTTTTATCTTTTGGAATAGACAAATCGGGTAAGGCTTTGAAAGTGACTTCAAAAACGCCTTTTGCGTCGGTTGTCGTTTCACCATGTGCAATTTCCTGACCCGCCGAAGCATAAGGATTCCAGCCCCAATAACGCCAATATGGGAAGCGGACTTCACGGACCACACGGTACTTCACTTTCGCACCGTCAATATTAGAACCCGCAAAAGCTTTTGCTTCGCCTTTTACTTTTACGTCTTGATTCAAAGTGAAATCACCTGTCAAAGGCAACATTTTTACTTCAAATTTAGGACGTTTGTATTCTTCAACTCTAAAACTGACTTGTCCGCCGACACTTGCTTGAATACTCATATTGCCCAACAAACCAGCCGTTGGGGCTGTAAAAAAGCCGTTTATAGTTCCGAAACTGTTTGTTGTTAGCTTTAAACTACTGACTTTTTGCCGATTGACATCATAAAACGTCACTTCAACAGGTACATTCGGTTTTATCGTCGGCGTTTTAGACCCCTCAGTATTTCGGCTATAAACCAAGCCTTTGAAGTAAACAATTTGCCCCGGACGGTAAATCGCTCTGTCCAAAAAGAACTGCGTTTGTGTCACAACTCGATTTTCTTCACGATAGAAATAGTTTGAAAAACCATCGCCTGTAATGAGTGAATCCTTACCGTAGATGAATTTTGTCGTAAAATATTTTTCCTTAGGCAAACGTGAATAAACAAAACCGTTGCGGTCACTGACCGTTGTGCCAATTTTTACCTTGTCTTCTAAACGTGTTTTCGGGTTATAACGGTTTTCCCAAAACTCAACCGTCACACCTGCCAAAGGCGCACCTGACGAACGGTCGAGGACGACAAACTCATTCGGTTCGTCAGCACTTGTCCGTTGCCAATAAGCGATATTAGAGACGTTAAATATTGTGTAACTGACTTTACTACTGTTTTTGAGCGCATATTTATCGTTGTCCGCAGCCAGAATAAGGTACAAACCATTGGGTAATTTGTCTATTTTGATTTCTGTTGTATGCGGGTTATAATCACTATCATTGGGCAATTTTATATGCCCTTTTTTTACAACAGGCAGACTGTTATAATACTTCAAACGCTCTGTTTCATCTTTAAAATCACGCCTATTTGTTTGTTCTGAAAGCCTTATGATTTTATAGTAAAACGAGTCCAGATTCTTGAAATGAACGGACGACAAAATGGCTTTATTAGGCACATTGACCTCTTCAATTTTGAAATCTACTGAGGGGGTCGTAATCTCATCAATTAGGTAGCGACAAGCTGATGAACCATAAGCTTTTGGGAATTTCCTAACCGCTTCTTTGGCAATTTCAAGGGCTTTTTGGTTGTCAAATTTACCGACATTTTCAACATTGGGTTTCCAATCTGACGCTTTATTGCGGTAATGTTGGGCTATTTTCAAGCAAATTTCTACATAAGCTGGATTGTTGACGTAATTGCTCCGCAACACTTCAAGGCTTTTGATATATAAATCATCTTTATTGGACATCACGGCGTTTTGATGTACAAATGACAAGCGTTTTAGGTCTGTATCAATCAATGCCGTTACGTTTTCATCTTTCAGATGGAAACGCAAAACATCTTGCATGAGCTTTAAAGTCCATAGCTTCATTGAAGAAGAATCGGGGCTTTCTAAGGCAATGCCAACGAATTTTTCAACTGTACCAAACAAGGCTTCATTGTCCAATTCAAACGTATAACTGGGTTTAGACAAATACGTTTTTTCGTCCATGAAATAATCAATGGCACGGTGTGCTAAAAAATCAAAAAGTACAGGTCTGCGCTCATCTGACCCCTCAGTAGTAATGGCATCAAAAACCTTAATAGCCACTTCCTTTGAACGGTCGTCGTTAACGCTCAAACGATAGAGTAGGGCGGCTTCATCGGACAATTGTTGCATTGTCCAAGTCCGTATATCATCAGTTTTAAAACCCGAAGTCGTCGTTCTGTTGCGTAATTTCCAGATATTATTGTCCAGATACCTTGAATACATTTCAGCCAACATAGACTGCAAGATCTGTTTTGTTGGAAATGCCGCTTTTTCCATATCGGCATGCATCGAATTTAGGGCTTTCACATAGCCATCTTCTTCCAATTCAGTGACGTATTTTGCCTGATAAATCAAGCATTTGATGAGTTGCGAAGGATTGTCGTCTTTTTTGGATTTTGCCAACAATTCCTCCACTTTTTGAAGGGCAGATTTAGGCAAACCTTGTCCTTCAAGGACGGAAATTTCTTTCCATTCCTTAGCGTAATCATCGGTTCTAAATTTCATGTTCTGAGCATTGAGACCGCCTAATAACATAAGCACGGGGAGAATAAAAATGATTTTTTTCATAAGATAAATGTCTTCGTTAATAAATAACCTGCCTTCGGGCTTTGGTTTTTAAACGTTAAAAATGTGTTTTGATGTTACATTGAGACTAAGTTTCCTTGAATTGTTACAATAAATTCGTTTTTCTTAGCTGTTTAATAAAGATGCAAAGAAGGAAGTTTTGGCAGGTGTTTGTGCGAGAAGTTAACGTTCTTTTAACTTTTCAAACAAAGTTACGCATAAACAATGTTTTTTATAGCATCATGTTTGAAAAAATTGGTTTTTGGTGTTATTCGTAAATGTTGATTAATATTTTTCATCGGGCGTTACCCGATGCTATCAAATCACGCCCTTTCAGAGCTATCAAATCTCAAATTATTATTTTAAAAAAGTCCTGAAAGGGCGATGAATGTTAGAATAGGGTGTCGCCCTATTTATCTTTATGACCTATATGGCATGAAATTGGCTTCCAACAGCTAATTATAGATACATCTCACAAGATATATCCATGTTTTCATTACTATGTAGAATAATAAACTCATAACTAACAGACTCATTCAATGAGAGAACTTTATTTGAAACCATCAATCCTAATCCTCCTGTGTGCATTGTTTTCCTCCCCACTATTGGCACAAAATGATAATCTGAAAGTCGCTTTCAAGGACGCGGCTTCTGCACCGCGCAACCTCAATGTCTGTGGCGACGAAGCAACGGTGACAATGACCGTTGCTACTGATGGGTCATTGTCCGCCACGCGGCGGAACATTTCAGCGACTTTAAAACTTTTTAAAGGCGTTCAATTTGTCCGGTTTAATGCGGCAGGAACGTCGTCAGGCGTGACGATGACCACCTCAAATACAGGGGGTGCGGCATTTTCATTGACTGATTTGACACCTGTGAGTGGTACGTCTTCCGTCAATATCAGCTACGTTATTCGCGTTAATTGCGAATATACGGACACTTTGACGCGGAATGACTTGATTGATGTCAAGGACATGTGGGATTTCACTTACGATTTGGGTGCGTCTGCGGGTTTGACAGAATCTGATTTTTCAACGCCGTATCGTGACCAAATCAAAGTGCCGTTTTTCACCGTTTCGGTGTCCAACAACGCAACGGCAGCCCGTGTCGGTCAATGTTTTCAAAGAACAATTCTCATCAATAACTCTGGTCTTGATGGTTATATCAAGGGTTTTGAGTATAATAATACACAAGGCGCAGGGGTTTCTGTCCAAAGCATGACCATCAATGGGCAAGCAGTGACTATGACTAAAACGCCTGTTTTCAATTTGGCAGGTGATACATCTATTGCTGTAACAGTTCCAGAAGCCATTTTTGCTTTCAACACACGTGGACCCTCGCTTCTTGCGAATGGTGATTTGCTTTTTGACCCTGACGAAACCGTTACCATCGTTGAAAATTTTTGCGTTGTCAATTGTGACAAATCACGGACAAGTACACACGCCATGTCGTGGGGTTGCGATGACCGTTTTTGCAATACGATTTCAAGACAAGACATCATCCGTTTGGGCGAAGGTCAGGTCAATGTCGGCTTTGTCGGTCAAGGCTCAATACCTGATGAAATCGGTGGTTATTGCCGCATTGGTCGTTCAACGGTTAAGTTTACAAACAATGGTGTAGAGGTTGACCCAGGCACGGCTGATATGTACGATTTGCAACTCGGTGTCGGCTTAGGAGACTCTATCTTATTGAGTAACAAGGGTTATCGTATTACAAAAATTACAGTTGCGGGTATTGAGTTACCGACCCCCTCAGTACCATTGGCAGATTTGAGGAATAATGCGCTGTTTACAACCGACCCTGACGGTGCAGGAGTTGGTTTAGCCGATGTTGACAACGACGGCTATTTTGACGATTTACCCATTGGAAAAAGTGTTGAAGTGACAATAGAATATGAAGTGGATTGTAATGCTTCGTTGTCAAACAGAGACGACAATTGTAAAAATGATTTTGAAACCGCTTTTAATGCTCAATTAAACTACACAGACTTGTGTGGCGCACGTAATCAAGTTATTAAACCTCGTTATTTTGCGCCATTAAACGTCAATGATTTAGTTGAAAACTGTGCTGACCCCGATGCTTTTACAGATGAAAAACCTTTTTCAATTCAGCATCTTGAAAGACGCAATATCTTCAATTTTGATAGAAATTGTAACGGACAAGAAGAGATTTTGGTGAAAGTGAAAGTGCCAACAGGCATTTTACCGATTCAAGACTCTATGTATATGCTTCGTTATACAGATACGATGTTTTTGAAAACCATGACGCAATCGGGCGATACGGTTTATTTATCTTTCCGTGTGGATTCAGTCAAACAAAAAGGTGGTTTTAGCAATGAATTGGTCGCTGTGGATTATCTAAATGGTGATTATACGGTCAATTTTGGCTTTAAAGCTACGTGTACCGCCATTCCTGGTCCAACGGATTTCCCGATGGAATTGGCATATTCATGCCCGCCTTGTGGTTGTCAACACGTTTGGTATTGCGATACTTTGGCGGGACCTCGCATACATTATGCGTCACCACCTTGTGTGCCAAATGTGGCTTATGAATGTCCAAAAGGCTTGAAAACGACTGATTTTTCGGCTTCAAGAACAACTTTGGGCTATACTGACGGCAGTTATACAACGCATATTTCACCTTCCGATGCCAATCTAAAAGTAGCCATGTCTTGCGATTCAGTGCGTATGACCGTATTGAATGTCGTTGGCAATGACCCAATTTCTGACTCAATTGGTGTGCGAATTTCATACAACAATATTACAAAAAATGCCCAAACCAATTTGAACGATATTTTTACTTTTGGTAAAGGTTTTGTTCAATTTGTAAAAGGTGGTCAGACTTATAATTGCGATGTTGATACATCCAATATTCGTGTTGTTAGAACCGATTCCACAAAAGCCATTTATGTGGATTTGAGTAGCTGTTTGGCTTCGCTCAATATTGCCCCTCTCAGTCAAGGCGACTCTGTCAACTTTTATGGCGATTTCAGCGTCTTTACAGATGGTCCTTATAAAAATACTTTTGAAAAAGTACCGCAATTCCGTGCCTACGGCTACCATATTGACGGCGGCGCAGAATTCGCTTGCGACAATTTTGGAGAAACATTTAGGGTCGGCAAAGCGCAATCTATTTTCTCTTTTCCAAGTTCATCGAGCTATCCCAAAGGCTGTACAGAAGCCAGTTTGGAGTATAAAATAATTATGATAAACAATGGTTATTATGACCATTTTGGCAATGAATTCCGTCAATCCGTAGGCGTTGACTCGTTTTCTTTGCAATTTGACCCTGAATTTATACGAGCATTTACGACCCAAATTGAGGTCTCAATTCCCGATCATCCTTATGCAGGAAGCGATTTTTACCCCCTCAGTAATTTGGACTCAACAGGGCGTTTTGTCGCTCGTTTTGATACCTTAAACATCGTTCCGTCGCTCAATCGGGTGTCAAGTTATGCCTTCAATTTACGCATCAAAGCAACGCCCAATTGTCGCTCTTTGACGGGTAGTTCTTTAAACAATAATAATTTTGAATTCAAACCTAATATTTTCTATCGTGACCGTTATTATGCCTTAGAAATAGGTAATGGAGAATGCTCTCCTTATCGTCAAGACTCGGTTTTCAATGGCAATATTGTTTACACCGACCCGCCCGCTTTGACCTTAGTACCCGTAACAAATCCAACGGTTTCAACAGCGAGTGATACAGCAACATGGGTTGTTAAACATTGTAATACATCGAACAAAGGTGGTGCAAATTCGACTTGGATTAGTGTCGAACCTGCCCCCTCAGTACAAAACTTTACGGTGGTCTCTATGCGAGACATTACCAATCTTTCTAATCAATTTACCTTGAATTTTAGTACTTATGGTGATAATGGACGCAATACTTTTGCATATACGAACCCATTAGCCATAGCATCTCCTGATAAAAATTTAGATGATATATGTAATATCGTTGAAATAAAGGCTTTAATTGGCGATTGTGGCGAAAGCCATTTGGACATCAGTTCAGGTTGGAACTGTGCGCAATCCACTGACCCTCAATGGAATCCGTCGCTTTATCCGCCTTGTACAGACTTAACGGTTCAAGGAACAGTGACAACAGAAGCACCGTTTTTAGATGCCAATTTTGTCAATCAATCGCTCAACAAACCTGGTATTTGCGATTCAACGGTTTTTGAAATTTTATTGAGAAATACGGATTTAGGAAAGGTTTTCGATGTCCGCACCCGTATTACATTACCGCTTTTGGGCGCAACTTATATTCCAACAAAAGTAGAAGTGGCGTATCCTTCAAGTGCACCTTTTCATGC
>JAYVFS010000324.1:0-23564 GCA_043772905.1 Saprospiraceae bacterium | reverse complement strand
GTCAATAAATGCCTTGTATGAAGTATTTCCCGACAAATACTGTAAACAATCACTAAATAACCTCTCTTTTTTGTCGGTATAAAAAGCTTTTATGTCATTTTCATCTACCAGTCTTGAATTATAGACCAATCCAGAAGCTCCAAATCCATGTACATAACCAGCATTTTGCTCATTTTTTGAGTCAATAAATATGTTGATTGGCTCATTAAAACCTAAATTAAGTTTGTATATCAATCGCTGAAATACCAAATGACTTGCCTCATGGTAAGCCAACTCTATTGAAAATTCTTTTTGAGATATTTTCTTAGAAATATAGCGTGGATTTTTATCCTCGAAGCTTATAAGCCATTCTTCAAACATCTATTTAATTTTTTAAAAATTAATTGCACACTTTGGCAACAACTGTTTGATTTTTACTTTTTCAGAATCGGAAAATTTATTGCTTCTTAAATCCAACTTCGTCAAATTGGTCAAACGTCCTATTTCGGCTGGTAAACTTGATAATTGATTCTCCCTTAAATCCAATGATGTCAAATTCTTCAACTGACCAATTTCATTAGGAAGATGCGTTAATAGATTATTTTCCAAATATAATACTGTTAAGTTTTTCAACATGCTTAATTCTTTCGGTAAACTTGATAGTTGGTTTCTCGACAAAGACAACCTTGTTAAATTTGTCAATTGCCCAATTTCATCGGGTAAGCTTGTTAGTTTATTATACCCTATAGACAAAGTTGTCAAATTCCTCAACTGACCCATTTTATTTGGTAAACTCGTTAATTGATTAGAACCTAAATGTAACGATGTCAAGTTTTTCAACTGACCAATTTCATTCGGTAAGCTACTTAGCTGATTTCCCCATAAATTCAACTCCGTCAAACTGGTCAATAGTTCTATTTCGGCTGGTAAACTTGTTAGACGATTATTTCTTAAATTCAACTCCGTCAAACTGGTTAGACATCCTATTTCGGCTGGTAAACTTGTTAGCCGATTATTATATAAACCCAACTCTGTCAAATTGGTCAAACGTCCTATTTCGGCTGGTAAACTTGTTAGCTGATTATTATAAAGACTCAACTTCCTTAAATTAGTCAATCGTCCTATTTTGGTTGGTAAACTTATTAGTTGATTTCCTTCTAAACCCAACCAAGTCAAATTGATCAAGTATCCTATTTCGGCTGATAAACTTGTCAGCTGATTGTGTCTTAAATCCAACGTTGTCAAATTGTTCAAGTGTTCTATTTCGGCTGGTAAATTTGTTTGCCGATTGTGCCTTAAATCCAACGTCGTCAAATTGGTCAAGCGTCCGATTTCGGCTGGTAAACTTGTTAGGTTTAGATTAGCTAAATCCAGCTTTAGGTTTGGTATTTTTTGAAGAATTGTTACCCAATATACTAATTGCCGTGTATCCAATTTCAATGTCAAATTGGTCAAGTGTCCTATTTCGGCTGGTAAACTTGTTAGCTGATTGTCTCTTAAATTCAACTCCTTCAAATTTGTCAACCGTTTCATTTCGACGGGTAAACTCTTTAACTCATTATAACTCAAATCTAACTTTGTCAAATTAGTCAATCGTCCTATTTCATCTGATAAACTTTTTAATCCTTTCCAACGTAATTCTAATTTTAAAGTATCTCTTTCAACCTCAAAAACAACCTCTTTCCCTTCCCAATTTATACACCTCAAAATTACCTTCTTAGGCAACAAATCCCCCTTAAACCCCTCAAAAAACACCCTCAAAACCCCATCCCTCAACCCAAAAACCGACAGACTCCCCATCGCCACCGAAAAATCAAGCAAGCCCACAGCCCCCTGGATATATGTATCCGCACTCCGCCGCAACTGCCCCAACAAAACCGACCCTTGCGATTCAGCCAAATCAGCCACCGAAAATAATAAATTCTCTCCATTTTGGTGCGTCTCAAACAAATCAGGATTTTGAGACAAAGCTCGGAGGCTCAAAAAGATAACTAAAATACTAAAATCGTCAATATGCTTATCAAAGTGTTGCGCCGTCCGTTTCGGATGTCGATAGCAAGGGCTGCCAATCTCTCGCGCCACTTGCCCCGACATCGAAGGCACAAAACAACCATCATAATCCACCAAAGCCAATGAATCATCGGGGCGCACCATGATATTATCGTGTTTGAGGTCACCATGCGCCCAATCTTGTTCCAACAGCCACAAAGCCATTTCCGCAAAAGCCACTGTCAAACGATGCAAGCCCACCGTATCGCGCGCCGCACACAAGGTTTTGACCTTTTCGCCAAGCGTCACACCGTCCACCCAATCCATCAACAAGAAGGGATATTCGGCATCATTGACCCAAATCTCATCTTTGAGAAAAGTATAAGGCACGATATACGGACTTTGAAACGTACTCAAATATTGGCTGATATTGTCAAGGCTTTCCGTGCGTCGCTCTTGTTCGCGGGTAAAACATTTCACCGCATGCAATTTACCCGCTTGCGTATCACGCATTTTAAACACCACACCAAAATTGCCCGATGAAAAATAAACATCATCGGAAAGCCCTTTTTCGAGGCGCAAATCGCCCAAAGTGACAAAACTTTCGGGTATCGCTATCGCGCTTTTATAATCGCTAATATTTGGGAAAAGCATATTTTCAGTTTAAGGATTAGTTCGGGGTCAAATATAGGAAAAATGTATTTTAATTAGTATTAAAATCTATGAGACAGAATCACAAATTCTGTCCCATTATTCTATACTGAGGGGGGCATCTTCATGGACTTGTTCGTGGTTATTGTCTGTTTTTTGAGACAAAAGTTATAACTTCCACAGCAGCACAGACCGCCGCCGCTTGATTCGTTTATTAACCGAATCGTCCTATCGCGTGGGGGTCTGCGCCACGTAAACCATCCATAAAAGGTTTTCTTTTTATCCCATTGCGCCCGTTGGAGACGGCTTTTTATTTCTTCTATGCAGAACTCTTTCTGTTTTGTTAATACTTGTGAAGATGCCGTCGAAAATAAAATAATCCGATTATTCAGACTTTTTTTTCTTATTTTTGCAAGTATAAGACTAAAATATGGTTTAATTTTGTTCAAGATAATTTAAAACCCAAGCTTTTAAAATAAAATGGCACGCGACCTTTATCACTATCAAGCACGTAATGCTTTGGTCAAAGATGGTTGGAAAATAACGGCTGACCCTTATTCCATTTCAGTAGATGATGTGGATTTTGAAATTGATTTGGCGGCTGAGGAACTGATTGCTGCCGATAAAGATGGTGAAAAAATAGCTGTTGAAATCAAAAGTTTTGCAGGACCTTCGACAGTCAATGAATTGCATAAAGCGGTTGGGCAGTTTACAGATTATTATGTCGCTTTGGAAATTCTTGAACCCGACCGTGTTTTGTATTTGGCTTTACCGCAGCACATTTACGATACGTATTTTCAAAAAGCCTTAATCCAAAAGATTTTGGCAAAAATTGGCGCAAAAATCGTGGTCTATGACCCTCAAACTGAAACAATAGTCAAATGGATAAGATAAAAAAGTATCAAGATTTAATCATCAATTATCTGAACGAATACGCACAGACAATCAAACCGACGAATCTGAAAGAGGTCGAAAACCGCGTCATCGCTGACCGTGAAAGCAATAGCTTTCAATTGGTGCGAATTGGTTGGAATGGCAAACAGCACGTTTTCAATGTTGTGTTGCATTTCGACATCATCAACGGCAAGGTTTGGTTGCAACGCAATAATACCGAGCGAGAAGTTGTTGATACGCTGATAGCGCAAGGCATGGAACGACAGGATATTGTTTTGGGTTTTCAGCCGCCGTTTGCAAGGGGCTTTCTCGGTTTTGCTGCGGCATAGCCATTAGCGCATAGTTTTACCTAAACTCTCCACAAACGAACAACACCGCCGCTTGATTCGTTTATTAACCGAATCGTCCTATCGTGTGGGTGTCTGCGCCACATAAACCATCTATAAAAGGTTTTCTTTTTATCCATTGCACCCGTTGGAAGCGGCTTTTTTGGGCAAAATACTGAGGGGGTGTCATTCAAATCTTTGGCGGATGTTCACCAAAAGGAATGATACAATTTCTATATTCTATTAACTTTTCACGGTTCAATTTTAGCTCTTTCACCGTACAACGTCCAATGGCTGTCATGCCAATAATTTTTGTTGTATCGTCATTCCAAGAAAAATGTTCTGCCCAAATATCTATACGTGGATTAAAAAGCGACACCCATTTTTTAAGGCGTGTATCAAATACTTTTAATTTATTGGATTTCAAACGATTACAAAGGAAGCAAGCATAGGCAAGGTTCTTAAAATCTGATGTACCGTCCAAACTTTCGGGTAAGATATGGTCTATCGTGAAAGCCGTTGGAGAGAATTTATCTTGGCTTTTGCAGTATTCACAACATTTCGAAGCACGAAGTATGACTGCCTCACGCAATTCTTTGTTAATCGTTGGATTAGCCATGTGCGTGCGTATTTATGTCGAGTTGCGACATCAAATCATCAATCGAAACATGGCGCAGCAATGCCAATTGAGATAGACATTTTAAGCGTTCAACGCTAAATTTTTCATAAGCTTCAGCCAATTTCAAGGACTCCAATTCTTCTTTTGGACTCAATGCACTGAACTCCAATTTCCAATCAAGGTAAGCTAATCGTTCCCATTTTTTTTCATCAAATTCTGTGTTTATTTTGGTCAATAATTGCGATTCTACCGCATTGAGCCACGGCAAATTGTTCTTCTTTGCGCGAAGGGTAAACAGTTCTTGATACAATTGCTCGAATTTGTTTCTTTCTAAACCTTCGACACTGCCTAATATTTCTGAAACAGACATTTGTGCACTCATTTTTCTTTATTTTGAGCAAATATAGGTTTTTTTACAAAAAAAAGAAACAAAAAAAATTGGGCAATACGCCTCTTTTCGCCCGTATCTGCGCAAACTTCCTACAAATATTCAACGCCACCGCTTGATTCGTTTATTAACCGAATCGTCCTATTGCGTGGGTATCTGCGCCACGTAAACCATCCATAAAAGGTTTTCTTTTTATCCATTGCGCCCGTTGTAGGCGGCTTTTTTAGGCAATATACTGAGGGGGTATAGAAACACTTATCGTTGTTTTTCTTCTGGCAGTCTGCAAAAATGATAAGACAATTTGACTAAAAAGAGGTAATAGCCAAAGTAATCGAGTGAAGCAATGCGGGTTTGCTCTATATCCGAAAGATAAGAGTGGAGTTCCTCGGTAGGAAACCAAAAGGCTTTGTCGAGGTGACAGATATAATCTATTGGATTCTCTTCATTCGTGAGGTAAGTTGGTAAAAAGCGCAAAAAATCATCAGGTGTCGTTTCGAAACGCATTTTTTAAAGTCGGTTTGGTAAAGTAGGTATTTTTAAAGCAGATTCTATCAAAGCGTCATCGAAAGCTAAAATCGCTTCTTCTGGTAATGTTTGACTATTTTTGAAAATATCATTGGCTAAAAAAACAAGGCTCAAATCGTGTTGTAAGCCTGTTTCTTTGTTTTCCTCAATATCCATTAAGGGATTTGAAGCCGCTTTATTTTCTTTCTCGGCAGTCAATTTTGCAGTCTTATTTTTGGGCTGTTTTATATAGTCTTTGGCAATCTTTGCAAGGGCATCATAAAAGGCTTGCAGCTTGTCCTCATCTTCTATGCGATTAACCAAATCATTGATATTCAATTTTATTTGTTGTGCTGACATGACTTTTCTTTTTATTGAAAAATAATAAATATCCCGTTTGAATCGAGTGTTGTAGGACAAAAATAATGTTTTTTTTGAAAAACAGGAGTGGTTTATTTTTATGTTGCCTATTTTTCATGCCAAATACTGAGGGGGTGCAGATGAGCAATTGTAGAATTAAAATAAATGCTTTATCTTTGCACTATATTATTCCCGGTAGTCCCTGAGGTCACTCAAACTATCGGGTTTCGTTTTTTATAGCCCTTCCTTTGTGCCTTCTGCAAAAATAACAAGACTTTTTGCGTTAAACAAACATTTATCGGCATACTTATAAATAAATAGTAGGCATAAAAAAGCGGTTTCTGAATTGAAACCGCTTTTTTTATGCAAAATACTGAGGGGTATAGACTCTTCCCCAAACACCTGATAAGTAAACAACACCGCTGCTTAAGCCTCCGCATATTCGGTATATTGCCTGACATGGGGTGCTTGAAAACCTAATACAATATCCGTTGGCGGCACACCTCGTTTGACCAATTCTTGAGCAATTAAAGCATCTGTGTTGTTTGCCATAAGCCAAATTTTACCTGTGGGTTTTATGTCAAAATGAAAATTGATGACATAAATATAATGTCCTTTTTTGTTCCATCCTAAACTAACGGATTGGTAATGATGCCGTTCAGAATCTACGATAATTTGATTCTCATATTCTGACATATTCGCAGGTTGAATCGCTGCATATTCTTTGAGCAATTCTAAGATAATGCTTTCGTATTTTTTTATTTTATCCACTGTTCTATAATTTGATTTTGAGCATCAATAATTAATATTTTAACATCATATTTTCGACAAATCCGTAAAACATCTGTATCATCTTTAAACTTTCTGGCATAAACATCTTCACTTATCGCTAAATAAAGTGTTCTTTCAGGGTCTTGTTCAGCTAAGAAGTCTTCATAGACTAAATATTATCCAAAGGCTTCGTAAAAATCATAGATAAAGACTCTTTCAAAAAGCTTTTTATCTCAACGGCAATTTTTTCTGCCCCTTTTTCCGCACCAATGATTCGTTCCCCACCTAAATCAATACTTAAAGTTCTTTTCTCTAAGTACAAACTATAAGGGTCATGCGTAATTTTCCAATTATCGTTTTCTAATGACGCGCGCACTTGGTCGTGTATGATGTCTCTTGCCATAGTTTAATCGGTTTCGTTTTATCATAATCTTTGTTCGTAGCAAATTTACACTTTTTTTTAAAATTCCGATTTCCTTTTTCCGATACCGCATACACTCTTTGCCACATACAAACAACGCCTCCGCTTGATTCGATTTATTAACCGAATCGTCCTATTGCGTGGGTGTCTGCACCACGTAAACCATCCATAAAAGGTTTTCTTTTTTACCCATTGCGCCCGTTGGAAGCCGCTTTTTTAGGCAAAATACTGAGGGGTGGCTTTTGACAGGCATTTTACTTGAAATAATCTGTTTTTTTAGACAAAAATTATGACTACTGTATAACTTTACACAAAAGTAAATCACGCCCATCCATGGTGATGCATTGTACCGAGGATGCGTTGTGGGGCAAGCCCCGTAGAAGCAAAAAAGTATTTGTCGCATCATCACCGACATTTAACGAAGGTGAATATGAGCATCAATAATTAAAAACATAGAAAAACTAAATAAAACCACTTTTTACATGCTCAACGCACTACATAAAATACTACCTAAAGAGCGTATCAAAACACGCCTCATTGACCGCTATGCGTATGCAAGCGATGCCAGCCATTTTTATTTAGTCCCAAAAGCCATTGTGCAACCCATTTCAATTGATGAAATTCAAAAACTCTTTGAATGGTCGCATCAGCATAAAATGCACATCACTTTTAGAGCAGGTGGCACCAGCCTTTCGGGACAAGGCGTAACCGATGGGCTTTTGGTGGATTTAAGCAATTATTGGCGCAAAGTCACGCCCGAAAATAGCGGCGAAACAGTGCGTGTTGAACCTGCTGTGATTGGCGCTAATGTCAATATTGCCTTAAAAAAATATGGGCGTAAAATTGGGCCCGACCCTGCTTCTATCAGTGCTTGTATGATGGGCGGTATATTGTCCAACAACTCAAGCGGTATGTGTTGTGGCGTGGTACAAAATGCGTATCACACCTTAAAATCCATGACTCTTGTATTGCCAAATGGCTTGGTTTTCAATACCGAAAAGCCCGAAGATTACTTGCGTTTTGAAAAAGAAGCCGCCGATATTGCCGAAGGGCTGAAAATACTGAGGGGGGATGTTTTACGCAATACAGACTTAGTGGCGCGTATTCGCAAGAAATACAAACAGAAAAACACCGTCGGTTATGGCATGAACGCCTTCGTGGATTTTGAACATCCCTTGGATATTTTAACGCATCTCATCATTGGTGGCGAAGGGACTTTGGCGTTTATTGCCGAAGCCGTTTTAAATACAGTGCCTGATTTGCCGTATAAAATGACCGAAATGCTGTATTTTGAAAGCCCTGAAATAGCCTGCAATGCGATTCCACAATTGATTGAAACAGGTGCTGCCGCTTTGGAATTTATGGATAGAGCGTCTTTACGTTCTGTCGAAAACATGCCGGGCGTGCCGTCTTTTTTAAAGGATTTACCTGACACAGCCGCCGCTATTTTATGCGAATTTCAAGAAAATACTGAGGGGGGGCTGTTGGGGAAATATGAAAACGCAAAACCGACTTTTGCCCAATTACCTTTACTTTTTGAACCCAATTTCACACAAGATGCCAAAGAACAGGCAATGATGTGGAAAATCCGCAAGGGCATGTACCCCTCAGTAGCGGGTATGCGTGCGAAAGGCACATCGGCGTTGATGGAAGATTTTACTTTTCCTGTTGAGCGTTTGGGCGAAGCGGTGGTAGATGTGCAAAAGCTATTTGATAAATACCAATATGAAAACGGTATCATCTTCGGTCATGCCAAAGATGGGAATCTACATTTTGTTATCTCTCAATCGTATGCCACGCAAATTGATATTGACCATTATGAAAAATTCAATGATGATTTGTTTGATTTGGTTTTAAATAAATATGATGGGGCTTTAAAAGCGGAACACAGTACAGGCAGGGCGGTGTCGGCTTATGTTGAAACGGAATGGGGTGCAGAGGCTTATCAAGTGATGAAAAAACTCAAACAATTGCTTGACCCCACCAATTTACTCAATCCCGGCATCATCATTACCGAGGATAAACAGGCGCACGTTCACAACCTCAAAGTGATGCCGATTGTCGAAGAAGAAGTGGACAAATGTATCGAATGTGGTTTTTGTGAGCAAAGCTGCCCAAGCCGTGATGTGACCTTAACACCCCGCCGCCGCATCGGTGTTCGCCGAGCCATAAAACGGTTGGATACTGAGGGGGATACCAAAACAAGAGATGCGTTATTGAAAGATTATGCCTACGATGGTTTGGAAACCTGCGCAACCGATGGACTATGCGCCACAAATTGCCCCGTTGATATCAATACAGGCGATTTGGTGAAGCGATTAAGGCGTGAAAACCATTCAGCTTTTCAAAATAAAATGGCTTTAAGACTCGCTAAAAACTTTGGTTTTTTAGAGAATTCTGCGCGTTTCGCTTTAAAAACAGGTTTTACTTTCAATCGTTTTTTGGGTGACAATTTTATGAAAAATTTGACAAATGGTGTTAAAAAGGTTGTGCCCAATATGCCTTTATGGTCAAAACATATTAGTAAACCGCCACACTATCAAGATTTGACAACTTTTAAAAAGATGTCAAATCAAAATGAAACAGAAACCGAAAGCATTGTTTATTTCTCAAGTTGCATTTCCCGCATGATGGGTGGCGAAATTTTCAATACTTTTTTATCTGTTTGTCAAAAAGCCAATATCCAAGTGGTCATTCCAAACGATAGTGGTGGCACGTGTTGCGGTCAAATTTTCTCTTCAAAAGGCTATGCTGATGCCTATCGTTTTACAGCTAATGAAACTATCGAAAAATTATGGTCAGATACTGAGGGGGGTAAAATTGGGGTCGTCATGGACGTGACAAGTTGCACCCAAACGGTGAAAACATGTCGCCCCTATTTGACGGATTACAACAAGGCTCTTTTTGATAAAATGACCTTTCTGGATGTCATAGATTTTGCTGCGGATATGCTTTTACCGCGCTTAAATATTTCAAAACCCAAAGATAAAATCGTTTTTCACCCTGTTTGTTCGGTGCAGAAAATGGGAACATTGCCCAAATTGCAATTGATTGGCAAAGCCTGTGCAAAGCAAGCCGACGTGCCGACCTTTGCCGGCTGCTGCGGTATGGCTGGAGATAGAGGTTTTTATTACCCCGAATTGACACGGGCAGCCACAAAAATTGAATCCAATGAAGTCAAGCAAAAAGAGTACGATGGCTATTATTCCACTTCAAAAACGTGCGAAATGGCTTTATCGGAAGCGGTTGGTAAAAGTTATGAATCTATTTTAAAATTATTAGATGAAGTTTCAGCTTAAAAAGAAATTAGATGCGGTCACATCGTTTTGCGGTATGCCTTTGCGGGTTGACGAATGGAAAATAGATGCTATTTATACAGGCACTCAAAAATGCCTCAGTGCGCCACCGGGTTTATCACCGATTAGTTTTTCAGAAGCGGCTGTTAAAGTGTTAGACAATAGAAAAACCAAAGTACAAAGTTGGTTTTTAGATTTAACAATGGTCAAAAACTATTGGGCTGGAGCAAAACGGGCGTACCATCATACGGCTCCTGTTTCTTCCATTTTTGCTATACACGAAGCCTTAAATATTGTATTAGAAGAAGGTTTAGAAGCCCGTTGGGCAAGACATAAAGCCGTTCATCTCTATCTAAAAGAGCAATTGGAAAAACGGGGCTTCCGCTTTTTAGTAGAAGAACAATACAGATTGCCCAATTTGAACGCCGTTTTTTACCCGAAGGTCATGACGAAGCGCAACTGAGAAGCCAATTATTAAGTCGCTACAATATCGAAGTCGGCGGTGGTTTGGGAGCTTTTGCAGGGAAATTGTGGCGCATTGGCATTATGAGCGAAAGTGCAACAAAAAACCATGTTAATATGTTGGTGGGCGCATTAGATGAGCTGATGTTTATATAATTTCTATATTTAAACCTATTTATAAGAGCAATGATATGAACTGGACACAAGTTATTGACCCATTTAACAATATTGGTTTATCTGCCTTGTTGGCTGTCGTACCCATTCTTTTTATTTTTTGGGCATTGATTATTAAAAAAATGAAAGGTTATCAAGCTAGTTTGATGGCTACATTTTTAGCGATACTCATCGCCATTTCAGCTTATGGCATGCCCTTAAAATTAGCCTTGCTTTCCACAGCCAATGGCGCTTTATATGGATTGTTTCCCATTTGTTGGATCATCATTACTGCTGTTTTCCTGTTTAATATCACCATAAAAAGCGGACAATTCGAGATTATTAAGCATTTTATGGCATCTATCACCTCTGATAGAAGGTTGCAGGCTTTGCTGATTGCGTTTTCTTTTGGGTCATTTTTGGAAGGTACGGCCGGCTTTGGCGCACCTGTGGCTATTACCGCCGCTATGCTTGTGGGCTTAGGCTTCAATCCTCTTTATGCGGCGGGCATTTGTTTGATTGCCAATACCGCTCCTGTGGCATTTGGTGCGATTGGCATACCCATTACGGTTGCCTCGCAAGTGACGGACATTCCTGAAATGGCTATTTCGCAATTGGTCGGTCGCACATTGCCCATTTTGTCGGTCGTCTTGCCTTTTTATTTGGTTGTTATTATATCTGGTTTCAAAAAAGCACTTGAAGTTTTACCTGCTATCATCGTTTCAGGCGTTTCATTTGCTATTTTGCAATGGTCTTCCTCCAATTTTATTGGGCCTGCGCTGCCTGATGTGATAGCCGGCATTGGCTCTATTTTGAGCTTAATGCTTTTATTAAAATTTTGGAAACCCAAAAATATTTGGCGTTTTCCGAATGAACCCGCGCCGACCATCAACACAAATATTACGTACACAACAGCTCAGATAATACGGGCGTGGTCTCCTTTTATTTTATTGACACTTTTTATCATGGCTTGGGGTATGAAGCCGATTAAAGACGTTTTCAACGCCATTGGTACTTTGCAATTTGAGTTTCCGGGCATTCACAATGTGATTATTGATAAAAGCGGCAAAGGCATAGCCCATATTTTTAAATTCAATTATTTATCGGCTTCTGGTACAGCCATATTACTGTCCGCCCTCGTGTCTATTCCTTTAATCGGCTTAAAACTTAGGGAAGTGATAACAATATTTAAAGAAACGCTGATTCAACTGAAATTTCCTATTCTGACCATTTCGGCGGTCTTAGGCTTTGCTTATATCGCCAATGATTCGGGTATTACTCTGACGATGGCTGAAGCCTTAGCTAATACAGGGTTTTTATTTCCCTTCTTTGCCCCCGTGCTAGGTTGGTTGGGTGTTTTTATAACGGGTTCAGATACTTCTGCCAATGCCTTATTTGGTAAATTACAAGCGTCAACGGCTACTTCTATTGGCGTTGACCCTGTGATAACTGTTGGCGCGAATGTGTCGGGTGGTGTGGTTGGTAAAATGATTTCACCACAATCCATTGCTGTTGCGGCAGCGGCTGGCGACCTGATTGGCAAAGAATCCGATCTTTTCAGATTTACGGTAAAGCATAGTTTTATCATGCTCCTCTTTATTTGTTTTATAGTTTTGGGTCAAGCGTATGTATTTAGTTGGATTGTTCCCAAATATCAAATGCTCGTTGCTAATACGGCTACAATCCTCCCTAATTTTACAAAAGGTTATATGTATTTAGGGTTTTTTGCCCTTGTAGTCGTTGCTTTTTCTGCCTCTATATTTATGTTAAAACAAAAGAAGAATTGAAAAATTAGACCCCCTCAGTATCCAAACAAAAAAGCCCTCTAAAATGCACATTTTTAGAGGACTTTTTTGTTTAGTTTTATAAAAAAACAAATCAATCGGGCTTTAACTTATTTCAAAATTTCGGCATTCAAAGACTCGTCTGGGATACCAAAAGACTCTACAAGTGCCTCTACTTCTGGGCGCAATTCTTGTATCAATTTATTGAGTATTCTGCGAATCGCTTTGGTTTTTGTGCCGTCCATATAATCGGCTTCCAGAAACCAGCCTTTGTCTTCATAAATGCAATGGAGGGCATAGAAAGTGGTGATTTTTTGCAGCATGTCTTTTTCCGCACTGGCTTCTAAAGCATCTAATTTTTTAATCATTTCACGATAAACCAAACGCTCAACGTAGGCTTTTGCGAGCACAATCATGTGGGTTTGACATTTTAAAAAAGCTTCATAAGGACCCAGCCGTTTTTTCAAATAATCTTTCATCCGTTCGGAGAGGGAAATCAATATTTTTTTCTCTCTGTATTTCAAGGCTTCGGCGTGAAATACAGGATTCATCAAATGCTCAATGCCTGTATTTCGGGTAAAATAAGGGTTGTATTCGGCAATGACATTCCCGATTTTACTGCCCAAATATCGTATCACGGCTCTTACACCTTCGTCGTGGAAAGATTGTTTAAATTCAGTCAATAACCCTTTGGCAACCAATTGCATCAAAACGGTATTATCGCCTTCGAAAGTGGTGAAAATATCGGCATCTGCCTTGATGTCTGCTAACCGATTTTCACTTAAATAACCCTTTCCACCACAGGCTTCACGGCATATTTGAATCGTATTTGTGCCATGCCACGTTGCCATTGATTTTAACCCTGCGGCTTTGGTTTCAATTTTACGCATGTCTTCTTCTGTTGCGACACAATATTGTTCACCCAGATTTGACAGTGCAAAATGCAGCGCATAAGATTTGACCAAAAGCGGTATCAAACGGTGCTGGTGCGTAGGATAATCCATCAAAATGGTTTCAGGTTCACCGTCTTTTGGCGCAAATTGTCGCCGTTTTAAAGCATATTTTATGGCAATGGTCAAGGCCGTTTTGGCGGCATTGTTGCCTGCCATCCCGACGCATATACGCCCGCCGACAAGTGCGCCGAGCATGGTAAAAAACCGTTTATTTGGGTTTTCAATGCGACTTGTATAAGTACCTTGTGCATTAATGTCGCCATATTTATTGAGCAGATTTTCCTTAGGTACAACGACATTATCAAACCACAATCTGCCATTGTCCACGCCATTCAAACCCATTTTATAGCCACAATCTTTCACGGTTACCCCCCTCAGTAAATCCCCGTTTTGATCACGATAAGGCACAACAACGGCATGGATGCCATGATTGGTTTCGCCCACAATCAATTGTGCAAAAACAACAGCCATTGAACCATGTAAAGCATTGCCAATATACTCTTTGCCTGCGCCATAATGCGGTGTGTGTATTGTAAGGGATTGCGTTGAGTGGTCATAAGTTGCGGTGGTTTCAAGGTCTTTGACATTCGAGCCATGCCCTGTTTCAGTCATCGCAAAACAGCCGAGAATGTCGGCGTTGCCTGTCAATTCAAGGTATTTTCGATGGTGATAATCCGTTCCCAAATTGAAAATAGCACCCCCAAAAAGCCCAAATTGAACGCCGAACTTAACGGTTAAGCTCAAATCGTGGTAAGCGAGCGTTTCAAAAACAGCTATGTATTCGCCCATATCGCCACTGCCACCGTAGGCTTTTGGATAAGCTAAACTGCCATAACCTTGCTTAGCCAGCTCTTTGGTCATGTTGAGAATTTTCAAGCGGTGTTCGTCTTTATCGCGCACAATACCTATTTGAAACGTAGGGTCTTTGAGCAATTGCCGCACTTTGCGCTTGGTTTTAGCCTGATTGCCATCGAGGATAACGCGCATTTTTTTAGGCTCAAATGAAGACAATTTTGGGGCAGAGGTAATGCGTGAAATACCCAATTGATGAATCATAGCATTGAGGTCTTCTTCGGTATAAACACCCAATTCTTTTTCAATATCCAACAAAGCTTGAGCAATTTCAGGCTCATCAAAAACAGTTTTCGCTGAAGAGGTATGTGCTTTGGCAATATCCAAGCCCAATTGTGAAAGTGTTTGCTTACTGCCTTGAGGTAATTTTGCCGCTTCATAGCGCAGAATATCCAACCATTCTTTAAAAACAGCTTCTGAAGGCGGATACCGTGGGTTGGTGTATTTTATGAGATATTCCTTTTCGGTTTCAGTAAGGAAATCCAATTCGGTAATTTTTTTATGAATAAAAGCCATTTCACTGGGGCTAAGCACGCTGTCGCTCCAGCCGATGTAGAAAAGAGGCAAAAGGCTTAATACACCTGACGATAATGTATGATTGGATGTTGTCATTGTCTGAAAATAGGCTATTGAATGAGTGCAAGTCGCTTTTTTTATACAAAATACTGAGGGGGGGCTTTTTGTACATTTATTGAAAAAAACTACACATTTTCAAAAACAGGAATCACATCTACTTCGACTTTTAACTTATGACCGCCCGCGCTGAAAATAATGCCTTTAAGCGGCACAACATCGCCATAATCGCGTCCGTAAGCGGTAACGATGTGGCGTTCTTGCGGTACGAGGTCGTTTGTCGGGTCAAAATCGCACCAACCTGCTTCGGGAATGAAAACGGAAATCCACGCATGAGACGCATCAGAACCTTGCAATTTTACTTTACCTACTGGCGGTCGTGTTTCTAAATAACCACTCACATAACGGGCTGGAAAACCCATACTTCGGATGCATGCAATGGCTAAATGCGAAAAATCTTGGCAGACGCCTTTTCTATCTCTCAAAACGACTTTTAACGGCGTATTGATTTCTGTATATCTCGAATTGAATTCAAATTCTGTGAAAATGCGGTGGCAAAGGTTTTCAACACATTGATAAAGCGGTAAATGTGGCGCAAAAGACGGCTGTGCAAAATCTCTTATTTCTTGATCCCAATCAATGAAATGGCTTTTTATGAAATATAAACCCAAGTCATTTTTGATTAAAATGTTATTTTTAAAATACGTCGCAGCATCGGCACAAGTGATAGTGAGATTCAATAAAGATAAATCTCTGAAATAACTTTCGACACGGCTTTTCGCTTCAACGATTAATTCTTTATGTGGCGTATCAATCGTAAAATAGTGGAGCGTATTGCCAAAAAAGTCAACACGGCTACTCATTTCTGTGGGTTCGGGTTGAATATTGATGTCAAAAGCATTACACTTTTGGCTTTGGTTATTCAGAGGTTGTATGCAAGCCAAACCATTGTATTTATTGACTTTTGCACTATAATCGTACTTCGTTTTATGTATCAGTTTATATGTCATCGGCTTTCAATTCGTTTTCTTCTGGATATCTTTTCAAAGAATGTTGCAATACGGCATGAGAAAAATATTGATTGGACAATAGGTCAGTTACACTCGATATCAAAGTGTAAACACTTGACAATAAGGCATCTAAATTGTACAAACTGTTGTCATCTTCATCATAAACAGTCAGACTCTTTATATCCGCTAATCTAATTTTTGTTTGCGCTTCTAATAGGACTTTTCCGACAAGGGAAATGCGTTCAGGATAGACATTATTGGGCAAATGATTGACATATTCTGACAATTTACCTAACATAAAACTAATTGAATACGGCAATTTTTCATCTAAAAGTACCATATCAAAAGTGGTTTCGAGATTTACAAATGACTTATACAATTGCCTATAATAAACCAATAAATTATGATTAATCAATATCGCTTCAATCAGTTCTTTTTCTACATTGTCCGCATATTTTGTACTAAAAACGGCTCTTAAAAGGCTGATTTGTGCTAAAACACGTTCCACTAATTTGCCTGATTCAAAAAGATAATAACCTTCATCTCGTGGGAAACTTTCGGCAAAAATGCCATAAAATGAAAACAAGCGGCTTTGCAGCTTTGCCATCATTTTATTAATTCTATTAGGTGCAAACTCGTCCAATTCATCGAATTGAGAAAAATTAGACTCAATAGCATTGATATAGGTTCGTGTATCGTGATTCCATTTATCATTGACCGCTGTCACACAGTTTATAAAGGCTCTTAACGTATTCGAAACGCTACTCCCCATTTTAGGGTCTCTGATGATATGCAAAATGCCTTTATAAGGTTGCGCAATCATTTTTTCTTCTAAAAAACCTGGATAATACAGTGTTATATGCGACAAGGCTTTCAATAATACTTCCAAATGAACAGACTTGGGTGTGCCGCCTAATGTAATATTGTCTTGTAAAGTATTGATAATGAGGTGAATCGCTTTTGTCGTGACCAACATTCGCTCACAATACCGACCTGCCCAAAAGAGGTTTTCGGCACTTCTACTCGGTAAAGCAGCGGGTTTAGTATCTATTTTATTATTATTTAAAACCACCCGCTCAGTATTTTGAAAGGCTTTATCAGATACAATCCAAGTGTCTTTGGACATGCCGCCGAGTTGGTTAGAAATCACAAATAAATTAGAATCAGCTGAACTGCGGGTCAAACCACCATTCATAATATGATAATTTTGACCATCTGACACCAAAAACGCTCTTGAAACAGACAATCGTGGCTCGATGCGCCCATTGACCAAACTGGGTGCCGTTCTCAAATAAGATTCTTCTTGCGCCACGTATTGTTCAGGATTGGCTAAAATTTTACCCCTCAGTTCAGAAAGCTGTTTTTCCGTTAAAATACGTCCGAAAATGGAACGATGAAGGTCTTTCCCCGATGCTTTTTTAATAATAAGTTTGTTCAGATTTTCAAGCACATAGTTCAATTCCGTCTCCTGTCCACACCACCACGTCGCAATATTGGGCAATATCAAATCTTCATTGAAAAAATAGTTACATGCACCTTTCATAAAAGGCAACAAAGCATGATTCTCCAAAACGCTTGAACCTGGCGGATTCAGCACCACAACATTGCCCAAACGCATGGCTTGAAGCAACCCTGGGACACCCAAATGCGAGTCTTCGCGCAGTTCGAGTGGGTCACAATATTCATCATCCACCCTTCTGATGATGACATCCACTTTTTCAAGTCCAGAGATAGATTTGAGCCATACCATACCATTCCGCACCATCAAATCCTGTCCCATGACAAGCGTGTAACCAAAGTGGGCAGCTATAAAGGTGTGTTCATAAAAGGTCTCTGTTTGAGGGCCAGGTGTCAGATAAACAACATTCGGTTGCCCGCTTTTATTCGTGGAAAGACCTGAAATAGCGTTTTGAAATTTATTTAAAAAAGGCGCAAGCCGACTCAATGCCAGTCCTTGTGTCAATTCAGGCACATATTTGCTGATAACACTCCTGTTTTCAATGGCATAACCCGTTCCCGAAGGCGATTGTGTGCGGCTGTCCATGACCCACATTCTGTTGTCGGGACCACGAGCGTAATCAATAGCACAAATAATCAACTGGTTTTCAGAAGGAATTTTGACATCAAAACAGGCAGGGGTAAAACCTTCATTGCCATAAATAACATGAGGTGGTAAAATCGCTTCTTTTATCAAATTTCGAGGACCATAAATATCTTTATAGATAGCATCGAGCAATTTTGCGCGCTGAATCAGCCCTTTCGAAATCAAATCCCACTCTTTTTGTTCTATTAAAAACGGAATTGGGTCGAGTTTCCAAGCACGGTTAGTGCCTTCTAAGCTGTCATATACGTTGTAGGTAACGCCATTCTCCTTTAATTTAGCGACTATATCGTTTTCTCTATTGCCCAACTCTGTCAGCCCCATAGCTTCAATATTATTAAAAAGCTGTCGCCAATGAGGTTTTACAGAACCATCTTTTTCCAATATTTCATCTAAACCCTTTATTTGAGCGCAATAATTTTGAATTAAATCTATAGTAAGTTGTGTGTGCATTTTATATACATTCTATGTTTAGGATTAAAGGTAATTGTTTAAACAGAAATCAATAGCTATCACGCCCTGTTTTTAGCTTCGCTCAAAATGTGCCCTTTGAAAACATTGGATAGAAGCCGTTTCACCAATCGCCTAAACAAAGTAATATGTATCGTCTATACTTTTTTAGTTTTATGATGATTACATATTGTAAGTCAATATTTTATAAAAACAGTTCCAAAGTAGCTTTGCCGCTTTAGAACTGTTTTTCAATGGCTTAAAATCATAATTAAGCCATCTTTTATTGTCCCATTAAAAAAGATACCCCCCTCAGTATTTTACCTTTTTTTCCAAAATTTTCTCAAATCAAGCGTATTCGGATATTCAGGATTGACCAATTCTATGGGTGTATCCGCTTTCAAAGATGTTTTATTAACCGCAACAAATCTTGAAATTGTGGGTGTGTTTTTCACCACTTCTGCTGCTTCAAGGTCTGCATTAGGCGTATGCCCAAAACCCCAAAAACGACTGATTTGACGAGATTCTGCTTCATAAGAATTGACAGGATAGGTCTCATAACCTCTGCCACCCGGGTGTGAAACGAAGTATGTACAACCACCCAAAACCTTATTGTTCCACGTATCTATAACGTCCAAAACCAAAGGCGCATCTGCCCCAATCGTAGGATGCAAAGCGGAAGGTGGATTCCATGCTTTGTAACGAATTCCCGCAACATATTCACCTTTTATGCCAATCGAACGCAAAGGCACACGGCAGCCATTGCACACCAAAATATGCCTCCCCTCAGTAAATCCACGTACTTTTACTTGCAAACGTTCCAAAGAAGAGTCCACAAAACGCGCTGTTCCTGTGCTTGACAATTCCTCACCCAATACGTGCCACGGCTCAATGCCTAAGCGCAATTCAAGTTTCATACTGTCAATTTCAACCGTTCCATAATGCGGAAAACGGAACTCAAAGAAAGGGTCAAACCACGAAATATCGAAGTCATAACCTGCATTTTTGAGGTCATTGACCACATCAATCATATCCAAGTAAGCGAAATCGGGCAATAGGAATTTGTCATGCAATTCCGTTCCCCAACGAATCAATTTATGTTTATAAGGTTCTTTCCAAAATTTAGCAATCAAAGCCCGTATCAAAAGCGTTTGTACAAGGCTCATTTGCTTATGAGGCGGCATGTCAAAACCTCTAAATTCCAAAATCCCAAGTCTGCCTGTTTCCGAATCGGGTGAATAGAGTTTGTCAATACAAAACTCTGTTCGATGCGTATTGCCCGTAATATCTACCAAAAGGTTTCTGAAAATGCGGTCAACCATCCAAAACGACACTTCTTCACCTTCGGGAATTTGGTTAAATGCAATTTCAACTTCATACAACCTTTCGTCACGCCCTTCGTCAATGCGGGGTGCTTGACTCGTAGGGCCAACAAAAGGACCTGAAAACAAATAACTTAAAACAGGGTGATGTTGCCAATAAGTGATAAGACTTCTTAGCAAATCGGGGCGACGCAAAACAGGGCTGTCCGCAGGTTTTGCACCACCAATAGTGACGTGATTGCCGCCACCTGTGCCTGTTTTACGACCATCAACCATATACTTTTCAGTACCCAAGCGGGCATAAAAGGCTTCTTCATAAAGTGCCGACGTATTGTCAACCAACTCCTGCCACGTTTTTGCAGGGTGAATATTGACTTCAATAACCCCAGGG
This sequence comes from Saprospiraceae bacterium, assembly GCA_043772905.1. Classification (GTDB taxonomy): domain Bacteria; phylum Bacteroidota; class Bacteroidia; order Chitinophagales; family Saprospiraceae; genus JAAFJT01. The sequence continues at coordinate 3,315 of JAYVFS010000324.1, read as the reverse complement.
TCAGGTGTAACATTGAGTTTTTCGATGCGATAATCAGAAGGCGGTGAGTAGCCTTCAATGCGCACAGGCATTTGCAATTTTTCAGCCGTCGCTTCAACCGAAGCAATCAAATCTAAATAATGCTCCAAATATTCTGTTGGCGGTAAAAACACATATAGAATGCCCTCTCTTTCCTCAACTGCCAAAGCCGTTGTGAAAATAGCCATTTCATAAGTCAATTTTACTGAGGGGGTATCTTCTTCCTCTTTTTCGTCGCCTTTATCAACAACCTTTTCAACAGGTAGTTGATAAACAGCCGCCACTTTACCGTATCGTTCTGAAACCGTATTGCCAAACTCGCCAAACGCAGGTAAAACCTCGAAAGGGCTTCTTTCAATCGGTACTTCTTTCCTTTTTTTCGAAATTTCAGGCAATGCCTTCAAAGGTAATCTTAAACCCAAAGGCGAATTACCAGGGATTAGGAAACAATTGCCACGCCTAAATTCCCATTTACACGTAACCCAATTACCTGTATCATGGTGCCATTTTACGGGTAAAACATAGCCCGCAGGGTTATTTAAACCTTTTTCAAGCAATCGTCCCAAAGTTTGTCTTTCAATACCATCTTTCAAATCAAAAGCTAATGGGTCAACATTGACAGGCAATTTGCCCTCTTCCAAAGCCCAATAAATCGGGTCTTCATAAGTTGGCAACAGATTGTTTGTGTCTAAACCCAAATACTTTGTCAACTCAAAAGCGAATTTTTCGGCATCTTTAAAAATGAATTTTGCACCCGCTTCTTGAGCCACTAAAGCATCGTTTTTCCACATCGGCAAACCATCTTTTCGCCAATATAAACCATATTGCCAACGCGGGAACAACTCACCAGGATACCATTTGCCTTGTCCAAAATGAAATAATCCACCGTGTGCAAACCTATTTTTAAGCCTTAAAGCCAAGTCATACGCCAATTTTCTTTTCAAAGTACCATCAGCCGCAGAGTTCCATTCAGGCGATTCAAAATCGTCAATGGAGACAAAAGTCGGCTCGCCACCCATTGTCAAACGCACGTCGCCGTCTTGCAAATCTTTTTCAACGACTTCGCCCACTTGCATCACTTTTTCCCACTGCCCCTCAGTATAAGGCTTCGTCACACGCGGGTCTTCATGGATTCTGGTGACTTTATTTTCAAATTCAAATTCAACATTACAGACATCTGTTGCTCCCGTAACAGGCGCAGCACTCGCATAATGCGGCGTGCAACACAAGGGAATATGCCCTTCTCCTGCAAAAAGTCCCGAAGTTGGGTCTAAGCCAATCCACCCTGCACCAGGCACATAAACCTCCGTCCAAGCGTGTAAATCCGTAAAGTCTTCTGTGGGTCCCGAAGGACCATCCAAGGATTTTATATCTGCTGTTAATTGCACCAAATAGCCCGACACAAAACGCGCTGCCAAACCCATGTGCCTCAATATTTGTACTAAAAGCCAAGCAGTATCTCGACAAGAGCCGTTTTTTTGGCTCAAAGTCTCTTCGCAAGTTTGGACACCGACTTCCATTCTGATATTGTAATTGATTTCTTGCGCCAATTTGCTGTTGACAGCTACCAAAAAATCAACGATGCGTAAAGGCTTAGTAACTTTGTTTTTTTCAACAAAATCCATTAAAAATGGACCCGATTCATTGGGTTCTAAATACGGCATCAGTTCGCTACGCAGCAAATCATCGTATTTAAAAGGAAATGCTTCTGCGTATTCTTCTACAAAAAAGTCAAATGGATTGATGACATTCAAGCGAGCAATAACCTCCACGTTCACTTGTAATTCATCAATTTTATCATGAAAAACGACCCGTGCTTGAAAGTTGCCAAAAGGGTCTTGTTGCCAATTGATGAAATGATTTTCTGGAAAAATTTTAAAGGAATAGGCTTCAATAGCGGTTCGAGAATGAGCAGCAGGACGAAGCCGAAAGACATGGGGAGACAAAGCGACATTTCTATCGAATTTGTATTTCGTTTTGTGGGTAAGGGCGACTTTTATAGACATAAATGTATTTTAATTAATACTAAAACGGGTTTTGTTTTTTCTTTTTATCCTATTTTGTTAACAGTCAGATGTAAAAATTACTGTACCGTACTATATTTTGAATAGGTAAAAAAATCCATAAAAAAGGCAGATTATTGTGTTACCACACACGCAAAACCTACCTTTTTATGGAAGATTTTATAATTAATGCTATTTCAGAACATCTGAAACAGACACAAATAGTGTCAAATTTATCGCGCCAAAAGATGCTTGTAATGACATTATGCTCACTTTTGAGGTGTCGTTCAGTCGTTTTCTCCGAATTAGCGGTTCATTTAAATGACTGTGTCAAAACTGCGTCAAACGAAACGCGCATTCGTGATTTTTTCCGCGAAGTGGCGTTTGATTATGACGCTTTAGCGGCTTTCACTTTTTCATTTTTAGCGGCTCAAGCGGGGCAAAAAATACGCTTGACAATTGACCGCACTAATTGGGAATTTGGGTCTCATTCGACCAATATTCTCATGGTCATTGCCAGTAAAGGGAATTATACGATTCCTCTTTTTTGGGATTTACTAGACAATAAAGGTGGTAATTCTAATTGTGAACAACGCCTTGAAATTATAAAAAAATGTATTGATTTATTAGGCGCTAAACGCATTGGTCTTATCGTCGGTGATAGAGAATTTATTGGACAAGTTTGGCTTAAATTCTTGAAAGACAAGAAGATACTCTTTTGCGTTAGAGTTCCTAAACATCATATTATCGAAAACACCAATGGTCAAAAATATTTAGCAGAAGACCTTTGGAAAAACAGTAAACAACCCATTCGCTTTAAACATTGCATGGTGGACGGCGTTTGGGGAAGTGCCGTTATTGACACGGATGCTAAAGGTGACTTACTTTTTTTATTTGGTACGGCAAATGTCGATTATTTAGAGCAATTTTATAAAAAAAGATGGACGATTGAAACTGTTTTTCATGCTTTTAAATCGCGCGGCTTTAATTTGGAAGACACCCATCTTAAAATTGATGAAAGGCTCAAAAAACTTATCGCAATTGTCTGTATGGCTTATGCTTTTTGTTGCGCTTTGGGCATTTTTTGCCACGAAAAAGACAAACCCATTAAATTAAAAAATCACAAACGTAAAACTAAAAGTTTTTTTAGATATGGCTTAGATTTTTTAAGAGACGGTTTTAAAGTCGGTTATAAGTATCAAACACAATGGATGCTAATATTCAAGGACTTCATTAAATTCATTTTTACAAGTAATTCATTGTCAAGTAGTTAGAAAAATAGTACGGTACAGTA
>JAYVFS010000323.1:0-7268 GCA_043772905.1 Saprospiraceae bacterium | reverse complement strand
GCGAAATGGACGAGGTAGCACTGAGGGGTGTCTGCCGTCAATTCCACATCAATGTTGACGCATCTATGGGCAAAGGCAAATTGATAGATGAATTGTTCGGCGAAAAAGCTGAACCGAATTTGATACAACCGACATTTATTACGGACTATCCTGTTGAAATGTCGCCTTTGACTAAAAAACATCGGTCAAAAGAAGGGCTTGTCGAGCGTTTCGAGTTGTTTATCAACAGCAAAGAAGTCGCGAATGCCTATTCCGAGTTGAACGACCCAATCGAGCAACGCGCCCGCTTTGAAGACCAACTCGCATTAGCCGCACGTGGCGACGACGAAGCGATGATGATGGACGAAGACTTCCTTCGTTCTTTGGAGTATGGTATGCCGCCAACATCAGGCATCGGCATCGGTATTGACCGTTTGACGATGATGTTGACGAACCAAACGTCTATTCAAGAAGTACTATTTTTTCCTCAAATGAAATCTGAAAAGGCGTAGTTTTTATAACATTAAAATAAACGGAGGCTGTCTAAAAGGCTGATACTAACTTTTTTAGACAGCCTCTGTTTTTTTAAGGGAATGTGAAATTGGACTTGAATGTCCATTTTAATGTAAGAAAAGAGAAAAATACTGAGGGGTCTCTTTTTATCCAAAATACTACCCGCAGGGGTAATACAACTTTACTTTCTATTGCCGAACTTTGGAGCAATAATCAAAGTAAATGTTACGCAATACATTCCACATCCTTATAATCTTACTTTTTGGATATAACTTTCTAACAGCACAAGAGAGTTATAGCAACCATTATTTACGCAAAATTGCGGAGAGTAAACCCCAATCAAAGTATGATTCATTGATGGTAAATGGTGCTGCATTTAGTTTAAAAGATACGACTAAAGCCCTTACCTTTTTTGTCGAAGCCTTTAATATTGCCCTACACGAAGACGATATACATAAACGTATTATGACCAATATCGCTTGTGGTGAAATGTTTATAGAAAAAGGAGCGGTCAGAAAGGCTTTTGGTTATTTTTTTAGGTCGCGCAATCTGTTGGGAGACATCACGGCTGATTATAAAGGCGGTTTAATTAGTTTTGGTATCGCACGGACACAATATATAGGTGGAAATTATCAGACAGCAACGCTCAATTTCTTAGCGGCTATTTATGCAGCACAAACAATAAAAGACAAAAATCTTGAAGCCGAAGCAACAGAATATCTCGGGCTCATTTACAGCAATTTTCAAGACTATACCCAAAGCATCAGCCACTATCGCAAGTGTTTTGACTTGAAAAAGAGCCTTGACGACGACAAAAGCTGTTTACGCATCGCTGAAAAATTAGGCGACATCTATTATTTCAATCGGCGTTTTGACAGTGCTTACTATTATGCCAATTTATCCATTCAGTTTGCTGAAACGCTGCAATTGCCCAAGGATATTCCCTTGGCGCGATTGAATAAAACGGCGGCTTTGATTCGTTTGAAGAAGTTGGACAATGCTTTTGATGAGTTGCGTTATTTCAATGCTATCAAATGGGATAAAAGCAATGAGCCTTTGAAAGCCCGTTTGTTAGCGATTAAAGGCAATTATTGGTTGCAAAAAGACAATAAGAAAATAGCGATGGTTCATTACGATTCAGCCATTGCTTTAGCGAAAGCTAATGATTTGCCCGAGTTATACACCATCGTTTACAGGAACATGGCAGAGTCTTTTTATGATGCGAAAGACTACAAAACGGCTTACGATTATTATCAAAAATACACAACCAAAGTCCGACAACTCAATTCAGGTGGTACAGCCTTGAATTTAGAAAGTGTGCAACGGGTTTTTGATGTCAATTCCTCAAAAGATGAAATAAAATTGCTCAATAATGAGAACAAACTTCAAGAGTTACAACTACTGAACGAAGCAGCACTTAGGAAAAGCCTTGAAATAGAACGACGAAGTCTTGAAACCGAAAATCTGCTCCAAGACTCTATGATACTGAGGGGTCAAGCATTGCAAGCATCGCTTGATAGAGAATACCAACTTCAACAAGCGAAACTGAAAGACGAGCGCAATCTGCGTTTGAGCCTGTTATTCGGATTGACGACTGCCCTTTTGCTCGGTGGATTGGCTTATCGGCAGTTCAAAAAACAAAAAAATAAGAATATCATTATTGAAAAACAAGCGGATGAATTAGAAACGCTGATGAAAGAAATACATCATCGCGTGAAAAACAACTTACAAGTCATTTCAAGCCTTTTGGATTTGCAAGCCTTGAACATAAAAGATGAAAAAGCGGCTTATGCCGTTAAGGAAAGTAAAAATCGTGTGCAAAGCATGGCTTTGATTCACCAAAACCTCTACAATGAAGGCAATATCAAAGGCATCAAAATGGACGATTATATTCAAAACTTAGCGAAAAGCCTTTTTGATTCCTACAATATCAAACCCGAAACAATCAAATTGACCACAGATATTGACCCCCTCAGTATAGACGTGGATACGGTCATTCCCATCGGCTTGACAATCAATGAATTGATTAGTAATTCTTTAAAATATGCGTTTAACAACCAAGATGCCGGTGAAATCACGGTTGTTTTGAAACAAGACGGCAAGGATTTACTCTTGAAAGTCAAAGATAACGGCAGGGGTTTTAAAGAAGGGTATGACCATCAAGGCAATTCGTTTGGTTTTAAAATAATAAAAGCGTTTGCACAGAAATTGAAAGCCAAATTGGATGTCTATAATGACAACGGAGCTTGTGTGGAAATGCGGATTAGTAAGTATAAATTGGCATAAAATAGAAAACAATGAGCGAATTTAAAATATTAATTGTCGAAGACGAACCGATTATCGCCGAGCATATCGCCGTTTATCTCAACAATGCCGATTTCGTTGTTTCGGGCATTGCCTACGATGATGAAGATGCCAAAACAGCTTTAAAAAACAATACGCCCGATGCCGTTATCCTCGATATCAACCTTGATAGCGTGACGGACGGTATCGAAATCGCTGATTTTATCAATAAAAACTACCGATTGCCTTTTCTTTTCCTCACTTCTTACGCCGATAGAGAAACATTAGAGCGTGCCAAAGCCGTTGAGCCGTGGGGTTACATCGTTAAACCTTTCAACGAAAAGACTTTGCAGGCTTCATTGGAAATGGCAATCTCCAATTTTGCTAATCGAAGCAATCAACACCATCCAAAGTTGAATTTTGAAAAGATAAATAAACATATTTTAACCCCCCTCAGTGAACGCGAGTTTGAAGTGCTTCAATTGATTTATGATGGCAAAACCAATCAACAGATTGCCGATGCTATTTTCGTTTCTGTGAATACGATTAAAAAGCATATCAACAATTCTTATCTTAAAATTGACGCTGTGTCACGTGCTTCTGCCATTACACGTCTAAGAAGTTTGATGGTAAAATAATAAATCACCCTTTGGGGTAAGAGAAATCTTTTAAGAAGGACGCAATTTTGTATTATGAATTAAAGGTTGATTGATTCGAGTTAAGCAATGGAATATTGTTGTAGGGCTACGCCCTGAGTAAGCTATTGCGGAGACATCGTGCTACCAACGTTAAGCACCTAACGGTGCTGTTTAGATTCATGCGCTCGTCAAACAGCACCGTTAGGTGTTTAACGTTGGTAGCATCTGCATTATATCGTGCTTTTGTCGGGGCGTAGCCCCAGAACTTTTCTTTTATTCACTTTTTAAATAAACCTAAAATGAAACAATTAATCATTGTCTGCCTACTGTTTTCTCTTGCCACACTCAATTGCAGCACCACACAACGACCTGCGCCGAGAGCCGATTGGCGTTTCATTGCCGACAAATGGGTTAATTATGGTCTTGACCGCGATGTGATTCTGTTAGGTGACTTAAAAGACGATTTTCGACAACTTAAAATCCGTGTCACCGACGCACCGTTGAAGATTTACGACATGAAAATCCACTTCGACAATGGCGATGTGCAAGATGTGTCTTTAAAATTGTTGTTTCGGCAAGGCGACGAAAGCCGCATCATTGACCTCAACGGTGGTTTGAGACATTTACGTAAAATCGAATTCTGGTACGAAACCAAAGGTGCCAGAAAAGGCAAAGCCCGTGTAGCGGTCTGGGGTAAACGATAATCTAAATTTTGGCTCTTAAACAAGCTCAAAAGAAGCATCTAACATCTTGAAACCCGCCGTTTCAACGGCGGGAAAATGCTCTGACCCTCTTCCCTCATCTATCATCTATTCAAAACAGGGTATCCAACACCTTTTTATGTGATGTTTTGAAAAGAAGATAGATGTGGGAGGTGGTGTTACGCTTTTCCACTCGTTGAAACGAGTGGTTTCAAGATGTTAGATGAAGTTAGAGCCTAAATTTTAAGCGAAACGTGTGTTTTAAAATCTCAAATCAATGCAAAATTTTAATCACTTTTAAAATATAAAAGAAATGGAAATGAAACAATCATTCATCAGAATCCTTTTTTTACTCCCCCTCAGTATTTTCATCCTTCAAAAGGACTTATTGGGGCAACAACGCTTCGATGTCAAGTTCAATTTCGATGGGGCTGCCCGCGAATTCATCGTTGTAAAACCCAGTGGGGCTGTGCCGACGGGTGGTTATCCTGTTGTATTTATGTTTCATGGCTCAAGCGGCGATGGGGAACAGTTTTACAACACCTCGAAATGGAAAGAAAGAGGTGAAATAGAGAAATTTATCACCGTTTTTCCAACAGCTTTGAAGTATTGTGTTTTAAATTTTGCGAATAATGTTCCTGCTGTCACAACTAAGTGGAACAACGGCAATTTGCAAGAAGACAAATGCCCCAATGTGACGCAAGTGTTTAAAGATGATGTCAAATTCATCCGTAAAATGTTGGATACCATCAAGTTAACTTTTACGGTGAATCCTAAAAAGATATTTGCATCAGGCTTTTCAAACGGTGGGGCGATGGTAGCGAAGTTGGCAATAGAGGCTTCAGACGTTTTTGCCGCCGTCGCAAACAATGGTTCCATGATGAGTGCATTGGATTCGAGCAAACCAGTCCGCCCCATTCCTATTTGGTCAATGGTCGGCTCATTAGATGATAGATTTACGACGGCAATAGGTATTCCAGAGATTCCATTTGGCGGCGACAGCGTTTTAGGATATATGCGCGGCGGTATCAACAGGTTTTTAGTCTGCGAAAGTTTGTCGCAAACCTATACCAAAAACAATACGACGCGTACCAATACCTTTATTTTTAGTCAACCATTGATTCCGACTAACAACAATCGCTATCTTTTCACGCTTGTAAAAGATATGTATCATGTTTTTCCGAATGGCGATAATTATCCACTTGTTGCAGCTGATTTGCATTGGGAATTTTTCAAGCAATCGGTGACAACAGCTGTCAAAGAAGTGCAATTAAGTGACAATCAGGTGAATATTTATCCCAATCCATCGGGCAACCAGATGACAATTGATTGGTTAGACAATACTGAGGGGGGTAATTTCGATGCAGCCGTTTACAATATGCTTGGACAACCCGTTTATGCCGTCCATAATCAAGTCAACCCTCAATTTACTTTAAGAAAAGAGACGATAGGAACAGGCTTTTTTGTTGTGAAAATCAATCAAGGACAAAGATTTGTGACCAAACGTATTGTTTTTGAATAGTTTTTTGAAAAATAATGAAGGACTTTAAGTTCGGGAAACTTTTTAAAGTTTCCCGAACTTGGCGTTCAAATCTCATTTATCCTAAATATCTACTAAAGCCGCCGCTTCTTCGCCGACTAAACTACCAATCGCCACGCCCATACCGCCCATACGCACCGCCACTACGATATTGGGCGATACCCGTTCAATTATCGGCTTTTTATGACTGCCGATGCCTAAAATACCACTCCACCATGTATCAATTTCAAAAGGCGTATCAGGTAAAATAACATCTGTAAGTAATTGTTTCAGTGCATTTTGTATTAATTCAGTTGTACCAAAAGCATCTGTCATTTCATCTGCAACCGCTAAATTGCGACCGCCACCTAAGAGCAGACGATTGCCGACATTGCGGAAATAAAAATAACCTTTGTCGTAGTGAAAACAGCCTTTTACATTAAAATTAGGGATTGGTTTTGTGATTAAAACTTGATTGCGAGCCGCTTGTACTTCAAGTAGTGGCATCAGTTGACGAGCAAAACCATTGGTTGCGACGACGATTTTTTTTGCTGTAAAATCCCAACCATCAACTGTCTCCAAAATGCCCCCCTCAGTATTATCGGTTATTTTATTGATTTTTAAACCATTGAAAATCAATATGTTTTGTTCTTGGGCAAGGCGCAACAAGGTTGTCATCATACGCCCTGTATCAATTTGGCCCTCTGATTTATTCCAAATCATATTGGGTGCAACGTTTTTAAAACCAAAGCCTTGTTTTAAAATTTCATAATTGTCGTCACGTCCAACAATTGAATGGATGTTTTTATTAAAATACGATATTGAATCAGCACATTTTTCAAAAATAGGTAGGGTGGTATTTTTGAAAATTTCAAAACCACCGTAGGCTTCATAATTCATGTTTGCATCGCCAACACGTTGTCGCAGGCGTGAAAGACCTCGAAAACGCTGTTCGACTAAGGAAAAGACGGTGTCTTCGCTGTGGTGTTCCAAATCATCGAGCAATTCGGTGATGCTACCGAAACAGGCGAATCCTGCATTGCGCGTACTCGCTCCCGTAGGCATGGTGCCGCGTTCTATGACCGCAATCCGCAATGTAGCTTCACGTTCACGCAAAGCCAAAGCGGTAGAAAGTCCAACAATGCCACTGCCGATGATTGCGACATCAATATTGTTAAAAAAACTATCGCGCTCCCAAAAGCTCAATGTGGTAGGTTGGTTCATAACTGATTATTGGTTAATAGAGATTTGTGAATGGTTATTACAAAGTATCGGATATTTTTAAAATATCCGATACTTACGAACGTATAAAAACTAATCATAGCTTGAAATATGTACAAAAATAGCCTCCCCTCAGTAAAATAGCTTGATTTATGATAAAACTTCGATGAAAAGAGCCGTTTAATCTAATTCATGAGTTTTAGAAACTTCTCCCAATTGAATTTTGTTACCTTTGCGGCGTTTTCAGACGTTTTTGAAAAAAATAAAAATTTAAATAATCACTAATCATCATTTTCTATGAGTTTAGCCATGTTGGGGCAGTTTCTTTTGAGTTTGTCCCTTTTAATAGTTTTACATGAGTGCGGTCATTTTTTCCCTGCTCGTTGGTTTAATACCCGTGTTGAAAAATTTTAT
>JAYVFS010000322.1:0-23697 GCA_043772905.1 Saprospiraceae bacterium | reverse complement strand
ATTTACTGATAACAAAGAGTTATTTCTTGTATTTTTAAAAAATATCAACTTTTTCTAGTAAATCGTTTCTAACAACAATCTTGTGAAATAACCATGTCCCAAAGGGATTAAACATGAATAGAAAAAAAAATGAGAAGGATTACATCATACAACTCCGAAGGAGTTAAACACGAATAGAATTGGTATTCATGTTCAACTTCTTCGGAGTTTGGGAATCATTCGTTTGTATTTCTATTCGTGTTGAATCCCTTCGGGATTGATATTAACAGTTTACCAATTTATTTTTATTTATGAGCAACATAAGCGGTATAGTCAAAAGCATCCAACAAATCATGTGGCAAGACACAGGACTCAACGGCGATGCACAACGCATCGAACAATTGGGCTGGATGCTGTTCTTGAAAATCTTTTCGGACAAGGACAAAGAATTGGAAGTGATGGACGACAACTACACGTCGCCCATTCCAGATATGTTTCATTGGGTCAAAGAAAAAGGCAATTGGGCAGGCGACGATGAAGGCATGACAGGCGATGAACTTTTGAAATTTGTTGACCAAGAGTTGTTCCCCGCATTACGCAATCTCGATTTGAGTACAGGCAATCAACGTGCTGTGATTGTGCGGAAGTCTTTGAGGGCAATAACAACTACATGAAAAGCGGCATCAATATCCGCAAAGTGTTGAACAAACTCAATGAAATTGATTTCAATATCGCCAAAGACCGCCATGCGTTTGGTGAACTCTACGAAACAATTTTGAAAGAACTGCAAAGTGCGGGCAAAAGCGGCGAGTTTTATACGCCTCGTGCCATTACGCAATTCATTACCCAAATGATTGACCCGCAAATGGGCGAAAAGATACTCGACCCCGCTTGTGGCACAGGTGGTTATTTGACTTGCGCGATTGAACATTTGAAGAAACAAGCCAAAAACATTGAGGAACGCAAAAGCATCGAAGAAAACATTGCGGGTTGGGAATACAAACCGTTGCCGTATCTGTTGGCAACCACCAATTTGATATTGCACGACATCGAAATTCCCAAAATCACTTTTGGCGATGCCTTAGACCAACCCCTCAGTAGTTTTACTGAAAAACACCGTGTTAATGTCATTCTCGCGAATCCACCTTTTGGCGGCATTGTGGCGAATGGCAATGAAAGCAATTTCCCGCAAACCTATCGCACAAAGGAAAGTGCCGATTTGTTTTTGATTCTCATGATTCACTTACTCAAACAAGGCGGAAGGGCAGGCATTGTCTTACCCGACGGCTCACTCACGGGCGAAGGTGTGAAGCAACGGGTTCGTCAAAAACTTTTGGAAGATTGTAATCTGCACACCATTATTCGGTTGCCCAATTCTGTGTTTCAACCTTATGCCACCGTTGCGACCAATCTTTTGTTTTTTGACAAGAATCCCCCTTCGGGGGCAGGGGGGACAAAAGAGGTTTGGTACTACGAACACCGTCTGCCCGAAGGTCAAAAAGCCTACAACAAAACAAGACCGATTAACGTCAAAGAATTTGAACCGATAAAAACATGGTGGCACAACCGACAAGAAAGTGACCTAAGTTGGAAAGTGAATATCCACACCATTGCCGAAAATGGCTATAATTTGGATATTAAAAACCCAACGAAAAAAGAAGAAGCACACGAATATAACAGTGCGGAATTGATGGAGATGTTGCATGTCTCGTTTGAGAAAAGCAATGATTTGTTGAATCAATTAAAAGAGGCGGTGAAATAAATCCCAAAGGGATTGAACATGAATAGCCCCGAATGAAATTCGGGGGAAACAATAGAAATAAGTTCGCAAACTCCGAAGGAGTTGAACACGAATAGAAACACGAATAGTTCAATCCCTTCGGGATTTGTTGATGAACCATCTACATTTTCCCCGAATTTTATTCGGGGCTATTCTATTCATGTTGAATCCCTTCGGGATTGGTTTTGATATTTTAAAATCATCGAGAAAAGAAATGATATTGATATGAGTAGAGGAAGAAAACCTAAAGCAAACGATAAGGAAATTTTATTGTTGAACCAATTAAAAGAGGTGGTGAAATGAGTGTAGATATAAAATATGTTCCGCTTACATTTATTAACTCTAATGAAGAAATTCTTAAACAGATTAAAAATACTGTTGTTTTTTCATTTTTGTTTAATCAGTATGAAGAAACAACTCTTGACCATTATCTTGAATCAACTCAATATGGTTACACTGCATCTGCAAGTACAGTTGGAACACATAGACTTTTAAGAATTACAGATATAAACAGTGGGAGCGTAAATTGGGAAACTGTTCCATATTGTAACTGCGAAGTAGAAGATAAATATTTACTAAAAGATGAAGACATTTTAGTAGCCAGAACAGGCGGGACAACAGGTAAAAGTTTTATTGTTTCACAAGTACCTTCTAATGCAATATTTGCAAGCTACTTGATTCGATTACGTTTAAAAAAGGGTGTAAACATTGATTTTATCAATGGTTTTTTTAACTCTTATACTTTTTGGAGTCAAATTGTAGAAATGAAATCAGGTTCTGCTATGCCTAACGTGAATGCTGAAAAACTCAAAACTTTAAAACTACCCAAGTGTGATATAGCGACACAGAATAAAATCGTTTCTTGTTTTAAAGATGAAGATTATCAAGAAGAATATGCTGCATTATATCAAAAAGTAAAAGATACCGAAACTATTTTCAATAATAGTAATCAAATCTCTAATGAACTCACCTATCAATTGTCCTTAGTCAAAAACCTCCGTCAACAACTTTTGCAAGACGCTGTGCAAGGGAAATTGGTTAAAAATGTCATTTATACTGAGGGGGGGCAAAAAAACGTCGGCGAGGTTTCAAACCTCGCCGACGTTAGGGCATCCGAAACAGGTAGCCAATTACTAAAACGCATCAAAAAAGAAAAAGCACAACTCATTAAAGACAAAAAACTCAAAAAAGAGAAAGAACTGCCACCGATTAAAGCGGAGGAGATGCCTTTTGATATTCCTGATGATTGGGTTTGGTGTCGGTTGGGGGAGATTGCGTATTCAATTTCAACAGGACCATTTGGTACAATGCTTCACAAATCAGATTATGTTGAGAATGGAATCCCTCTAATCAATCCAATGAATATGATAAATGGTAAGATAGTCTCTTCCAATAAAATGATGGTCAATGAGAAAACAAAGCAAAAATTAAAAAGCTATGTTCTAAATACGGGTGATATTGTCATTGGTAGAAGAGGTGAAATGGGTAGATGTGCGATTGTTTCGGAAAATGAAAATGGGTGGCTTTGTGGTACTGGTTCATTTTTCCTACAACTTCATCCAAATATTTCCAGAGAATATTTTATAAAAATGTTCAGTTCAAAATTTGCAAAATCAATACTACTTGGTTCTTCTGTTGGTTCTACAATGGATAACTTAAATCACAGAATCTTAAATAGTTTTCCAATTCCTTTGCCCCCCCTCAGTATGCAACACCGCATCGTAGAAAAAGTAGAAAGCCTGATGCACTTGTGCGCTGCCTTAGAAACGAGCATCGCAGGGAGTGTGCGGGAGAATGAGGCATTGTTGCAACAGGTGTTGCGGGAGGCGTTGCAAGGGGAAGCCGTTATGACGGCATAGTGGACAAAAGGGGTTTTATACTGAGGGGACAAGTCCAGCGTAAAGAAGCATCATTTAGGTGTGGCAACTTCCAATAAAGCTTTACTCACTCTGTTGCGTTCAATTTCAGCATCATCCAAACTTGCAGTACCCATTGATTCTTTAGTGTTAATGGCTTTCAACCTCTTTTTTAAGAGAATTAAATCATTGGAGATGTCTTTGTCTTTCTTATAAAAACCAAAACTTAGGTTTATGGCTTGTTCGATATGATTGTCACCGATGAGTTCTTGTAATTTCTCTAAAAATGAATCTTTATTCAAAGTTGCTGGAGTATCATAAGGTGTAGGGATTTCATTTGTTTTTGTAGCGTAAAAAATGATGAAGATAAAAATCAATTGAATGGGTAATAAAGCCCAAAGCGACTGAAATAGTTGGGCTTCTGTAGATATCCCAAACTTTAAAAAGTATGGTCTTAATAGTAATGACAATAAGATAGACAAATAATACAAAGCGAAAAGCCCGTAAATAAGTCTTTTATATTCAACTTCTCTGTTATTTCTTTTTGAATAAAGGACTAAAACGTGAGGCGCAAAATTAACTAACAGCCATAAAATGACAAAATAAGAATGGTTTCCATAGATACCATTTAAAATCTGCGGAATAAGTATTAGGATGAAGATGCTTAGAAAGAAGCCAATTTTTATTCTGATAAGCAAATGTATCATTGGTTTTTGATTATGGTTTCCCAATAAATTTTCTTAACGTTTCTAATATTCTTGATTTCTGAAGGTGAACTTGAGGTTCAAAGTTCCGATTCTTATAGTTTACAAATTCGGGTTCAAGATTTGATTCACGTATTTGGAATTCAAATATTAGGACTCTACAAATATAGCCACTTCTCATTATTAATGGTTTTGATTCCTCCGGCATATCAGTTAAGTTTCTTGATAAAATGGAACTAATGTCCTTAGGCAAAACTTGAACAATGGGATCGTATTCACTTAGTTCTCCTTTTTTTATTTGAAAAATAAATAACCTATAATAGCCTACTTGTTCTTGAAAAACAGATTTAATGTAATTAAATGCCCATGATATGAAATGCTGATCATTTGCCTCATTACTATAAATTACCTTGTATGACCTATGAGCAATATCAAAACTTTCTCCGTATGGTTTTTTAAAAGGTTCAACCATTGCTTGAATCAAAAAACCATTTTCTATGTTTTTATCTTTCATAAATATTTGAGGATCGTATTTAAGATCATGTAAGCTCGAAAGTATTTTGTTACCTACTTCGAACAGAGACATTTGATTAGGAAACTCTTCAGTTATTGGCATAACTGATGTAGGCTTATTGAGTATTTCATCTAAAAATATACGTGTTTTTTTAGTTAATACCTTGGACAAAGGTAAAGCTTTAGCAGAATATTCAGCAAAACTGGAATTTGAACTATCCCATCTTTTTGACGTTTTCCCTTCGTTAATTTCAATATAACTATACTCTTTGGGCGTTCCATGAGAGTTAATATCTCCAATTTTCATTTTAGGTTTAATATAGACTTCACTCAGGTCTTGCAGATTTAGATTCTGCTTTGACGTAACTGCACTATAAGATTCTGGAATAATTTCCTCTCTTCCTTTTTCCCCAAAATAAGTTGACGTGACTATGTCATTACTGCTATTAACAAAAGGCTTGACGTTTTCTTTTTTAATGTTAAACGCCAATACTTGGTCATAAAGGTTGGAGACTTCTTGAAATAATACGCTGCTAACCTTAACATCTTGCAATGAAATATCTTGACTATTTTGGATAAGGTCTTGTTTTTGGCTTTTGACATACAAACTGTTTTCATAAAACTTTTGCTTTTGTATAAGAGTATTGATATCAATATCAGAATTATTACCTTCATTGATATTTTCTATTAAAAATTCTATTTTAGCTTTGTTTTCATTGAGTAAATCAGTAATAGATAAAATAAGGGTATTCGTTTTAATTTGATATTCATTTTTCTTTTTTTGCTCATAAGGTGTGTTCTGATGTATTTGAGCTTCAACATTCAGGTAGCATAGAAATAGAATAGAAGATAGATGTAGTTTTGTCATAAGTTTTGTTTTGTTTTCTGGTAATTAAGCTGCATTAATTTCAAACAAAAATAAAATAAAATTTTGAAATACAAGCAATATATATAGAAATTATTGTTCACGAGTTACTTTTAATAAAAGACACCCTTCTAACATAATATATAAAAATCGAAAATCTTTCTAAAGGCGTAGCATATCATTCAAACAAAAATCAAAAAGCCCCCCTCAGTAAACCCACAAAAACAAAGACATGGTTTAAGCATATCCCCGCCTAAACCATTTTGTTATTCAGCAAACAAGAGAGTATCTTATAAGCACTTTTGGTGAAAACAGCTATGTTCGTCGAAAAAGAAGTATAGGGTTCCGTTTTAAATAGACCTTTAAATCTGGCTGTAAACACCAGCGTTATTATTATTCATCAATTTCAAATTTAAATACTAAACAATGAAGAATTCATTATTTTTAAAAACTTTTCTTTTTCTCTTGATTGGTTTTCAGGCTTTTGCAAACCCAGTCGAAAGAGAATTTTATCAAATCAAAATTTATACGGTCAAAAGTCCTGAACAGGAAAAACGGGTCGAGCAATATCTGAAAGATGCCTACATACCAGCGATGCACAGAATGGGCATAAAAAAGGTGGGTGTGTTCAAACCTGTTGCAACCGATACGGCTTCTTTTGGAAAGTTGATTTACGTATTAACACCCATCAAAAACTTAGACCAGTTATTGGTTATTCCGGTAAAACTCAATGCAGATGCGGCTTATCAGAGTGCGGGTAAAGATTATATTGATGCGGAATATAAAAATCCACCTTATGCCCGCTTTGAAACCATCGTTTTACGGGCATTTCCAGAAGCACCTATGCTGAATCTGCCGAAATTAAAAGGACCTAAAAGCGAAAGGGTTTACGAATTGCGGAGTTATGAAGGCTACACCGAAAAAATACATCAAAACAAGGTGAAAATGTTTAATGCCGGTGGCGAAGTAAAGTTATTCTCAAGACTGGGTTTTAATGCAGTATTCTACGGACAAGTGGTTTCGGGAAGCCACATGCCCAATCTGATGTATATGACGACATTCGAAAACAAAGCAGCGAGAGATGAACATTGGAAAGCATTTAGCGCTTCGCCAGAATGGGCGAAACTAAAAGCAGAGCCACAATATCTGAACAATACGTCAAAAAATACCAGCTATTTTATGTATCCTGCTGAGTATTCCGACCTTTAAGTTCGTAGGAGAGGTATAGTAAACAGAAATGGCATTGGTTTTTTATTTTTTTTGCAAAAAAAAATAAAAAACCAATGCCATTTCTGTTTACTATACCTGCTGCACCTGCTGCAACAATATATGCCTATCCTTTTTTGCTGCGAGCGAGGACGAAGATGCCACCAACGAGCAAGACAACACCAATGATTGGAGACCACTGAACGGGGTTTTTCGTCTCTTTACTTATCTCAATTGGACCTAAGTCAACGACTTTTTCTTTTGTGACATAACTAAATCCTGTATAAACCATCATAACGATACCGAGAATGACGAGGATAAATCCGAATGATCTTGTTTGCATGATTTTTTGTTTTTAAAATGTGATAAATGTAAAACTGAATGGGTGAGAAAAGCACACCACATATAATTTCCCCTAAAAAATGTATGCCCACTGTTAATAAGGCTATGTTGAGGAAAAATAACGACGATTATCCCCAGAAGAGGCAGTATTTACCTCACTATGGGGATATAAAGCATCAGAAATAGAAAAAGGGAACGAATCATAAGTGCAGAGCACCCCTCAGTAAAACGTAAACCAAACGGCATTAAGCAGATGAAAATCGTAAAGCTTTTTGGTGTTTATATCAGTGCAGTTTTAGTATCAAGACCCGAAGTAAAAGATTGAGCATTGCGACTTGATGCTTTGGTTTATTAAAATTTGTGTAGTTTTGGAGATAAAATACCAAACATCAATCATTCTATTCATCAATTATTAAATGAAAGTAAAATGAAAAAGCTAACTTTTTACATAGTTATTTCGCTACATTTTATCAGCACTACGCTCTCGGCTCAGGCGATTACGATTGGGGACAACGATGGCAAACTCACATTTGAGGAATATGAACCCAAATCAACCTTAGTCGTGCCTGAACATTTGCTTAAACGAGCAAAGTTTCCCTTTATTGATGTACACAACCATCAATTTGAGATGTCTAAAAAGGAAAAAGTCGCCGAGCTTGTCGGTGAAATGGATGAACTGAATATGCGTATTTTAGTCAACCTAAGCGGACGTGGTTTTGGCGGCGACGAAGCAGCCAGTGATAGAACGCTTTATGGACAAATTGAAAATACGCAACAGAATTTCCCTAACCGATTTGTCATTTTCACCAATGTTGATTTTTCAAAAATAAGTGAAAAAGGTTGGACTGAAAAAGCCGTAGCTAAACTCGTCGATGATGTGAAAAATCATGGCGCAAAGGGTTTGAAAGTGTATAAAAGTTTGGGCTTTAATGTCCTTGACAATGGAAAAATAGTACCTGTCAATGACACGCGTATTGACCCAATATGGGCAAAATGTGGTGAATTGGGTATTCCTGTCATCATTCACACAGCAGACCCCGCCCCTTTCTGGCAACCGATGAATGGTTTTAATGAACGTTGGTTGGAACTAAAAACACATTCGAGACGCAAAAAAGATGCGTCAAAAGGAGACTTTTCTTTTGAACAGCTGATGGAACAACAGCACGATATTTTTAGGAAACATCCTAAAACCACTTTCATCAATGCACACATGGGTTGGTATCCAAACGACCTTCAAAAGTTGGACAGTTTGATGGATGTCTTTCCGAATATGTATGCTGAAATAGGTGCAGTCATTGCCGAACTGGGTCGTCAACCACGTGCGGCTAAGAAGTTTTTTGAAAAACGGCAAGACCGCATTTTGTTTGGCAAAGACTCTTATGTACCTGAAGAATATATGACCTATTTCAGAGTCCTTGAATCGGAAGACGAATATTTTCCTTACCACAAAAAATACCATGCCTTTTGGCGGATGTATGGTTTGGGATTGTCTGATGAGGTTTTGAAAAAAGTGTATTATAAAAATGCAATAAAGATTATTCCTGGTATTGATGCGAGCCAGTTTCCTAAGTAGTTGCCCCCCTCAGTAAAACGCAACACAACATGAATCATCCCTGATTTTACAACAATAATACACCTACAATTCGCATAGAAAAATCACCTCTTAAATGACCTTAAATACCTTATAATCCTTAAACGATGAAGAAATAATAGTCATTTTCTTCATCGTTTAAGGATTATAAGGTATTTAAGGTCATTTAAGACTGGATGAATAAACCAACTGCTCAACCCGCGCTCATGAGCCGCTATGGATAATATGCTGTATAAGAGTTCGACGGTACAAACACGACCTTTCTGGACTCACCTTTTTCATTCGTCTATAAATACGTAAAACAAATAAATGTAAATTGGGTGATTGAAGAATTATAGTCATCTTTGGGATTATTTCAATACTGTTGTTGTTTACCCTTTTAGCCGATATTTTGATGGGCTACAAAATTTCCGAAAATCTATATACATTAGCCTTCAATGAGGGACGTGTCAATGAGCAGTGGCAATTTTCGATGATATGGTCCAATATCAATTTCTACCTTGTTTTGATGCTGGGATTTGTGGTGTATGTCATTTGGGGCGCATTGCTCCATTACACTTTGTCTAAATATAGAGACATACAACCCGACAAAGTATTAGAATTAAAGTTAGAAAATCTGGATGGAAAGATTTCAGAACGAAAAATTGAATTACATGAAATCATGACTAAAATTAACAGCTTAAAAGCGACCGTCAATACGCTCGAAAATGAGATTGATCAAAAGGAAAGAGATGTCATTGGATATAAAAATGGTGTTATTCCAGTTGATACGTCGAAATTGCGTTCTATTGTTGGACAGTTTATGAAAGGATGGTTTGAGTATATCAAGTTTATGTTCAAAGACGACGAAAACAAAATTAAAGAATTAACGGAACAAGTCGCTGAAACCCAAAAGACTTGGATTGACAATAAAATTAAAGCATTAGAGCAAGAACTATGAAAAATAAAGCAAAAAGGAATAATAAACCACTGTATCTATTATTGGGTTTTTTAGGTGTTTTCGGCTTCTTTGTCTATTTAATTACACGTCCCTCGGAATTAAGCAAAGCAAAACAGGAATTAAGCATTTGTTCCAGTATAGATGAAGTCAAAATTTGTTGGCAAAAACATCAAAGTGTCCTTTCCGAAAACGAAGAATTTGTTGCAGACATACGTGCCAAATTGGATCTTTTTGGTTTAACAGAAACACAAGTTACAGACATCAAACAATGGCTACCGAAGCCGCCGACGCATCTTAATTTGATTGTAGTGCCAGACTTATCTCGTCGTATCGTTCAAGAGTTCAATAACCCAGAGCAGATAAAAAATGATATAACCCTTTTAAATGCCGTTTGGACGACATTTGAAGACGTTGTTAAATTCAAAACCGACTCAAAAGATAGATTAATTGTAGATATTACGGATCCAAGTCAAGCCAATGGCAACTTTCGGATGATTGCCAATAATCTGATTTTTGACTTGAGTACACATAAAGGAAAGAGCAATAGACTCTTCTTTACGGAGCAAGGCAACAAATTTCAAAGAAATATAGACAGCCTGTATGCCATGGCAAAAGTCCACCCTTTGGGCGCAGATTATCGTTTGTATTTTAACAGAGATTTGAGTAAACATATCCGTAAGAATACACTTTTTGACAACTATCGCAATTTAATGATTATCGTCACAGACGGTTATTTAGAAGCAGAAAAGACACTTTATACAGGCAATTTGGCTTTGCACACTCAAATATGTAACGACATCAAGCACGGCAAAGGTTTAAACGAAATTTTTACTGAAAGAAACCTAAAAATAGCACCCTGCGACATTGATTTGTCAAACCTCGAAATTCTGATATTAGAAGTCAATGAAAGGAAAGTTGGCATCGGTTGCCACTACGATATTCTAAAAAAATATTGGACAGATTGGTTCAAAACCATGAAAGTTAAAAATGCCGATAGCGATTTTTTTATACAACGAAATAATGCCACTGATTTGACTAAAAAGACGATTGACGTTTTTATTAAACAAAGCACCCCTCAGTAAAACAGACAAAAAAGCCTTGTAGAACTCATCTTGTTCTGCAAGGCTTTTTTGTGTGTTTTACTGAGGGGGGGCATTTTAACCACTACCATTGCTTCTAACAATTAAGTTTTATGCGCTTAGAGTGTTAATGGGTCACATAGATTGAATAATAAGCTTATTTTTGTTTCACAGTCACTATGTTAAATTCGTTTATACTTCAGATTAAGCTTTAAAACTGATATTGTTTCCTCTAAACACTGCAACACAGCCTACCTTTTATAACACTGCCCAATATTGATTCAACTGTATTAAGATTTTTAAAGACCAAAACAATGAAAACTATTAACCACCCAATCCAAAGGATTGTATTTGCTTTGATGTATAAAGAAGGCTCACTTAACGGATGGACGTGTCTTTTTTTGCTTTGTTCATTCAGTATTGTATTATCGGCACAATCAAATTTTGTATTTCGACACTATGACACGAAAGATGGGCTTTCCCATCCAACAATTAACGATATTTTTCAAGACAGCAGGGGTATCATCTGGATTGCAACTCATAATGGTGTCAATTTATTTGATGGATATGAGTTTAAGGCTTATTATCACAACGTTAATGATACAAACAGTTTGAGTGGCAGTCTTGTGAATTCTATTTGTGAAGATAAGCAAGGCAATCTTTGGTTTGGGACTTATGGTCATGGCGTGAGCCGATATGATATCACCAATGATAAATTTACCCCTTTTGATTCCCTGAAAGGTAATACCCTGGTTAATAAGGTTCTCTGTGACATCAATGGAACGATTTGGATTGCCTCTTCTTCGGGACTCTATAGAATGAATGGCAATAGACTTACAAGAGAAAACGAAATATTAATTCATGATTTAGGAGAAGACAGAAATGGAACTCTTTGGATGTCCACAAACGAAGGGTTGTTTTATCGTATCAATAATACGAATGTATTTCAACCAATTATCGAATTAAAGGGGGAAACCATTATAAAATTATTTGTAGAACCCTCGGGAAATGAAGTCTATTTTTTCGACCTCAATAAGTTGAAAAGGCTGAAAAAAGTAAATTCAACTTGGGAAATATCAAATATTGATATTTCTAATGACTGGCTGAAAGACAATGATGTCTATTACCCAATTTTAAAAGACAGTAAACAAAGGCTGTGGGCGGGTACGCATTCCAGTGCTATTCTTCTTAATACTATCACTGGGAAAAAAGAGATTTTGCAACACAGTGTTACTAATCCTCATGGCATTGGATTAGGGAAAGTAAACGTTTTGAAAGAAGATAAAAATGGCAATATTTGGATTGGTACACAAACAGGTATCTCCTTACTGACACATGGTACAAATCGTTTCACTAATCCCTATCCTGAGTTTATTAAGCAGATTAAGTCTCCAAGAGCTTTATTAAAGGACAGTAATGCACTCTGGTACGGTACAGAAAAAGGGGTATTTTGTTGGAATATGTCTCATGCAAACCCGACATTAGTTCTCCCAAAGGTACAAATCAATAAACTTTTAAAAAGTAAAGATGGTTTTATTTACGCAGGTTCAGCAGAAAGAGCAAAGCAGGGGTTTTACAAAATTCATGCACAATCTCACAAAACGCAATTCTTTGGAGATGCCAAGATAGGCAATCAAAATTTTTGGGGTGGCGTTGTTTGGAGTTTAGCAGAAGATAAGAATGGACGGATTTGGGTGGGTGCATGGGATAACTTACAATGTTTCGACGCCCAAACAGGGCTTTTTATTCATTTTAGAAATACATGGAATAATCTATGTGACAATTCAGGTTTCCTTGATTTATTAACAGATAAAAAGGGTGATTTATGGATTGCCACTATGAATTGTGGATTGTATCGCCTTGAACAACCACATACAATAATAAAAGAGGAAGACGCAAAATTTGAAAATTTCAAATACAATTCACATAATACTACTACTATTAGTTCGAATACGGTAGAATCTTTGTATCAGACTACAGAGGGGGTACTTTGGGTAGGTACAGGCAGCGGACTAAACAGATTTGATGAAAAAAAACGTAGTTTTAAACGATATTTACTGAGTGATGGATTACCTGAAGAAAATATTTTATCTCTTACAGGTGACAAAAGTAATAGGTTATGGATAGGTACGAGTTCACATGGTATAGTATGTTTCGATCAGGTAAAAAATAAATTTATCAGTTTTGGCTTAAAAGATGGTTTGAGCAGTGAAACTTTTGGTCTTAATGCTGTATTCAAAGATGCTAATGATATGCAGTTTTGGCGAACAGAGCTGGGTTTACAGATATTCAAGCCCGATAGTGTTTTTGTAATACGTACATCTCCTCCACCTGTTTTATTCACTGAATTAAGGTTGAACAACAAAATTATCTCTCCTTTTGATTCAAGTGGTGCGCTGTCTAAGCATATTTTGATGGCAGATACGATTCTGTTCTCTCCACGATATAAAACGTTAACCCTACAATTTGCCGCTTTCGATTATGACAATACTTCTAACATTAATTATTCAATTTGGATTAAAGGATTTCATGACACTTGGCAAGACTTAGGCAGCGATAGAATAACCACTCTAAACAATCTCTGGCCAGCGACTTATATATTACATGTGAAAGCGACTAATATTACAAGCGGCTACACGGTGTTTTCCAAGCCACTTATTATCAAGGTATTAACACCTCTTTATCTATCTTTTTGGGCTATTTTAGGATATTTAGTTATAATTGGAATTATTCTTTATACAATTTATCGTTACCAACTCAATCGCAAATTGGCAGCAGCTGAAACACAACGTATCAAAGAACTCGACATCATCAAAACACGCCTATACACCAATATCACCCACGAATTCCGTACACCATTAACCATCATTTTGGGTATGGCAGACCAAGTGATTAACAATCCAAAAGAATGGTTTCATGAAGGTATTCGGCTCATTCGGCGCAATGGGAAACAATTGCTACTTTTGGTCAATCAATTGCTCGATTTATCAAAATTGGAATCGGGAACGATGGCGTTGCATTTGAATCAAGGAAATATTGTTCAATATTTCCAGTACATCTATGAGTCTTTTGAATCGTATGCCGCAAGTAAAGGTGTCAAAATGCATTTAAAAACAGAAATAGCCGCTTTGAATATGGATTATGACCCTGAAAAGATTCAAAATATTGTTTCAAACCTCTTGTCTAATGCCATTAAATATACGCCCAAAGGAGGAGAGGTTAATTTGACCTTAGCTTTGGAAAAAGATATTGGACTGACAACTCTAGACAATCACAAAATGCTCAAAATCACTGTGTCAGATTCGGGTATCGGTATTTCAGACGATAAAGTCCCCTATATTTTTGACCGTTTTTATCAAGTAGACGACTCTGCGACGCGCCACGCAGAAGGTACAGGTATTGGTTTGACTTTGACAAAAGAATTGGTGCAATTACTTGGCGGAACGATAGAAGTAAACAGTAAGACTGGTGAAGGTTCAACGTTTAATATCGCCTTGCCAATAACTCAAAATGCACCCATTGCACCTGTTGAGCCTGTTGAAAAAATACCTGATTTTATTGCGAAGGACGAAGTTACTTATGGAACATCCCGAAACAGTCGGGAGGGGGGGAAGGCGATAGTATCAAACATTGAAAAGAAAAAGAAACCACTTGTTTTGTTGGTTGAAGACAACGCCGATGTGGTGCGCTATATCCACATTTGTTTGCAAGACGAATATCGAATCGAGTCTGCGCCCAATGGACTGGTTGGTTTTAGAAAAAGTATGGAATTGATACCCGACATCATCATCAGCGATGTCATGATGCCTGAAATGGATGGCTTTGAATTGTGTCAAAAACTCAAAACTGATACTCAAACAAGCCATATTCCCATCGTTTTGCTCACTGCCAAAGCGGATATAGATTCAAAAATAGCAGGGCTGCAATACGGAGCCGATGAATATCTGTCAAAACCTTTTCAAGAGCGCGAGTTAAAAGCCCGTTTGAAAAATCTTTTAACGCTTCGTGAAGCCTTACAAGCGCGTTTTGGATCCCCTCAGTATTGGCAAGCTCCAAAAGGTGCTGAAGTAATCGAAATAAAACCTTCTCTCGATGATGTCTTTTTACAAAACTTAAAAACCATTATTGAGAAAAACATTTCAGATGTTGATTTAGATGTCCACGTTTTAGAAAAAGAAATGAGTATGAGCCGCGCAAAAATACATCGCAAACTCATCGCTATTACAGATATGTCTGCCACCGAACTTATTCGTTTTGTCCGCCTCACCAAAGCCAGCGAAATACTGAGGGGGCATAAAGACAAGACGATTTCAGAAATTGCCTACGATGTTGGCTTCACAAGCCTCAGTTATTTCACGCGCCGTTTCCATGAAAAGTTTGGTGTGAGTCCAACTGAATGGAGAGAGGGTAAGAATCCCTGATTTTTCATCCCATTTTATGCTTAAAATATGACTTGTTTAGGGCTTTGCAACATGCGTGCAAAGGTTTGCAACAGTTGTACAAACTTAGTGGTGGAATGTTAGATCATTTTTGAGGCTAAAAATGACAATACAATGAAATGGGAAACTTTGAGAAGCCACATTTTAATAACATCATTACATCTCAACTTTGCGCTTTTGACTTTTCTGATGCTTTATTATCCTGCTATTGAAATCAACAGTTTTCAGTGGCAAGTTTTTGACTTATACCTAAATAATCATCAAACAAACCTCATAAATAGTGCTTTCCCAGCTCTTCCAATCATGTTGCTTTTTTTAGAACAAATGAAAACAATCATTGAGAAAAACATGGCTAAATCAGATTTAGATGTCCATATACTCGAAAAGGAATTATGCATGAGTCGGACAAATATACATCGTAAACTCTCTGTTTTAGCCCACATGTCTGCCACCCAGTATATCCGTTTTATCCGCCTCACCAAAGCAAGTCAATTACTGAGGGGGGATAAAGACAAAACGATATCCACGATTGCCAAAGAAGTTGGCTTTGCCAGCCACAGTTATTTCACCCGTTGCTTCCACAAGTTGTTCGGCATGAGTCCACAAAGGTGGCGAGAAGGTGATAAATCTTAATTTCTATTGAAATTTTTTGTCGAAAAAACAGAGGTTTTTGGGTTTTGCAACATACGTGCAAAGGTTTGCAACATACGTGCAAACGAAAGTGAGTCTATAAAATACAAATTGCGGCATAAATACAAGGGAAACATAAAGTGAAATCGTCTGAAACTCTTTACCAAATGAAAACTAAACCCCAAAATTAATTATACCATGAAGGTACAAAATACACAAACGACATCAACTGATAGCGCTTTATACTGAGGGGTACTATACCGTGAAAAGGAATACATTAAAAGTGAATTTTTGCTGCGAACAATACGAACAAACGTTTCCAGACTCATCCAATTATCTACGAACTGAAAGACAATAAACTTCTATTTTTTAATCATAAAATTACCAAATAATGAAAAGTAATCTTATCTCTATCGGCAGCTGCCTCATTGCGCTGTACTTATGTATCCCGTCTGTCATTGGTCAAGACCGGAGGCATCCAGAACTTCTTCAAACAATTAAAACGCCTGTACAAGATGTGCAATCAATACGTAATCTACAAAACAGAAGCAGATTTCCTGTTTACCGTCAAATGCAGATGATGGATGAGCAGGCACAACAACCTGTTCAACAGCAAGTTGACCCGATTACCAGTGAATCAGTGGTCAGTCGTTGGACTCCAGATGCGAATTGGAAGGAATTGGGACCTAAGAGTACGATTAGCTATATGGACAATAGTGATTTCAAGTTTTGGGAAATGGATAGGAATAATATTTCTGGGATTACCCTTGCACCTTATGACCCCAATGTGATGTGGACGACAACCGTTGGCTCGGGTATTTGGAAAACTTGGAATGGTGGTCAAACATGGATTCCCATTTCCAGAGAAAAGTTAATCGGTCCAGAAATAATGGCTATGGCTGTTGACCCTTTTAATCCGAACATGATTTATGCCAGCTCCTTGTATCAATGGGGTGAAGCTGTCGGTTTGTTTAAAACAACGGATGGGGGGGGAAATTGGACGCAACTGCGACCTATGACTTACACTGACCATATTTCCAGTATCCTTATTCATCCAAAACAAAATAATAAAATATTGACAGCGAGTATTTCAGATGTGTATTACTCTGAAAATTCGGGAGCGACTTGGACAAAAGCCTATGGTGATTATTTCATTTATCCAGATATAGCTGACTTTAATAGTGATAATATAAAATTAGTCAATTCACCACAGCAACCAGATATTGTATATCTCTCAATTCAAGATAACAATGGCTTTAAAGTCATAAAGTCTATTGATTTTGGAAAAACATGGTTTGATACAGGCTTTAAAAACCTACCTGCCAATACTTGGTCTATGGATATTGCTGTTGCACCGACAGATGCTAATACCATTTACGCTGTTTATGTTTTAGAGACAAATACGGGTCTTGAATTCGTTTTCAAGCGTTCAACCGATGGTGGTCTAACTTGGCAAACACAGTCTTCTGGTTATAAAAATTTATTTGGTTATGAGATAAAAATCACTGTGGACGTGGATGATAAAAACAAAGTTTATTTTGGAACAGACGGTGTTTTTGGTGTCATACCTGATGGTATATATGTATCACGGGATGCAGGTAGAACTTTTGGCATCATAGGTTCTATGATAAATGCAGTTAGTGCTGGTAGCAAAACGGGCTATTTCCCTTCGGGTATGCAACAACATCCGATAACCAAAGAACTTATTTGCTCTTTTGGCGCAGGAGGTATCTATAAAGTAAAAACCGATGCTTTAAGTTCTGGGGATATCAGCACATTCAGTTGCCCATTAGTACCCCTTCGAACATTTAACATGTTCTCTTGGAAAGATAATTGCGCCATATTTAGTAATAACTGGATTCGTATAAGTGACCCAATTTCTGCCGCTGATTTATCATCAGTAATGGTAAAAGATAATATTGTTGTCGTTGGGTCACCATCAGGTGCTTTAAAATGGGATGGTAATAAATGGACAAAAATGACTTCTTTAAGTTATATATTCAATGGCGCTTTTACGGATAACACGAATTCGCTCATTTTTAATGAGTATCCAAGTTTAAGCAAAACAACTGATGGTGGTTTAACCTTAAAAAGAATATTACCCTTAGAAGCAGAAGCAGAGTTCGATTGGTCATATCATGCGCCATTATATGTCAGTCCTTTAAATCCAAAACATATTTATAGTTTAAGAACAAATTTATGGAAAACAACAAATGGGGGTGATTCTTGGAGCAAAATTTCAGTCCCAATTGATAATAGTATTTTTCAATTTTCTACTGCACTTGGTATTTCACCGGCAAATGAGAATATCATTTATCTTGGGAAAAATGGTGGTGGTAAAAGTTATGTCTTTAAATCAATTGACGGTGGCAATAGCTGGCAAGATATCAAGAAGAATCTCCCTAATCTTAATATTGATTGGATTATGGTCAATCCGAGCAACTCAAATCAAGCTTGGATATTATTTCAGCGTACAAGATTGTTTATCACAAATGACGGCGGACAGACTTGGACGGATTTTGGAGCAGGACTTCCTCCTTTTCCTGTCAGATCGAGAGCAATAGTCTATGAAGCCAAGCGCAATACCGTTTATGTTGGCAATGAAACGGGCGTATTTATAAGAACACCAACCGATAATCAATTTAGACCTTATAATGTAGGTATGCCAAATATAAAAATATTAGACTTAGCCATTGATGCAAACAATGATAAAATATATGCGGCAACGACAGCAGGTCTTTGGGTCGGCGATTTATACGATGCCAGTCCAAATGTCAATGCTCAATCACAAAAGAAGCAAAATGACTTAAACAGTACTATCAAAGCTTCTCCAAATCCATCAGGAAATACCATGACCGTTGGCATTAATGTGCCTATTAGTACAGAATGGTCAGTCCGATTGCGCAACTCGTTGGGTCAAGCTTATTATTTAAAAAATGGTAAAGATGCCCAAAGGTTTGACATCAATGTCCAATCCTTCAACACCGGTTTGTATTTTTTAGAATATACAAGCGGTGCGGATAAAAAAGTAGAAAAGGTGATGATTCAACATTGATACTTAATTGATTTTATGAATGGTTAACCCTGAAAAAATTAGCCTGAATACCCCCCTCAGTATTCAATCCATTTTTCACTTAAAAAAACATCATAAATGAAAACCACATTCTCCATTCTTATCGCCCTTTTAACAGCCGTTCAACTGTCGGCACAATGTCGCTTAGTACTCATGGAAACATCAGATACGAGTAGCACTCGTTTTTACTATTACGACAAACAAGGTCGTTTATCCTCTGAAAAAGGCTTTAAAACAATTAGTGGAAAAAAATTAAAATCAGATATCCGCTATGCTTATAATGATAAGAATAAATTGGCAGCCATTCAAGATTTCCAAAACGATACGCTTTCGATTATAAGAAATCTTATTTATGATAACGATGTGATAAAACAAGTCTGGACTATCTGGGCAGATGACACGACGGTATCAATTGGACAATTTTATTATAATGAAAAAGGTCAGGTGGTTCGACTTGTTGATAAAACGAAAAATCGAGATACATTCTCTGTTAACTATGAATATGCACCCGAAGGTTGGCTCAAAAGTTATATTTATCTTAGTAGCTATCCAGATAATAATGGTAAGGAGGAAATCTATTGGAATGCCGACCAAAAAATCATAAACCCTAATCGTGTTTTTTTTCCTGGCTATCCCTTTATGCCAAACAATGGATATGCCCCTATCGAGCCATTATCTGTCAAGGGTAATTGGAAAAGCAGGATTCAATACAAATTAGATAAAGAGGGCAAATTCATAAAAGGAGATGAACATGAGGTTTTTGATGTCAAAGGCAATGCCGAAGGTTTATGGACGGAAGACAAACATCGGATTATTGGCAAAGATAAAATCGTCACCTATCGCGGTTTTTATGAAGGCTGCAAAAATTGACCCCCTCAGTAAATGATCCTTTTTTTACTAAAATATTTCATTTTTTAGGGCTTTGAGACATTTGTACAAACATTTGCAACATTCGTGCAAACATGAAATGAGATTTTGATTGAATATTGTATCCATTATTTGATTTCGATTCTCAACGTAATTGTTATTTACTTTCTAAAATTTGTATAACATGAAAACACACCTAAATGAAGACAACCCTCATCGCCCACTTGGGTATGAATTCTTAATCGCTATTCTGTTGGCATTAGCAGCAATCGGTCTTATTGCTTTGGGTATTTTTTACCCTTTAGTCGAGTGGTTATCCGCTATTGGTCAAAGCCATGTGACAATGCAAGAGGCACATTAGTCCAACCATTTTCAGTCATACTATTAATTTTTAACCCAATTTTTTAATTTTTAAAATCGATCATTATGAAAACTAAATTTTTATTCATCTTTTTACTCTGTTCAATCTTTGCAGTCATTTCTTGCACATTTGAGCCTGTTTTACCCATCAAAACGCCGATTACTGATCCAATCATTAAAAAGCCTGCTATTATAAAAGATACAGCGCTACTTCCGCCTAAAACCGTTTATGGAGCCCCCGTCGAAAATTAAGAACACTTGTGTATAATACTTTTTTTATACTAATTTGATTTTTTAAGAGCAGCCTTTCAAAGGTTTGGGAGGCTGTTTTTTTCAAAAAAACAAAAAGGGTGGTCACTTATTATTATTCACAAACACTTATAATCAAGAAGATTTATAAGCCTATTATTTACAGAAAACAATCAGTTAACTATGAAAACAGCTACCTATTACGTCGTTTGCTTTATGTTCTGTATATCTGCATGCCATAAAACAGAAAACAATGAAATCTATAAATTGATGGAAGGCGATGCCTGCATGGACAAATTTGAACAAATGAACAACCGCATGGAAACGGCACCGATACTCGCCATCGACCAACATTCCGAGTGGTTTTCACTCCCTATTAATGATAATGATTATTGGCTTATCGTCTTAAAAGCCAACTCAAAAGGACAAGTGCCAACTCATATCACCTACGACATCAGCAATGTTTCGACGATAGACATAACCGTTTTGAACAAAGGTAAATTAGTTGCAGGACCTCAAACAACTATGGCTTTTCGGAATAATATTCGAGAAACCATTGACATTTCTGATAGAACAATTGGCGATACGCTTGTTGTCAAAATGCACAATTCATCAGGTACAGCAACTTGTTATGCTTTGAGTTTCCAATAAAACACCCCCACAGTATTTTTAAACATCAGAGATTGAGTTAACTGTTTCTTGAGCCTCATAGGGAGTGTAAAGAATTTAGCGTAAACGTAAAAGCTTAAAAATGAATAGTTAGAATCAATAGTAATTTAGTCTGTGGTGTTGTACAGGGATAAGTCAAAAATCGTACAACACCCAGTTTTATCAAAAAAAAATGCAGCCTATGAAAACCACAATTCTCAGCATCCTTTTAGTGATGGCAACAACGACCGTTTTCGCTCAGGTGTTCCCTGACAATGTAAGAGTCGTTTGTCCTTGTGAAATGGACAAAATCATGCAAAACCCTATACTACGCAGTTCTTTAGATGCAAAACCCTATATCATCGCACGGAGTTGTCGCATTCATAAACCCAATATACAAGATGTGCCCGAAGATGTTTACTTATCCCAAAAGCGCAAAAAAGCGCAAACCAAACGCACGAAAGGTTCGCATATCATTTGGTTGTGAGCGAATAGGTTTTTTCATACCCTGATGTTGCTCAAAAACTAATTGTTGAGCATTAGTTGGACCCCCTCAGTAAAACCAACCAATAAGAGCATAAACTGAAGCAAATTGAAAATACTGTTTTGAAAATCTTTCGTACTTTACTGCTTCATTTTAAAAAAAACAAAATCATGACGAAAGACATTATTTGTAACAAAAATTGGCTCTTTTTGGCTACTATTTTAGCATTTACAAGTTGCGCGACATTAAAAAACAAAACCGACAAAGAAGACTGGGTTTCCCTATTCAATGGCAAGGACATTAAAGACTGGACAGTTAAAATTCATCACCACGAAGTCGGTGACAATTATGGCAATACCTTTCGAGTAGAAGACGGACTCATGAAAGTGCGTTATGACCAATACGACTCATTTAGAAATCGGTATGGGCATTTGTATTACAATGAGCCGTTTTCTTACTACAAACTTGTTGTAGAATACCGTTTTGTGGGTGAATGGCGCAAAGATGCACCAAGTTATACTCAAAAAAACAGCGGTATCATGTTTCATTCGCAAGACCCACACACCATGCCTAAAGAACAAGACTGGCCTATTTCCGTCGAGTTTCAATTGTTGGCAGGTTTAGGTGATGGCAAACCACGTCCGACGGGCAATATGTGTTCACCAGGAACTGATGTTGTGTATAAAGGTAAAATTGACCCACGTCATTGCATTGAATCCACTTCAAAAACCTACGAAGGAGAACAATGGGTACGTGCGGAAATGATTGTTTTGGGTGATTCACTGATTACACACATCATCAATGGCGATACGGTTTTGCAATACTCAAAACCTCAAATTGGCGGCGGTGTGGCAAATGGTTATGACCCTAAAATCAAACAAAACGGTAAATTGCTGTCAACAGGTTTTATCGCCATGCAAAGTGAAGGGCAACCAATTGATTTTAGAAAAGTAGAAATTTTGAATTTGGAAGGATGTATGGATCCAAAGTCTAAAAAGTATAGACGCTATTTTGTTAAATCAAATCCTGCGAAATGTAACTAAGCCTAATTGACCATTATAAACTCAATAAATTTGTTATGCTTTACATGATTGTTGAACATTATAAAAATCAGGATGCCCTGCCCGTTTATCGTCGATTTCAAGCAGAAGGGCGTTTGGCACCAGAAGGATTGACTTACATTTCCAGTTGGGTAGATGATACTTTGCAACATTGTTTTCAAATCATGGAAACAGATGATAAGGCATTGATAGACAAGTGGATAGCCAATTGGGCGGATATTGTCGACTTTGAAGTATTTCCTGTCATCAGCTCAAGGGAAGTGATGGATAGGATTGGAGGCTTGCTTTGATTTTTACATTAAAAGGCATAAAAACCTCAAAAATACTGAGGGGGGTATTAGCATATTATTAGACCACTGATTTGACTGATGCGACAGATTTGCACTGATTTTTATTGTCATCCTGTAAGGAACTAAATAAAAATCAGTGAAAATCTGTCGCATCAGTCAAACCAGTGGTCTCTTTTTTAAAATTGATACACCAGAGCATTGCAGTGCATACCTGCACCCACAGAAGCCATAACAACCTTTTGTCCTTTTTGAATAGAGAAATCACCTAATTCATTTTTCAAAACCAAATCCAACATGGTTGGAATAGTAGCAACTGACGTATTGCCTAAAAACTGAACGGTACTCGGCACTTTCCCTTGAAAAAAAGCATAATCTTTGTCGAACAAACGTCCTAAGTTCTTAGCAATAGCTTCTAGCATTTTTGCATTGGCTTGATGAAAGAGAAACATGTCAATGTCATCAATCGACAAATTGGCTTTATTTAAGGCTTTTTCTATGACTTTAGGCAGCCATTGCGTCGCATATTTATAAACTTCTCTGCCATTCATGTGGAAATAACAATTTCCTGCTACCTCTACGGAATTGTTAGATTTATCTAAAAAAATGCTCTTTAAATCCTCTTGGGCATGAGAAAAAGTCGCATAAGACAAAACGCCACCCGCCACATTATCGCTCTTTGTCACAATGCAAGCACCACAACCATCTGCCAATATCATTGAATCCAAATCATGAGGGTCGAGT
>JAYVFS010000321.1:0-23728 GCA_043772905.1 Saprospiraceae bacterium | reverse complement strand
AGATTTCGTAAATCTTTTGCTAAATTCAAAAATCGAATAAAATACTGCTTTTAACCCCTAAAAGTTTATGCTTTTGTACACCATTCGATAAAAGATTTACCCGATAATTTGCGCCAAATTGCCACCTATATTGTTTCGACAAACGCTTTTCAAGACCGCCCTCAAACATCAGAAAACCAACTTGCGTTCCTTTTCGATTGACCGTTTGGTCAATATCCCAAACAGTGCCTAAACTATTGTTTTTAAACTCATAACCCACTTCATAAGGCAATGAAGTCACTGCGCCAAAACCTAATCCCATGAACGGCTGCCACAACTTTTGTCTGTCAAAACGGTATCGAATACCCGCTAAATATTGTATCGTCGGTTGTTTGATAAATGCACCGTTAAAATTGAACGAATTACTGGGTGGCGGCACAATCGGTACGCCTATGGCATCACCCATTTTGTCAACTTTATAACTCAATTGAAGGTATTGAACATCTGCCCAAATTGAGCCGTTTTTCGAAAAAAATGCTGCCCCATTTAAGCCAAGTGCATAACCTGAAGGTTGGCTCGAACCATTGCCATAGGGAAATGCCAAACCTGCTGAAACCCCTACGCTGTAATCCTTCGGGCGCAAAATATCAAGGCGTTGCCGCAGCGTTTTATGATGGTTTTGAACAATCGGCAACAAGCCCCAAGTCGGTTCGATTTGCTGTCTTTTTATTTTTAATAGCGTAGTTGGTAGAGGGCTTAATTTATCTAAACCTTTTAAATTCAATATATTATCAACTGAATTATTATTTAAACTTATCATCTCAGAATTTATACCCGTCTGTCCTGTAATCATTTTATTTGTTGAATCATGAGGAGAATTGACCTCAAGAAGTTGTGTTGGGCTTTGAGTATTTTCAAAAACAGGAGGCTTAGGCGACACCCATGTTTCTTTTTGAATTATATTTTTATAAATCGTATCATGTTCATAAATGGTGTAAAATTTATAAATCGTATCTGTTTGAAAAACAATGGTTTTATGAAATACAGAATCCAAACGGCTGTTGAGCAAAGCCGTTTTTTGTTGTGCCTTTTTCATTTCACTATAAAAAATGTAATTGGACAATAATGACATCAAAAACAATGGCGTGAGACACCACAACAGCCACATACTGAGGGGTCGCTTTTCCCGCTTAGGTTTGAGCCTTTCGGATAGAGATTGCCAATCCTTTTCCCCGAAAGGGGGTTCGGGTTGATTCTCTAAATTGTCTTTAAATTGTTGAAAAAATTTATCCATGACTACAATGATTTTAATTTTAGGTTTGTCACCGACCCATTTTTAGGCAAGCGACTAACGAGCATGTCTCTTAATTTTTGTTTTGCACGCCCCAAATTTGCCCTCGATGTACTTTCAGTAATACCCAACATCTCGGCAATCTCTTTATGGTTATATTCTTCCATGACATAAAGGTTAAAAACCATGCGATACTGAGGGGGTAAGGCTTGCACAAGTGGTAAAGCATCTTCATTGGGCGACAAAACAGGCATAGGTAGCTCATCGCCTTCGAGATAATACACCGAATCTATATCTATGGGTATGGGAAATTTATGTTGGGCACGATGATAATCAATCGCGGAATGAATCAAAATACGGCGCAACCAAGGCTTAAAGGGCTGTTCTACATTGTATTGGTCAACTTTAGAAAACACTTTTAGAAAGGCATCATTTAGAATTTCTAAAGCTTCCTCCCGATTGTAAGCATAGCGCAAACAAATACTCAAACCATAGCCATAGTATTGTTCATACAGGCTGCGCTGACTGTTGTGATTACCACGTCGGCAACCCGCAATCGTTTGAATAAATAGATTTTCACTTTTTGCCTTCATATTTAATAGTACGTGATTAATGAAGTAAGATGCTGCGTGAGGTGCATTTTTTCATGAAATATTTATCAGAAGGATGTATTCTCATGATTTTACCATACAAATATATACATGTTGTAAAAAATAGCGGTGTTTGGGTTTGCGCCTTTTGTTCAGCTATTTGTTATTTAAACATAAATAAGAATAATCCTATGGAATGATTATCAAAGAAATGTATTAACAATAAAATGTTAATATCTGAAATAAGATATGTCACGGAAATAGAAATTTACTATAAATCTAAGGCTGAAACGGAATCTATATTTGTGTTACAGTCAAAGCAAAGAGTTTAATTCAAAAAAAACAAAGTGTTTTTCTGCTTTTTACTTTAATACAATTCCATAAACAATTTTTAACTAATTAAAATAGCGAAGTAAATGAAAAATTCAATCCAAGACTTGAAAAGTCTATTAACAAAAGGAGAAAAACTCTCTAACGAAAAACTTACTGATGTCAAAGGCGGTTGTGCCTGTGGTTCAATTACT
The DNA here is from genome assembly GCA_043772905.1 of Saprospiraceae bacterium. Lineage (GTDB taxonomy): Bacteria > Bacteroidota > Bacteroidia > Chitinophagales > Saprospiraceae > JAAFJT01. Next base: position 21,344 of record JAYVFS010000321.1, on the reverse strand, counting down.
GACCCAAGACGCTGCACACAAAGCTTTATTAGGGCAATTCTCTAAAATTCAGGTTAATTTCAAAAAGTAACTGAAGCAATAATTATCAAATAGGACTTCAAAATTGGTCTCTTTTTTGAAGTTCTATTTTTTTGGTACAAAAAAAACTCTTGAATATCAATGCTTACACCTAATAATATTGCTATGCGCTGTATTTTATTGATTACTTTCTCTTTATTCATGTTGGTAGAGAAACAATGGTGTAGTACAATTGAATTCCAAAGAGATTCTATTCAAGTAAGAAATTCATTAAAATCTGCCCAAAAAAAAGCGATAACTGATTTCCCGAAAGCTATTTCAGAAGCTCACGTTGCTCTTAATATAGCACTTAAATTGAATAATAATAAACTTATATTTTGGGTTTATAAAATTCAAGGTAACATATATGAGGACAATAATCGTTTACTAGATGCCTATAATTGTTACGAGAAAGGTTTAGCATTACAAAATTTTATATCTACAGTCCATAAATTAGATATTTATCTTGATTGGGCGATTATTAATAAAAAATTATCAAAATATGATGTAACAAGAGATTATTATCAACGCACATTGGATTTAGCCAATAAAGTGAATGACCTTGAGATAGTTGAGTTTGTATATTCTGGCTTGGGCACATTAAATGGTGCTTTAGGCGAGTTTGATAAAGCTATAGGATACCATTTACTTTCAAAAGAAATAGCTGAAAAAAGAAAAAATACTGAGGGGGTCATTTCTGCTTATGTAAATATATCAACTGTTTACACACAATCTAAAAATTATAAATTCGCCTATAATTCTCTTGAAAAAGGGTTTGAATTGGCTTTTAGTATCAAGGACTCAATGCGTATTGCCTATATTTCAAAAGTCTATAGTAAAGCTTTATGCGCCGAAAAAAAATACAGTGAAGCAATTTCTTATCATCAAAAGGCTTTACAATATTGTGAACCCATAAATGATAAAGCCATGATAGCGCAAATTTTAGGCTTAATGGCTGACGCATATACACAATTAGAACAATTTGAAAACGCTGAAAAAACATTCAAAAGGTGTTTCGAGTACAGCAATTATTTTGATTTTTACGAGCAGCCTAATTTATATTTTTCAATGGGCAATTTTTATCTTAAAACCAAACGACCTGCTGAGGCTGCAAAAGCATTAATCAAAAGCCTAAGTTTAGCATCAAACAGAGGTTTTATTGACCTCATGCAAAAAACAAATCGAGGATTGGTAGATGTTTATCAACAATTGGGTGACAGCAAACTGGCACTCAAACACATGAAAATAGCTAAGATTTATGAAGATTCTATCTTCAATGGCGATAAAATTAAGCGTATTGCAGAAGCGCAATATAAATTCGATATGAACAAAGCGGAAGCAGAACATAAACTCAATATTACAAAGAGCGAAAAAGAAATTCAAGAACTCAATTTAAGACAAAATCGGCTCATTTTATTTTCGGTGTCAATTCTGTCTTGTGCAGTGCTTTTATTTGCTTTTTTTTATATCAAACAAAAGAATAAAAACAACTTAATCCTTTCTCAAAAAAATATTGAAATACTGTTGAAAAATAGTCGTTTGGAAAAATCTAACGAAATATTGCAGCAATTTGCCTACGCTTCGGCACATGATTTGAAAGAACCCTTGAGAAGTATTAGCGGTTTCGTGAGTATCATAAACAGGCAATATACGCAACTGTTACCCCCAGAATCGAGCGGTTATATGAACTTCGTGGTGGTCGGTGTTAAAAGGATGGAAAGCCTCATTGCTGCCTTATTAGAGTATTCCACACTTGCTTCTGACGAAGAAGACTCAAAACAGTCAACACCGATTTTACAGATTTTACAAGATGTTAACGCGAATCTTCATACTGTTATTTTAGAAAAAAATGCTGTCATTGAACAATCGGGATTTTTACCAGCACTGAAAATCAGTCGATTACATCTGACCCAGCTTTTTCAAAATTTAATTGGCAATGCTGTTAAGTTCAGTGACAAAAAACCACTTGTTCAGGTAGTGGGTAAGCTTGAAAACGAGCAATATATCCTTGAAATAAAAGACAATGGCATTGGTATGAAAGAGGAATACAGTGATAAAATATTTCGATTATTTCAAAGATTAAGTCGTTCTGCTCAATATGAAGGAACAGGCATTGGGCTGGCAATATGTAAGCAAATAGTTGATAAATACGAAGGCGCTATTCGATTTGATTCGGTGGAAAATGTTGGTACAACTTTTACGCTTTCTTTTCCAGTCAAATTAATCGAAAAATAGCCTTTCCCTTAAATTTAAAGTGAATTTATAAACAAAAATAATTTTTAAATAATTAAAAAGTTAGCAAATGAAAAACTCTTTACAAATTTTGAAAACACTTTTAATCGAAGAAGAAAAATTGTCAACCGAACAATTGCATATGATTAAAGGAGGATGTGGTAGCCCGAACGATCCAAGGCGTTGCAATAATTCTAATCATTAGAAACAAATTTATTATCTACATTTTAAAGAACTTCAAAAAGTCTCTTTTTGAAGTTCTATTTTTTTTAAAAAAAACATACTTTAAACTTTAAAAATGAAAGCTCTAAACTCTTCGACTATTCATTTTTTATTAATAGTTTTCTTCTTTTTCACGAATGTGAAAGAGCCGAGGTGTGAGAATATTGATGCCAATAAGAATCCAGCCGAAATAAAAAACTTTTTAGAGAATGCTACAGATATATCCACAATAGATTTTCAAAAAGCTATTACCCAAGCTACAAATGGGTTAAATCTTGCTCATGCTCTCCATGATAATAATCTTATATTCTTTGCTTATCGAACATTGGGTATTATCAATGAGGATAATAACCATTTAATAGAAGCTTTGAATTGGTTCGGAAAAGCATTAAGCATAGAAATAGAGCAATCAAATTCTTTTAAATTAGATATCTATCTCGATTGGGCGATAATTAATAAAAAATTATCTAATTATCAAACGACTAAAGAATATTATCAAAAAGCATTAGATCTAGCGATTAACATCAATGACCTTGAAATAATAGAATGTGTCTATACAGGTTTAGGTACTTTAAATGGTTCAATTGGTGAATTCGATACAGCCATCGAATTTCATTTACTTTCTAAAGAAATAGCCGAAAAAAGAAAACATACTGAGGGGGTCATTAATGCCAATGTTAATATTGCCGTTGTTTACAATCAAGCAAAAAACTATAAATTAGCTTATACTTTTCTTAAATTCGGTTATGATATCGTTCTTAGTACAAAAGACTCTGTACGTCTTGATTATGTATTGAATGCATACGGTCAAGTATTAAATGCGGAAAAAAGATACAATGAGGCTATTTTTTGCCACATAAAAGCATTGAAATATTGTGAAAGTTCAGGCGACAAATGGATGATATCCCGTACTTTAGGTTTTATGGCAGATGTTTACACGCAAACAGAACAATACAATAATGCAGAAAAAGCTTTTAACCGTTGTTTTGAATACAGCAGTTATTTTGATTTTTATGACCATCCGAACTTATATCTTTCTCTAGGCAATTTTTATTTGAAAACAAAAAAACTAAATCAAGCGGCTGATGCTTTTCATAAAAGCCTAAACATGTCTTTAAAAAGAGGTTTTCAAGATCTTGTTCAAAAAAGCAATCTTGGATTAGCAGAAGTTTATGAACAATTAGGTAATTATGATGCTTCTATTAAATACATAAAAGTTGCTGAAATGTATAAAGATTCTATTTTCAATGAAGATAAATCTAAGAAGATAGCAGAAGTTCAATATAAATACAACAAAGAAAAATCTGAAATTGAAGATAAAATAAATCTCGAAAAAAGTGAAAAAGAAATTCAAGCGCTTCGTTTGAGCCAAAATCAAACAATTCTTTATTTGCTTTTTGTTGTTTTGTTTGTCCTTTTTACTTTCATTTTTATTTTCTATTATGTTAAACAAAAAAACAAAAACAATACGCTCCTATCTCAAAAGAATATAGAAATAGAATTAAAGAATGATCGTTTAGAAAAATCGAATGAAATATTAAAACAGTTTGCTTATGCCTCCGCACATGATTTAAAAGAACCTCTACGTAGTATTAGTAGCTTTGTGAGTATTATTAATAGCCGGTATGCCAAACTTCTGCCACCAGAAGCCAGCGAATATATGAATTTCGTTATCGTGGGCGTTAAAAGAATGGAAAGTCTCATCTCTGCTCTATTAGAATATTCGACAGTGGCGACTGATGTAGAAGAAATTACGCAAGCCACCTCACTTTCAAAGGTTTTAAACGATATGAATGATAAGTTTTATAACCTTATATCAGAAAAAAATGCTAAAATTGAATTAAATGGTTATTTACCTTTACTAGAAATCAATCGTTTACACTTAACTAAACTTTTCCAAAACTTATTACTTAATGCAATTAAGTTTAACGACAAAAATCCAATTATTCAAATTAAAGGAAGACTTGAAAATGAACTCTATATTGTTGAAGTTAAAGACAATGGTATAGGTATAAAATTAGAATACAACGATAAAATATTTCGACTGTTTCAAAGATTAAGTCGCTCTGCTCAATATGATGGCATGGGCATGGGCTTAGCAATATGTAAGCAAATAGTTGACAGATATGACGGTTCTATTCGATTTGAATCTGTGGAAAATGAAGGCACAACTTTTATCCTTTCTTTTCCTGCCTTCTTAATTGAAAAAGAGGTAGCCCAAAAGGAAAAAGTTCGAAAGGAATACCGCCCATCACAAGCCATATTAACTTCAATTTAGGTGAAGCAACCTGCTCAATGCGAAAATCTAACGAGCTATCATAAATATTTTTGAATAAGCTTCCTGGCCAACTGATAATCGCAATTGATAATTGCCATAAGATAAATTTCCAACATAAACCTCCACAACTTGCTGACTATCAACATTTTCAAATCGTTCTTTCCAAACAACTTTTCCTAATACGTCAATAATTTCAACAAAAATGGATGTGCTTGTAGACGTGTTAAATTGAAAATTTAAAGTCGTTTTCGTTGGATTTGGGAATATACTGAGGGGGTCGTTTTTCTCTGAAATCGTTGGAGAAACGACTGGAGAAATAGCCGTCTTTGTCGCATATTTCGAAAGCAAACGGATGTATGCACCTTGATAGGAAATACTCGGTTCTGTGATTTCCCAAGAGTTTTCGGGGTCGCTTGTGTTCCAATCTTTATACGATTTCTGATTGGGTTGATTAGCAGGTGGAGAAATGGTTTTTACCGTAAAATTTTTGTTGAAACCGCCCGTTAAAAGTGCCGGAATGGGATTTAGGTCAAAAGCCGTACCGTCACCTGTCCATCCATGATAAATTTGAGTTGCAAAATTGTCAGCTCCAATGGAACCTGTATTGGACAACATGACGATACTGAGGGGGTTGACACCATGCAAAAAATGAAGATAATCAAGGGCTTGTGTGCGAAAATTGGCATGTTCCGTAGGGTTTTGATTGAATCTAATCATATTTTCATACATCACGCCCATAAGTGCTTTTTGCATATTATTACCCCAAACATAGTCTCCATCTTTCATATATGCGCGGTAAGCATCTGTGGCGTTGAGTGTAGCGGGATAAAACTCTGCGGTATTTGCCGTTGAATTTTTAAAACTTGTCAAAATTGTTGTAGAAACGACAGGCGAAATACCTGATAAGGTTGTATAAAAAAGCGCAATATCATTGTAAGTTGCTTCAAAAGAATAGAAATATTCCCATTGAAGGCAATGCAAACTCGCGTAATTGCTTTCAAAAAAAGTCTTATAAGTCGCTTGATTGGTTGCAGCAAAAAGCATTGCAGAAGCACCTATTTTGCATGCTAAAATATCGTATATCGTGACTTCTGGTGATGAACTTTGAAAACCGGTATTTTGATAAATGACTGAGGGGTTTGCCAGTGCCCAATTCCAAGCATTTTGGGCTTTTGTCAATAAGGTTGCTGAATAAGTGGGGTTTATTGTCTTAAAAACCAAGGCAGCATGGGCAAAAACAGAGGCAACGGTCAATGTGGCACTTGTCGAAGCCTTGCCATAAAACCGTTTTGCCACATCATTATTGGGTGGTGAAGCCGTTGCAAAATCCGTCACGGACACTTTATTGAGCACCGAACCATCGGCTTGCTGCATTTTTATAAGCCAATCCAATTCATATTTGACTTCATCTAAAAGGTCTGGAATACCGTTCTTACTTTCTGGAATGCCCCAATCGTCGGTAAATACTGAGGGGTTCTCTTGATATGCAAATAGGAGATTATGGATGGGCGTGTAAGCATAATTGACGTATTTATTGTAATCTCCTGCATCGTGCCAGCCTCCTGACAGGTCTTTTGCTGTTGCTGCATTACCTTGATTTTCAACATCTCGGCACGTCAAATCTTGGTTCGTCGCCATGTGACAAGCGGAATGAGTCCAAGTGCCACCATGCGCTGTTGTTATAGCAGTTCCACAACGTTGATAAAAAAGGGCATGTGTCGCAGCGCGTAAAAGCGTGGTATATACGTCATTATGTATTATAAACTTATTTGAACTTAAACTATTTTGCACATCTTCAACATAATATTCGCCAACGGTTGTCAAACTTGAAAAGTCAAACCACCAGACTTTATCGCCTGATTGCGTATGTGTGATACCATTTTTCCAACTGGTAATTGTTCCACTAAAAACCTCAACGTTATTGTCCCAACGACGTACTTTGAATGTCGTGCCAGGCGTATAGGTACTCGGTGCATTGAACCCAACTTTTGGTTGAGCGATGATGGCTACTTTTGTATCGTTTGGGCGATAGCCAAATTGGTCAGTTTTGATATTGAGCGATATTGACATAGGCGAGCCAAAAATTGCCCATGTTTTAAAAAAAAGTATGAAAGTTGTGAATAGTCGTCTCATGTGCATCGGTTTTAAGCTAAGTAACGCTGAAGGTATCGGATACAGAAATTTGAATAGTTTTTTATTTTTTTTTGCAAAAAAAAATAAAAAACTATTCAAATTTCTGTATCCGATACCTGTGCTTCAAGAAAAACTTTATTCTTAATTAAATTCAAATGATATTGAATAACAAAATTAAATTCCTATTTAAATTTAACTAAACAAATAAAAAACGGAACATCATTTCATCAATTAACCTCAAAACATTCTAAACTCTTTAAAAAGCCTTCGTCAAAACTTGCCCCTATTCCTACCCCATCGTCAATAAACACCGAGCCATTTTCGCCATAAACGATGCCGCCAACTATGGGATCAGACGACAACATCAATGGCGCATCTAAATCGAAATGAACGACATTGGGGCAAGCCAAAATAAAGTGCATCAAAGCGGACATGGCTAATCGGGTTTCTGAAAAACAACCTACTTGACATTTTATGCCTGCCGCTTCTGCTATGGCATTGATTTTCAAAGCATTAGCAATGCCGCCTGATTTTGCTAATTTGATATTGAAATAATCGCAAGCAGCATGATTCACTAAATTAAAAGCATCAAAATGGTCAAAAAGGGATTCATCTGCCATAATAGGAATAGGACTTAATGCTTTTATTCGAGCCATACCTGCAATGTTTCTGGCAGCAATCGGTTGTTCACAATGTTCAATATCAAAACGTTCGAGCGCTTTCAATGTTGCTATCGCTGTGGCTTCGTCCCAGCCTTGATTTGCATCAATGCGGAGCGGTAAAGTGTTGCCAATCGTCTCACGAATAGCACGGATTCGGGCAACATCTTCTTTCAAAGTCGTACCTAATTTGACTTTTATGGCTGGAAAACCTTGATTTTTGAACTTAAAAGCAGAAGCCGCCATACGAACGGGCGTATTGATGCCCACTGTCATATCGGTTGTGATGTTTCGATTGTTCGCTCCTCCGAGGAATTGATAAAGCGGCATATTCGCAGCACGAGCAGCTATATCGTACAAAGCGATGTCAAAAGCGGACTTGATGCAGCGATTTCCTGCCAACATTTTGTCCATCAGTCGAATACAATCCGTTGTAGCGGTCGCATTTTGACCCCTCAGTATTTTAGCCAAAAACTTGCCCGCCTCAAACGCCGTTCCTTGCGTTTCGCCAGCAATACTGCGGTAAGGATTGCACTCGCCCCAACCCACGATACCGCTTTCGGTTGTGATTCTGACGGCAATGCTTTCGGCATTTGTTATGGTTTCAATGGCTATAACGAAAGGTTCGGTTAAAGGAACATTCAGCTTAAAAAGGTCGATTTTTGTAATTTTCATGGTTTTAAATGATGGTAAAGTTGCCTTTTCCAATTTGATTGTCATCAATAAAAACTTCTATTTGATACTTGCCTGGTTTCCATTTGTCGTAGTCTTTGTAGCCCCACAAACGGTGTAACCAACAGACTCCCCAGCCTTGTAACAAAGTAAAATCAGCGAAATAATCAGCAGAATAAACATTTTCAGGGTTCAAACCCCGCCATTTGATACCGAGAGAAATCGGAAATTGAAGCATCGGGAAACTGCCGCGCAATTCCCAACCAATGGAGCGTGTTTTACCATTTTCAAATTCAGTAGCATAAATACGGTCTTCTTTGAGAGTCATTTGCTCATAAGGGGATTCAAAAAAGTATAAAGTAGGCTCAATTTTCATTTCTTTTGAAAAGAAATCAGATTTGACCGTTTTTATCAAATTCAAAACCGATAAAGTGATTTTGTTGCTATCGGCATCGAAATCATCGTCTTCAATAACACCCAAATTTTTATTTTTTAACAGCCTGTTGTAGCGACCTTGTAGCAGCACAAGCCCGTCGCCATATTCCGTGTTTTGCAAAGTGCTGTCGAGCGACTTCAAAGCTTTGTCTAAATCGCCATCTATTAATTGCTGTTTTACCAAATCAACGTTTGTTCTCATACAACTTTATTTTTTTATTCCTAAACCATAATTGTTATTCAATTGTATTTTACCACCCCTCAGTATTGGCGTTTCAAAAGGATTGTTCGATGTCAACCAAGGGCCATCTAAATCTGCAAAATCGCATAGTGGCGCAAGCGCAGCTCCTGCCATAATACCACACGAAGTTTCGGACATGCAACCAATCATTATTTTCAAATTGCGCATTCGGGCTTCGTTGACCATGCGTTTTGCTTCGTATAAACCGGTTGATTTCATCAGCTTGATATTGACACCATGAAACGCCGCTGCAATTTTACTAAAATCTGTCCATCTTTGGAAACTTTCATCCGCAAAAATAGGTATAGGCGACCCCTCAGTAACGCGGGCGTTTCCATCCAAATTTTGCTTTGGCAAAGGTTGTTCAACCAAAACAACACCTTGTTCTTTGAGCCAACAAATCATATCGAGTGCGGCATTTACATCCGTCCATCCTTGATTGGCATCGGCATAAAGGGGTTTATCGGTAACTTCCCGAATCGTTTGTATGATTTCACGGTCATTTTCAGAGCCTAATTTGATTTTAAGGACTGAAAACTCGTCAGCTTCAGCTACTTTTTGGCGCAATACTGAGGGGGTATCAATGCCGAGTGTACAACTTGTCGGCGGCATAAATTCAGGATTTGAGCCGATGATTTGCCAAACAGGTTTGTGTTCTAATTGACCTTTTAAGTCGTGTAAAGCAATGTCAATGGCAGCTTTTGCAGCCGTATGACCTTCACGTAAAGCATCAATTTCGTTCATAATTGCTTGAATATCAATGATGTCCGAATCATGTTTTTCTAAAATCTTACTTTCAACGACGGCATTGTAAAAAGCAAAAGCCGTATCTTGGTTTTCTCCAAGATACGGCGGCATAGAACATTCGCCAAAACCTATTTGCCCATTTTTCTCGATTTCAATCAGCACCAAAGGCGTAAAAGTTCGGGCGTAAATGGCAATGCGAAAAGGGTGTTTTAGTTGTAAATCAAATTTTTTATAGCTTAGCTTCATTGTTCATTTTCTTGCTTTTCAAGGTAATCTGTAATAATTAGCGATTGGGAAATTCAATAAAATCAGTGAAACCCCACGCATCATGCCCATCTGTTGTCATAAAAAGCATCTATTTTTTATCCAAACATTTGAATAAATTACGCAGCACATCCATATCAAAAATCTCATAGTCTTCGTAGCCAACACTCCATGACACACGAATCACATCTAATTCAGATTGCGTTAACTCAACGGTTTCGGCAACGGCTAATTGAGCGCGAAAAGTGGTCGTTCCTTTCTCAACATCCACAACACCAATATCTGTTTTATTGGTTGCCAAACTGATTCTTTTACCATTTATCAAACGAAAAATAATCAAAGCGCCTCTATCTAAAAATCCAAATGTGCGTTGTGCATCTTTCGTTTGAATTGTCATCGTCAAGTTGAGATAAACAATACGGCTGCCTTCAACGCGTGTTGCAGTGGCTTGACACGTAACAAAATCTTTATCTTTCATAGCCGCCCGCATAAAATCATCGGTATGAGCGAATAAAGTGATAGGTGTCGTTTCCTGCTTCTTTTTTCCTGTAAAATTATCCATGCCATCAAATGCCAAATTACAATCTAAACTCGAAGGTGTTATTGACATCACATCATCTTTAGGGTCAAATTTTTTATAATTAAGGGCTGTTTTGCTGGATTCTGGTCGAACCATAGCGTTCGCGGAAACCTTATCTTTTGTGCGCCTGTCACGTTTCTTTTTAGTTTTTGGCTCAGCTATAACAACTTCTTTTTTCTGCTTTTCTTTAGGTTCCGGTTTCTTTTTAGATGTTTTATCAGCGGTGGATTTAGAGGATTTCGGCTCTTTTATGGCAACAGATTTGGTCTTTGAAGGCTTTACCGCTTTCGTTGTTATTTCTGTTTCTTTATTATCCGAGTCTGTCGGTGAAGGGGCAATAACATCACTGCCCACAAATGGTTGGGGCGGATTTGAAGATGCTTTTTCAAGGTCAGCAATCGTCGTTTCGTTACTCCCTTTCTTCCCAACGGGTTTTGAAATCTCTTGTTTCGGTTTCTCAACAGGTTGAGCAATAACAGTTGTAACAGATTGACTTCCAGTACTTTGTTCTAATTTTATAACACCATAACGCTTCTCGTACTCAGAAATAAACTTAGTCCGTTTCTTCGACGTTGCTTGCAAAATATCTGTTACATCCAACAATAGATTATTCGCATATTTGCGTCTTTGCATCAAATTCGCTTCTTTTTTTTGCAAAGATTTTATTTCACTTTTCAGTTTCTTTTTCTCTGTTTTGGACATTGATGTAGGATTATCCTGAGCATCTCTCAAATCTTCCTCTAAACGCTGACGGCGGCTTTTTACGTCTTGAAGCGCCTCGGCAGCAACCCTGTCGCGTTCTTGAGCAATTGTAAGCAACTGATGCGCTTTTCTAAGGTCTGTTACAAAGTCTTGAGATTGAAGACCACTTACAAAAGCAAAAAAGAAACACAAGAGTAGGGAAAATCCTTTATTTTTAAATATCATAATATTTAGAATTTATTAGAAACTGTTTTCTAATTTTAAATTTTTATTCACCACAGAAAACTAAAGTGAGGACAAATTTAAGCTATTTTGCACAAACGAGTAAAATCCAACGTTTTTATAAAATTTTTCATCACTAAATCAATCAATATACAAAAATGAACGTTCTAAAAGGCACTTTTTTTATCTCTTTAACGCTGTTTAATTATTCATCACAAGCACAAATTATGCAAAGCAATAAACCGACTTATCCAATTACAAGGCAAGACCCCTCAGTAATAGACGACTATCACGGAACAAAAGTCGCAGACCCTTATCGCTGGCTCGAAGACGACAACTCGTCGGAAACAAAGGATTGGGTCAAACGACAAAATGAAGTCACTTATGCCTATCTCGACAAAATCCCAAACCGTCAAGCTGCCAAAACGCGCATTGAAAAGTTGTGGAACTATGAAAAATTTGGCTCGCCTTTTAAAAAAGGGGACAAATATTATTTTTATAAAAACGATGGTTTGCAAAACCAATTTGTTTTGTACGTCCAAAACGACCTCAATGCCCCCCCCTCAGTAGTTATTGACCCAAACACCCTTTCAAAAGACGGAACTGTTGCTTTGGGTGCGATTTCGTTTAACAAAGCAGGTGATAAAATGGCTTACCAACTCTCGAAAGCAGGTTCTGATTGGCAAACCGTTTATATCAAAGACTTGAAAACGGGCGAAACCTTGAAAGAAGAACTCGGTTGGGTCAAGTTTTCAGGCATCGCTTGGGCAGGCGATGGTTTTTATTATTCAAAATATCCAACGCCTGAAAAGGGTAAAGAGTTGACTGTCAAAGCAGAATTTGGTAAAATGTATTACCACAAAGTCGGTACGCTGCAATCTGATGACGAGCTCATTATGGAAGATACGGAGCATAAAAACCGCCGCTTTGGTTCTGAGACAACGGAAGATGAACGTTTTCTCGTCGCTTATCCAACCGAAAGCACGAAAGGTAATATGATGAAAATCAAAGACTTACAAAACAATGGTGATTGGGTAACGATTGCCAATGATTTCAAAAACGATTGGAATGTTATTGACAACGATGGCGATTGGGTTTTGATTGAAACAGATTATAAAGCACCGCGCGGTCGAATCATCGCTGTCAATATCAATATGCCCGATGAAAAGAATTGGAAAGAAATTGTACCTGAACATCCAAAAGATGTTTTGCAAGGTGCAGGCATTGTCGGCGGCAAATTGGTGACTTATTGGTTGCACGATGCGGCGAGTGCTGTCAAATTCTACGATTTGTCTGGCAAGTTTTTAAATGATTTAAAACTGCCTGGCATTGGCACTATTGGCGGTATCAGTGGCAAACGCGATGAAAACCAAGCATTTTATTCCTTTTCGAGCTATACGCGTCCGCCGACTATTTACCAATTAGATATCAAAACAATGAAATCCACTATTTTCAAAGCGCCAAAAGTAGATTTCAATTCTGATAATTACACCACCAAACAGGTTTGGTACACGTCCAAAGATGGAACAAAAGTGCCGATGTTCATCACGATGAAAAAAGGAACAAAACGGACAGGTAAAAACCCAACACTCCTATACGGTTATGGTGGATTCAATATTTCTATGACACCTGGATTCAGTCCTTCTCGTGCCGCTTTACTCGATATGGGCGGTATTTATGCCGTAGCAAACCTTCGAGGTGGTGGCGAATTTGGCGAAGAATGGCACGCCGCCGGAACGAAAGAACGCAAACAAAATGTCTTCGATGATTTCATCGCGGCGGCTGAATATCTAATCAAAGAAAAATATACAGCTTCCGATTTCTTAGCCATTCAAGGCGGTTCCAATGGCGGTTTATTGGTCGGTGCTTGTATGGCACAACGTCCTGAATTGTTCCGAGTCGCTTTGCCCGCCGTTGGTGTTTTAGATATGTTGCGTTATGATAAATTTACCATCGGACGCGCTTGGTCAACCGATTATGGTTTGAGTGAGGAAAAAGACGGTTTCGGTTATCTCTACAAGTTTTCACCTTTACACAATATCAAAAAAGGGACAAAATATCCAGCCACAATGGTCACAACTGGCGACCACGACGACCGCGTTGTGCCCGCCCATTCTTTCAAGTTTGCAGCCACTTTACAAGCCGCACAAATGGGTGACAATCCTGCTTTGATTCGTATCGAAACATCGGCAGGACATGGTGCAGGAAAACCGACGGCTAAACAGATTCAAGAACAAGCGGATATTTATGCATTTATGTTTTACAATATGGGGTTGAAAGTGAAGTAGTTTGCACCCCTCAGTAAAACGCCTATTTTCCACAACAACAAAGCCGCTTGATGTCTTTTAAACTTCAAGCGGCTTTGTTGTACAAGGAATTTCAATGCTAAGCTTTGCCTCTACTTACTCATGGTGACAACACCATTACTTTCACTTCTTTTAATAACTTTAAACGTTTTTGACGAATCATCATTGGAAACAATGAGAAAATAAGTGCCCGCAGCCAAATCCTCTAAGTTAATTGCTATTTCATTACTTCCTATGCGATTGCTTTTCATGACAAGACCTTCGGCATCTTGTACAAAATACATCAGCCCTGCTGTAGATAAATTGCCTGTTTTCAATACTAAGTCATTGGCGTTGTTTGACGACGCAACGTATTGCAAAGTAATGTTTGATGATGCTTTATAAACCCTGACAGTCGTGATTTCGTAAGGTGGCTCTGTGCCGAAACCGACGATGTTAGATTGATGAGCATAAGCTGCTACGATTGTAAGCAACATAAGGACGGTGGTGCATGTTTTCTTTAAAGCTTTCATCTTAATGTTTGTTATTTATGTTATGAAATTAAAGTAAGAATGAGAGGGAAATCCTCAAAAACGTATGGATTGTATAAGTTTACCATGCCATTGCTCCTTTTCTATTTAGTCAGAAACTTAAGGGCAGATAATTAAAGTATAAAAAAAATGTACCTTCGTTTTATAGAGTGCAATTGAGTATAATATTCCCCAACTTGAGTAAAATGACGGGGCTATTTGCTCGCTGTGGTTTCTTCACAACTAAAAAGAGTCGATTAATACACAACAACAAAGCCGCTCGATGTCTTTTCAACTTCGGGCGGCTTTGTTGTTGTGGGAAATAACCCCTCAGTATTTTGGGCTTTTTTCTCTTCTTGTTTTCTGAAAACTTTTATCTTTGCAAGAAAGAAACCAAAATGGCAAGAGATTTATTTCATGATAATGTCAAAGAAGCACTTATAAAAGAAGGTTGGACGATAACGGCAGACCCGCTTACTTTCAAAATTGGCAATGTACAAGTCCAAATTGATATTGGCGCAGAACGCATCATCGAAGCAGAGCGGGACTCAAAGAAAATAGCTGTGGAAATTAAAACGTTCACTAATTTATCTTTAATCACTGCCCTTTATGAAGCGGTTGGGAAATATGTCATTTATAGAAACGTTTTAAAACTCATTCAGCCTGAAAGAATGCTTTACTTGGCAATACCCGAAAGCATTTATACCCATTATTTTAAGGAAACCGTTATTCAAACAACAATGCAAGAGGAAAAATTTAAAGTTGTTGTCTATAATCAAACCAATCAAATCATCACGCAATGGATAGAAAATTAAAAAAATACGAGAAAGCGATTTTGTCTATACTGAATGAGTATGCCAAAATACAATACGCCAATGTCGTTGGTGGCAATCAACTAATCATTGATAAAGAAAACCATCGTTATCAAGTTGTCACGATTGGGTGGGAAGGCGACCGGTTTGTGCATGACTGTCCGATGCACTTTGACATCATCAATGGTAAAATTTGGGTACAACAAAATATGACAGAATGGGCAGTTGGCGAAATGCTTGAAGAACAAGGTGTTCCTAAATCTGATATTGTCGCTGGTTTTTTATCGCCTGATTTGCGGGTGTATTCTAAATATGCTGTCGCTTAGTTTTACCCCCCTCAGTAAAAAAACCATTGCCCACAACAACAAAGCCGCTCGATGTCTTTTCAACATCGGGCGGCTTTGTTATTTTTTGTATTTGATACAACGATACAAGATAAACCATAAAAACGTACTTTTGCTCAATCTTAACGCAATCTAAAACAGATTAAAATTTAAAATGAACAGACAAGAGCGCGTTGCAGCCGCAATAAAAGAAGTCGTAACGATAATGATGGATAGAGTTATGGTTCGTGTCTTGGAAGAAGACCCATTTGTCAAAGAAGAACACCATTCAAGTAAACCCCTTTATGCGGCTTTAGTACCTGATGAAATATTTAAAGGTTCTCATTTTGAACGTCGTTTTGTAACACCTTTTGGTAAAGTTTGGGAAAAATTAGCAAGCGTCGTAGCCACCGAAGCACATGGAAAATGTATTATGGGTCACGCAATTGAAGGAACAGTTTCAACAGAACGCCTTAGAAGAATTCAAGAGACACTTAATAGACTTGAACATGCCTCGAAAGATACAGCCAAACAAAAACCTGATTGGGATAAAGAAATGGCTTATATTCTGGAAGGAAAAGGAGAACCAATACCTGTGACTGTTGTTTGCGATATTTACGTAGAAAATGAGCAAACAGGTGAAAAATATGCGTTTGAATTAAAAGCACCTTTACCTAATAGCGACCAAACAAAGGTCAGTAAAGAAAAAATATTTAAACTTTTGGCAATGGAACCTTTACAAGTAACCGCCGCATTTTATGCTTTAGCCTATAATCCTTACGGTAAAAAAGAGAATTATAAATGGGGTTTTCCAATGCGATGGTTTAATATGCAAACTGATAAAACTGTTTTAATTGGAAACGAATTTTGGGATTTAATTGGGGGTGAAGAAACTTATCAAAACTTCATAAATGAAATTAACCTTTTGGGTAAAGAATACAGAGAACGTATTTATCGAGAGTTTTTAAAAATAGAACCCCCTTCCGATAGCCAAGAAAACATACTAAAATAATTAAATTAAAATATGACTAAAGATAATAACTCTTCATTTACATTTATTGACCTTTTCTCAGGTATTGGCGGATTTCGACTTGCGTTGAATAACCTCGGTGGCACTTGTATGAATTTTAGTGAGATAAATAAAGACGCAATTCAAACTTATTGCACGAACTTTAACGAGGATATGACTTATAATTTGGGTGATATTGCGAAAATTAAAGAATTACCTAAGCATGACTTACTAACAGGCGGTGTCCCTTGCCAAAGTTGGTCAATTGCAGGGCGCAATTTGGGTTTTGATGACGATAGAGGACAATTGTGGAACGATACAATTTATCTCTTAAATCAATCCAAACCGAAGGCTTTTATTTTTGAAAATGTTAAAGGTTTGGTTGACCCAAGAAATCAACAAGCCTTAAATTATATTTTAGAAAGAATAAAAGAAGCAGGTTATCATGCAAATTACTATGTTCTCAATTCTTATGATTATGGCGTTCCGCAAAATCGAGTACGTATTTACATTATTGGTTTTTTAGAAGAATACTTTTATAACAAGTTTCAATTGCCTCAACCTATACAAAATAAGATTCAACTCTCTGATATTTTGGCTGATGTAAAAAAAAGTAACCAACAGGTTGATAAAGAACAGTTTGTGCAAAGAGATTTATTTGGAGAAGCAATATTGAAAAAAAGTATGAGCTTATCAAATAATAAAGGTTTTAATGATTATTTTTTATTTAATGATTTACGCAATGGTCACTCCACAATCCACTCTTGGGATATTATAGAAACGACTGATTTTCAAAAGCATATCTGCTATCTATTATTAAAAAATAGAAGAAAAAGTGCCTATGGGATGTTAGATGGCAACCCTTTGTCATTTGTACATTTGCAAGCATTAGATAATTCAATTACAATAAATGACCTACAAGGTTTAGTTAATTTGAATATTTTAAAAGAAGAAGAGTATCAATTTAAAATAATGAGTGATTTAAATGAAAATTTAAGTCCAGACGAACTTTCAATATTGGAATGCGCAAATGGCGATATTTTAAATATTGATAGAATAAAAAATAATAAAACTGTAAAAATCCAAAGAATATCAATACTCAAGATAATTGAAGATTTAAAAAATAAAGAAATTATAATTTGTAATGAAATAAGATACGATTTTAAAAACACAAAGATAAGTACAGGACTATATGGTGTAAATCGTATTTTTTTGCCAAGCTCTAATATTTTTCCAACTTTAGTTGCAAGTGACACCAACGATTTCATTGCAATCAAAGACATAGATGCACAAAGCGAAGAAGAGTATAAGGAAAAGTTTTTGAGTGAAATTTACAAAAAAGACCAATATCGCAAAATAACCCAAGAGGAAGCCTGTCAAATTCAAGGATTTCCGAAAAATTATATTTTACCAGCACAACGTGTACGGTGGATGAAACTTATAGGCAATTCAGTATCTGTTCCTGTTATTCAAATACTTGGAAAAGCAATCATAGAAACAGGTGTTTTTGATGAAGATAAAAATACAAAAGTACAGAGTAAGCATTATGAAATGATGACTGGCTAATAAGGTACGATGAGTACTGATTATATTGTGGGTCATGCATAAGAAATCAATATCGAACAAAGCCAAAATTAAAGCACCCCTCAGTAAAAAACCCATTGCCCACAACAATCAAACAGAATCAACCAACGACTCAACAAACAGTCTTCGTTCGGCATAAGGGCAAACAAAGTGAAATTTTGATGCCGACATTAAAAATGGCTAATAGCAGGAACAACATCTATCATCTTGTAACCCCTCGTTTCAACGAGGGGGTTTACGCTACGCTTTCCCAGCATCTATCTTCTTTTCAAAACATCACATCAAACTACATAAATAAGTTGTGATGTTTTGAAAAGAAGATAGATGAGAGGCGTGGTTACCCATCACCCCGCCGTTGAAACGACGGGTTACAAGATGATAGATGCTCTACTCGTTTTTAGCACTTTGCTCTGTCCGCATCAAATTTGGATTTCATCCCCCTCAGTATTTCAACCTTAAATTCAAGTTCCAGAACTCTAAACCCAAGTTCGAGAACTTCAATCCCGAGTTTTAAAACTTACTACCCCAAGTTCTAAAACTCTAAATCAGAGTTTTAGAACTCTAAGTCAGAGTTGTAAAACTTCAAGTCAGAGTTGTAGAACTCCAAGTCAGAGTTGTAAAACTCCAAGTCAGAGTTGTAGAACTCCAAGTCAGAGTTCTACAACTTCAAGTCAGAGTTGTAGAACTTACTACCCCAAGTTGTAAAACTCTAAAGTCGAGTTCTGGAACGCCCAATCAGAGTTCTAAAACTCGGATAGGAACATAAAAAAACCGCTAAAAGCTTTTGCAGCTCTTAGCGGTTGTTTTCCCAAGTCACTTGTTTTAGTTTGCCGCCGCCGTCGCAGTAGGCGTTTCCGCCGAATCCTTTGCCTTTTCTTTGGCTTGACGTTTGTTGGGTTCTTTTTCCAAAATCAAAGCATAGATGGGGTTTTTCGATAACTCTTGAACCCTTTTACGCACTTGAGCACTGAAAAACCGACAATCTTTTGACGCCGTTTCACGAGCCGTTTTTAATTTGACGGTCAAGTTGCCGTTTTTGCCGGCATAATCAACCATAAATTTGAAACCCAAAACGGCTTCTTCAAAACCATTGAGGTCAAAATTCATGGGCAAATCACTTCGATATTCTTTGGCAATTTTGAGCCAATACTCGGCAACATCGAGTTTTTCATCACCTAAGTTTAATGCCCCGTCGGTTTTTTTGGCGATTTTACTGCCCAACGCTTCATACAGCAGATTGGACTCTTGGTGATGTGCCTCAATGGCTTGAGCGACCTCTTGGATGCTCATGGTTACTAAAACTTCACTTGTCATAATGATACAAGTTTTTTAATTTAAAAAATTGGATTCAAATGTTGTTTATTGAAGGGTTCAATATACCCCCCTCAGTAAAATTCGTTATATAAAACAAAAATATCTATATTCATTTGACATTTGCAAATAAATATAGATATTTTTTTTATAATAAAAATTAAGAGACTGTTTTCAATGCTGATTACACAAAAGCATGGACTATTGAAAACCTTGAATGGTGACATAATATTTTTTGCCATCGTCGCCTTGCCAAGTGATGCGCCCTAATGTCAAATCCAATAAGATATTCATGCCTCTCATATCATCCCGAAGATGAACGCAACATTCTTCTGTACTGACTTCATGCATCCTGAGTGCTGTGCCATCTTTCGTATCTTCTATCCAACTTTCCCCATCTTTAGTAAAACGACCCGTTTCATCGTAGCTAACCGAACTGACGGAATGTCCATTCAACGCGTTGTTATTCGCGGCTGGTTCATCAGAACCTTTGGGCACAAGGAGGATAATAAGCAACAATAGCAGCGCACCGCCGCCGATATAATACCATTTCTTATCAATTAAAATGGGTTAATGATTATTCATCAAAGATAAAAATTGATTTGGGTTCATCAATAAAAATCTCAAAATAAGTATTCTTTTTATGCTCTTAGAACCAAGAAGCCGAAAAATTGACCGCTCTTTTTATGCCCTGCCTTTCACCATTTCGTCTAATAAAATCCTTGTTTGCGTATTGTTTCTTACTTTTAGCATTGAAAAAAAACATTTCACATCAATCCAATTTTAAAATATGAATCAACGATTACAATTCCTTATTTTAGGTTTCTTTTTGGGCACATCGCTACTCTCTGCGCAAGGCACACGTTTGTTGCGACAACCGACGATTAGTGCGAAACACATCGTTTTTGTCTATGCCGACGATTTGTGGTTAGTGGACAGAGAAGGCGGCGATGCCAAACGATTGACGAGTCATGAAGGGACGGAAAGTTTTCCGCATTTTTCTCCAGATGGCAAAATGATTGCTTTTTCGGCGCAATACGATGGCAATACCGATGTTTTTGTCGTCAATACTGAGGGGGGTGAACCGAAACGTTTGACCTTTCATCCCGATGCGGATATTGTTCAAGGTTGGACACCTGACGGCAAACAAGTGCTGTTTCGTTCTGGACGGATGGGTGTTCCGACAATGATTAATCACTTTTATACCGTCAGTACTGAGGGGGGCAAAGAAACAGAATTGCCGATACCTCAAGCCTCTTTTGGTGATTTGTCCGATGATGGGAATTACGTAGCTTACACACCGATAACCCTTTGGGATCCAGAATGGCGCAACTATCGCGGTGGACAAGCGCAACCGATTTGGATTATGAACCTGAAAGATTATTCGTTGATTCAAACCCCACAAGCCACGAATGAAAGACACAGTGACCCGGTTTGGTTTAAAAATGAGGTTTATTTCCTTTCAGAACGCGATTATGCCAACAACGTTTGGCGATTCAATCCACGGACAAAGGATTTGAAGCAAATTACTTTTCACAAGGATTTTGATTGTAAAAGCATTGATGCGTGTGGCGATAAAATCGTTTATGAGCAAGCGGGCTTTTTGCATCTTCTCGACCCTTCCACAAACAAGACGAAACAATTGGTTATCAATGTTAAAGGTGATTTCAATTGGGCACGTCCGCGTTGGAAAGATGTGCCAGCATCAGATTTAGTCAATGCGTCTTTGTCTCCGACAGGACAACGAGCTGTGTTTGAATCTCGCGGTGAGATTTTCACGGTGCCAAAAGAAAATGGCGATGGTCGGAATATCACAAACACAAGTGGCGTGGCTGACCGTTCGCCTGTGTGGTCGCCCGATGGCAAAAAGATTGCGTGGTTTTCAGATGCCAGTGGCGAATACCAATTGATGATTAACGACCAAATGGGCATGGAAAAGCCGCGTGCGATTTCGTTTACGAAACCCACGTTTTATTACAAACCTGTTTGGTCTGCCGATGGCAAATACATTTCTTTCAGCGATACAGATTATACGATTTGGATTGT
>JAYVFS010000320.1:0-23989 GCA_043772905.1 Saprospiraceae bacterium | reverse complement strand
TTAAATGATAATTTATTAATGGATAGTGGATAGTTGATAATGGATAGATGATAGTGTATTATGACCAAGTATCGGATATTTTTAAAATATCCGATACTTATGAACTCAATATATAACGAATCATCGCTCGCGAATATATTATCCATTATCATCTATCCACTATCAACTATCCATTAAAAAAAAACAGCTACACAATGAAAATTAAAATAAAAAGAGAAGGTGGCTTCATTGGCATCACAAGCAAAGCCGATTTGGATTATGATGATTTGACAAAAGATGAGCAGAATGCACTCAATGCACTTGCTGAACAATCTTTGAAAAAGGAGGATAAAACGGAAGACGTAAAATCTGAACCCAAAACGCGCGGCTTAGAATCCGACGAATCGTCAACAGATACACCCGAAATTAAGGACAATGGTTTAGAATTGGCAGAGCAAAATATGCCGAATAAAACCCAAAGCGGTTCGATGCGCGATGGATTCAGTTATTCTGTTTCAATGAAAAAAAACGGTAAAATGGTTTCTGTTAAATTTGATGATATGACAGCACCGCCTGAAATCGTTAAAATATTTCAAAAGTACGTGCAATACTGATCCAAAGGATTCCTTGGGAAGGGGGGTAAAAACCCGTATAGAACAAGAAAGGTAAAGCTGTTTCACATCGGCTTTACCTTTCTTGTTTTTTAGAAATGGGTATCAAAAAACAATGTTTTCAACGTTATTGCAAATCCTTGACAATCAAATTTTTATCAAAAAGTACCCCCTCAGTATAACCGAAAACTTTTCAACATTTCTTCGTTTTTCGAGCCAAAATGTGTAATTTTGCGTGCCTTTAAGACAAGGTGTTTCGTTATATGGTGTAACAGTGATATAACTTATGGTTTATGGGCTGTTTTTTTCCCTCTGTTACAACCATTTACAATATAACAACTCAACAATACAAGATTATATGTCAAATTCAAGAATCGTAAAGGTCAATATCGAAGACCACATGAAGTCGGCGTACATTGACTACTCGATGTCCGTTATTGTGTCTCGTGCTTTGCCTGATGTACGTGACGGATTGAAGCCCGTTCACCGCCGCGTTTTGTTTGGTATGTCCGAACTCGGTATGTCCTACAACAAACCCCATAAGAAGTCAGCACGTATCGTCGGTGAGGTCATGGGTAAATATCACCCGCATGGTGATGCATCTGTATATGATACCCTCGTGCGTATGGCGCAGGACTGGTCGCTCCGTTATCCACTCATTGATGGTCAAGGTAACTTTGGCTCTATTGAGGGTGACTCGGCGGCAGCAATGCGTTATACCGAAGCCCGTTTGCGCCGCATCAGCGACGAAATCCTTACGGACTTAGAAAAAGATACCGTTGATTTTCAACTCAACTTTGATGATTCACTAAAAGAACCCACTGTTCTGCCTACGCAATTGCCCAACCTTTTAATAAATGGTGCAGAAGGTATTGCCGTCGGTATGGCTACTCGCATGATGCCGCACAACTTGACAGAGGTGTGCAACGGCTTGATGGCGATGGTGGACAATCCAGATATTACGATAACGGAATTGATACAACACATCAAAGCACCTGACTTTCCAACGGGCGGTACGATATATGGTATGTCGGGCGTTATCGAAGGTTTTGAGACAGGTCGTGGTCGTGTCGTTGTTCGTGGTAAAGCTGAAATCGTCAATCATGGCGGACGTGAAACCATCATCATCAGAGAAGTGCCTTATCAAGTCAATCCTGCCGTTTTACATCAAAAAATAGAAGAACTGGCCGTTGATAAAAAGATAGAAGGCATTTCTGAAATTCGGAACGAATCAAATAAAGAAGGTATTCGTGTCGTCATCGAACTCAAACGCGATGCTGCTGCGAATGTCATTCTGAACCAACTCTACAAAATGACACCGTTGCAAACCAGCTACGGTATCAACAATGTCGTCTTGGTCAATGGTCGCCCGATGGTCTTGAATGTCAAGCAGATGTTAGAGGAGTTTATCAAATTCCGTCTTGAAGTCATTGTACGTCGGACAAAATTTGATTTGAAAAAAGCCGAAGACCGCGCGCATATCTTAGAAGGTCTATACGTCGCCCTCGATGATTTGGACAAAATCATCAGCATCATTCGCGGTTCAAAAAATGCAGATGAAGCAATGGCAGGTTTGACGACTCAAACCTACAACTTGAGCGATGCCACAGCCGCCGTTATTGGCGTTCTTACTGAGGGGGGCGTTTTATCGAAAACCTATAATCTTTCAGATGTTCAAGCAAAAGCCATTTTGGAAATGCGTTTGCAACGTTTGACAGGTTTGGAGCGCGACAAAATTCTGCACGAATACGAAGAATTGCAAAAGTTGATTTTGCATCTGAAAGCAATTTTAGATTCTGAACAGATGCGTCGTGACATCATCAAAGAAGAAACAACAAATATTCGTGACCGTTTCGGTGACGAACGCCGCACAGACATCGAACATGCCGACGGTGATATTTCGATGACTGACCTCATCGAAGCAGAAGATATGGTTGTGACGATTTCACATTTAGGCTATATCAAACGCACAGCAACGACTGAATACAAGGCGCAGGGCAGGGGCGGACGTGGTAGCCGTGGTGCAAAAACACGTAACGAAGATTTCGTTGAACACATGTTTATTGCCAATTCGCACGATTACCTGATGTTTTTCTCTGAAAAAGGCAAATGTTATTGGTTGCGGGCTTACGAAATTCCAGAAGGTACAAAAGTATCGTCGGGTCGTGTGATTCAAAACATCCTTTCGATGCCAGCAGATGATAAAGTGAAGTCTTATATCAAAATCAAAGACTTGACGGACAAAGAGTTTACCAGTTCACATTTCATTGTTTTTGCAACGCGGAATGGTTTGGTCAAAAAAACATCTGTTGAGCATTTCACCCGTCCGCGTAACGGTGGTATCACAGCCATTGACATTCGGGAAGGCGATGAATTGGTTGAAGTAAAACTCACAAATGGCAATTGCGAGATATTGATTGCTAACCGTAATGGTCGGACAATCCGTTTCCCTGAAAGCCGCGTACGCCCGATGTTGCGCGCCAGTACAGGTGTCGCAGGTTTGGAGATTGATGAAGACGGAACAGACATCGTTATCGGCATGATTGCCATCGAAAAAGGCGATTCTGAAACCTCTGTCATGGTCATTTCTGAAAATGGTTATGGCAAACGGACAGATGTTGAGGATTATCGTTTGGTCAACAATCGCGGTGGTCGTGGTGTGAAAACAATGGACGTAACGGCAAAAACAGGTAAAGTCGTTGCACTCAAATCTGTTAAAGATTCAGAAGACCTTGTTGTCACAACAAAATCGGGTATTACAATCCGTATGGATGCCGCTTCAATACGTATTCAAGGTCGTGCCACGCAAGGTGTTCGCATCATCAAATTAGATGAAGGTGAGGAAATCGCTGATGTCGCTATGATTGAAGATATTGTCGTTGAAGAAATCATTGACGATGTTATCATCGAAGAAGGTGTTGAAACGACGGATATTATTTCTGATGAAAATACTGAGGGGGATGATTCAGAAGAATCGGCTGCCGAAATTGTTGAATAAATAATGTTATTGTGCATAAAAAAACGCCTTGCTGAAAAGTGGGGCGTTTTTTTTTACATTTACTGACAAAATGAAAGAAGTCTGTGGCGTAATTCTAAACAAACATTGGTAATTTGTGTTTTTAAGAATAAAATCAAACTTTATGACTCCTGTCAAAAATGATATAATTTCTGAAATGACCACTCAAAAGGGTCATACTTTGTTGAACATGTCCAATGAAAAGCCAATAATGCTGGTTTTTTTGCGCCATTTTGGTTGTCAATTTTGCCGACAAGCGATGGATGAATTGTCGAAGCAACGAAAAGACTTAACTGATGCAGGTACTGAATTGGTTTTCGTTCACATGGCTGAAAATGATGTGGCAGAAATTTATTTCAAGAAATTTAACCTTGTAGGTGTTGAACATGTTAGCGACCCTGAATGTCGTTATTATGCTGCTTTTGGTTTGGTAAAAGGCAGTTTTACACAGTTGTTTGGTTTACAAACGTGGATTCGAGGCTTTTCAAGTAAGGCGAGTTATGGTAATGAAATGGGGAAACATTTAGGCGATAGTTTTCAGATGCCCGGTGCTTTTATGTTGCATGAAGGCGAAATAAAAGATCAGCATATTCATAAAATGGCTTCAGATATTCCCGATTATGAGCGTTTGATGCGTTGCTGTGCTTTGTCCACTTAAAATTGAGAAATAGTTGTTGGATACTGAGGGGGGGTAATGATATGCAAAAAAAAGATTTCGTGATGTTATTGCTATGTTTTGTTTGAAAGAGTGTAATTTCGTATCAAAATTTGAATTTCCCATGAAATTCATCTATTTTCTAAACGGTTCTACAACTTTTTAAACAAACGAGTACCAAAGTCAACTTCTCTTTTTTAACTATGAAAAAGGATTATTTAAGGATTATCTTCTACAAAAAACTGTCAAAATACTCTGGTAATACAGCTTTCATCAACAACACATTTGATGAGTTGATTCGTTTTTACTCTTCTGATAATCGTCAATACCATGGATTAACGCATATCATAAAATTACTGAGTCTCTTTGAGGAACATAAGTCGAGTATCCAAAATCAAGACGTTGTCTTTTTTGCTATTTGGTTTCACGATGCTATATACAGCACTTGGCGAGATGACAACGAAGAAAAAAGTGCTTTTTGGGCTAAAGAAGTCTTGAAAGAAACAACAATGCCTGTGGAAAGTATCGAAAAAGTGGTTCGTTTTATTGAAGCGACTAAAACACATGAGTCCGATAATGATCCGGATTTAAATTTTTTCCTTGACTTCGATATGTCTATTTTGGGATCTGATGACGCTATTTATGATGTTTATGCCAGACAAATACGAGAGGAATTCAGCCTTATGCCTTCTTTTCTCTATAAACGTGGGCGGCGTAAAGTTTTGAGTGCAATGCTTGAACGGCCTCATATTTATCATACTTATCTTTTTCAAAACACAACAGAAGCCAAAGCAAAGGAAAATATTCAACGTGAATTAAATAAATTATAATTTGGTTGATTGGTTATTGGGGATTAGTTACTGGTATAAACGTATAACTAATCCCCAATAACCAATAACCATTCAACAAATACACTATGTCAAACAAAGGATTTCGCTTTTCCAATTACGTTCCATTGCCCGAAGAGGGAACACCTTTCGAGCGATTATTCAAAATCTTACAAGAACTTTTGATGTTTACTTCTGGTGATGTGCCAGAGGCTTTGGCTTGGTTGACACAGCTGGATAAAGAGTATAATTTGACAACTCCAGACTACGGAATCGGTGATTTTGTACAGGATTTGATTGATAAAGGCTTCTTAAAACCTGAAAATACTGAGGGGGGTGGTTTTCGCTTAACGGCGAAGATGGAAATGGGTTTGCGTCAAAAGGCGTTGGAAGATATTTTTGGCAATATGAAAAAGGCGAAGCGTGGGAATCACTCAACGGACTATGGTGGACGCGGCGATGAATTCACAAGCGATCTCAAACCTTACGAATTTGGTGATCCTTTGGAAAACTTAGCCATGACGAATACCATTCGGAATGCACAAATCAACCATGGTTTAGATGATTTTAAGTTGTCACACGACGACCTTGAAATGTATGAGACCTTCAATCAAAGCCAAATGTCAACGGTGATGATGATTGATATTTCACACTCGATGATTCTTTATGGAGAAGACCGTATTACGCCCGCAAAACGTGTTGCAATGGCTTTAGCAGAGTTGATTCAGACACGTTATCCGAAAGATACTTTAGATATCGTGGTGTTTGGCGACGATGCTTGGCAAGTGGAAGTGAAAGATTTGCCTTATTTGGAAGTCGGTCCTTTTCATACAAACACTGTTGCGGGTTTAGAGTTGGCGATGGACTTATTGAAACGCCGCCGCAATCCGAACAAACAAATCTTTATGATTACCGATGGGAAACCAACGTGCATTAAAAAAGGAAAACAATACTATAAAAACTCTTGGGGCTTGGATAGAAAAATCATTGCTCGAACGCTTGCATTGGCTGCTCAATGCCGCAAGTTGAATGTGCCTATCACAACCTTTATGATTGCTCGCGATCCTTATTTGCAGAATTTTGTAGATGAATTTACGAAAGCCAATAACGGTAAAGCGTTTTACAGCAGTTTACAAGGTTTGGGTGAGTTTATTTTTCAGGATTATAAAAACAATAAGACAAAGCGGACGCGGTAGAGTAGGTGTAGTAAGGGCTGTTTTAAAAAAAAAATACCTAATTCCGAAGGAATTGAATATGATTAACCGTAGATGAAATCTACGGAAAAAGTAACGTGCAATCTCCCAATTCCGAAGGAATTGAATAGGCGAAGTAACTTCATAATCGCTTGAAATTCAACTCTTTCAGAGTTATGAGACAGCCTTTCGACGTAACCGTAGATTTCATCTACGGTTATTCATATTCAATTCTTTCAGAATTGTGGGTATGATATTTTTTGTTTACTGTACCTTTTCAACTTATTTATACAACAAATACTTCTTCCTCATTTCCTTATAATTTGACAAACCCGGCTCCCAAGATTGTTGAATCTCTTTAGCGGATTTACCCGCTTTGATTTGTTCTTTAAATTCCGAAACACCTGCCAAAAAATCTATATTGCCCATCTGTTTGCTAAAACTTCTGTCAAAAAACCTGTCTTTTTCTGGATAAGCATTGTACATGTCAATCATCCATTCAATATTGATTCTTTTCGTTTTCCGCAATTGGTTCACATCGTAATTTCTTAAATCAATGCCGTAACATACCTGATTCATGTGGATAGGCGACTCACTCATGCCTGGAATACTGAGGGGGGTAAATGAAAAGCTAAACTTGTCCTTGAAAAGAGGACTGCCAAGCAATGTAAAAGGAAACTGCGTACCTCGTCCATAGTTGAGAATGGCACCTTCAAACAAGCATAATGACGGATAAAGTAGGATACTTTGTTGCGTATTTAAGTTCGGCGAAGGTTTTACAGGCAAGACATAAGGCATATCATGGTTGTAATGGGCAACCGTTACGATTTTCAATTTGCAAGTCATTTTGTTTGCCATCCAACCTTCACCATTTATCATTTGAGCAAATTCTGCGATGGTCATGCCATGCGTAATAGGTATCGGAAATTGTCCAATACCAGATTTCAACCGCATATCTAAGATAGGCCCATCAATGACATAACCATTCGGATTGGGTCTGTCTAATATCAACAATTCCTTGTTGTTTTCGGCGCAGCCTTCCATGACATCCCTCAGTACATTGATATAGGTGTAGAACCGACAACCCACGTCTTGAATATCGAATATCATCACATCCACATCAGCAAGGTCGGCTGCGGATGGTTTTCTTTTCGAACCATAAAGGGAAATAATGGGAATACCCGTCGCAGGGTCTTTTTCATCGGTCACTTTTGTACCATTACTGGCATTGCCTCGGAAGCCATGTTCAGGTCCAAATACTTTTATGACGTTAATCCCTCTTGAAATCAAGCTATCAACAAGATGTTTTTGACCAATAATCGTTGTTGGGTTTGCCAATATGGCGACCCTTTTGTTCATCAAGTCGTTGATATACTTCTCTGTTTGGTCAGCACCTGTGATGATTTTAGACCCTTTGTCAGGACTTTTTTCTATCGCTGTCGGACTTGTACAACTCATAGAAATGCCTGTTAATAAAAGCAATATCGAAACATAAAGTATTTTCATAAATATTGAATTTGATTATCCAAAAATATCGTTTAACAAACCTGCCAACCGCACTCCGCCTTTCAATAATTGCTGATTGACGATGCTAATATAGTCATAATTGTAGCGATAGCTCAACTTTTGGTCTGGTTGTGTGATGCCGCCATAGATTTTATCCGCAAATTGGTACGATTCAAAAAGCCATTGCGACATGGGTTGCTGTTGCCATTCTTTTCTTTGTGCTTTTGTCGTATGATTGATGTTTTTCGTATATTCTGTATAGCTCAATCTTTGGAATTCAATGATTTTATCATCCCACACACTGTGCAAATTAGTGGGTTCATTGAACCAAAGAACCTTCACTCTGTTGCCGCCTAAGTCTTCAGCACGACCCGTGTGCATGGGTTGGTGAATATCGCCGACGATATGAATGAGTAAACGCAGATAAAATTGTTTTTTATCAAGCGACAGTTGTTTGTTTTTTAATTCTGTTATCAAAAAATTAATTCTGGTATAGGCATCTGTGACGGTGTCCTTCTTTAAGTATGCTTCAAATTCGGAATAATTTAATCCTGATTTGACATTGATATAATGCCACGGGTCTATATATTTCATCGTTGAATCTGATTTAATAAAATCAGCCCAATTGCTTGAAATGGCAATAGATTCGTTGCCTAATATCTCCCGAATATTGTTTTTAGCTTTACGACAAAGGTGTGCATTGGCAATTTCACCAACGACTCGATGTCCTGTTACACCCCAAAAATAGTGGGCGGGGCGCGCATCTGTTTGCAAGATAAATGACATCAATAGGAGTGTCACACATAGTTTTTTCAGCATTTTCATAAAATATTTTGATTTAATGTTAGAATTCAAGAATCTTCAACAAATTGGATGTCAGTGTTCTATCCGAATTGAATAATTCTAAAGGTGTAAATCTATGATTTTAATATCATTTTATTCAAATGTCGAAAAATAAAGATAACCCGCAAACAAAAAAGCCTTCTGCTTGGAACAAAAGGCTTTTCAAATACTGTGATGTATAAAGTTGACGAACTACTTTGACAATCTTTTGGCGTACCAAGTCATTTGTCCGCGGTGATTGGCAAAATGTTCGGCAACATGAAACCACTTGCAGTAATTATTCCAATCCCACTGTTTTGTTTCGCCTGAAAGCAACCAATCATCATCTCTTTTTTTCATTTCTAATTTTGTATTGGCTCTCGCTTCATTCATGGCTTCCTTATAATAATCGAAATTATTGCCTTTAATTTGAGTTCGAGCTGTTGTTCCGAGTTCCATGGCAACATTCCATTTCTTTTTATTTTCTTTGGAAAAATCTTCTAAGTTTTTAAAGGTTATGTCTTGATAAACAACCTCCGTCGCTGCCACGTGCATCATCAATGACCCAATTGTATTTGAATCATTGTCATGTAAATAATCCAATTGTTCAACAGTCAATTTTTTTGTGACTCTGAAGACGGATTCATTCAACCAATCGAGCATGGAGATTAATGTCCCAATTTGTGGTGTAAAACCTTATTACAGTTTCTTAGCAGCGATTCTACGGCTGACTTCTGCGACGATATGAGGAATCGCACTTTCAGGAAAAGGCGATACGCAGCTCGCATTTATTTCGCACAACGTATATTTTTCATGGGCGTTTTCTGTATTGATAGTATTGATAAAAAAATCTGCGTCCCATATAACAGGCATCCTATCTGTTTTTATAGAAGTGAGTTCCTGCAATTGAGGTACCCATTTTGTTTCCATTATGGTTCTTAAATCCTGAAACAAACCACATTCTTCTGTGAAATAAAACCGTTTGCTTGGTTTTTTAGGGATTTTATCGCTCGTAGGATAAAGCGCATTAATTTCTTGGTATCCAAATCCGTTTACTTTCGTGCCTGTGAGATAACAACGCACCATGCCATTGATGATATTTGGGTTCCATGCTTGGTCTATCAACATGCCTTTATTTTGAAAGAACATTTTCAGTTCTTCAAAAAATTCTGCTATTGTTATTTGTCGTTCTCCGACATCGCCTTTCGCATGAGTAATGCTTATTTTGTTTTGATCAATGGCGCTGGTATCAACCTTGAAAACGCCGTTTCCACCATTGCCTCTGTATTGTTTCAAAATTCTTAAACCCAAAGGTTGTTTGGCATCTGGAAAATTTGCTCTCAAATCGTCAAAGGAATCATACAAATTTATATCTCCCCCAAATGCTAAATCCTTTGTTTTATATAAAATATCTTTTGTCCCTATTTTTAAGATGACTTCTGGATGAGCCGACACAAAACAACCTTTGTCGGACAAATCCGACAATAAAACATCCAGTTTTTTCCTGTCATTGCCTTGTTCAATGGGATTCACCCAAACAAGGATGGCATCATAGGGCAATAATTCTGTGGCTAATTTATCTGCCAGCAAGTCATTGTAAACAACAGAATCAACCCGAAAACCTTTTTCAGTGAAAGCGGTTGCGAGACCGCTGTACTTTTCTTCAGTCAGGGCATTCCTGTTTGAATTTATTTCCCCAAAAATCAAAATAGCGAGCGCATAGTTCTTCATTTCCTAATAATGTTAGTTCACTCTATTAAATTCCAGATAATCATAATTCATATTGCCATTTTCAACAGTATGCAAGGTTAAAACATGTTTACCTTCGGGTAAGACGAATGTGGCTAAGTTTTCTACTTTGTTCCAATGGTGCCATTGCCGCCAAGGAATAGGTTCTTTAAAATGATAGGTTGACCTGACCAATAAATTACCAGAAATATCTTTTCCATCCAATGATAAGGCTATTTTGCCATCCGCATTTGCAGTGTACATGAGCGAGAGTTGGTAAGTACCCGCTTGTTTAATTTCGATGGTATAATTGATCCATTCACCAGCCGTTGTCCAACCCACATATAGTTGATTCATCAAAGGTTCTACAATATTATAAGGATTGTTGTCTATCTCCTTTGTTTTTGTGTAAGAAATATCAACGCCTTCGTTCATCCGAAAAGTATTGTAGTAATTGCCATCATTTGGGTTCAGTTTTCCGCTGCCATTGTTCACAGCGTCAGCGTCATTATAGGTAATACCTTGACCGCCTTCATCAAAAAACGCGCATTGAATTTTTCCAGGAATTGTTTGAATAGAGTCGTGCCAAGCTCTTCCTGTATAGGCTTGTGAAAAAATTGGGACGTTTGACATCACTAACATCAAAAGAAGGTAAAAGAAGGTTTTCATATCGTGATTTTATTAAGCTAAGTTAAACATAAACCACCTAAAACATCCTTTTAGAGGGTTTTTTTTGATTTTTTACTGAGGGGGGTATTGTTTTACTTTTAAGATACGGGACAAATGTACTGCGTTTGGAGACGATTACGAACGAATTTTAAGCGCATCGCGTTCTTTAAAATGAAACAAATAGGTGATACCTATACCCAATACACAACCTGCTATGACAGCAATGACTCTTTCAATCGGTGTGCTTAAAGTGGGGATAGTATCTTTTGGCATCGTAATAATAATGTCAGCAATCAAAGCAGACCTCAATGCAACATCTAATTTTAGCAGATAACCAATAGCTACACAATGTGAGTGGCATTTTTTATTTTTTTTAATCCTATCCATTCGTGTTCGATATTCTTCATTAATAACGCATTGTCGAATTTTATTGAACCTTCTGGAAAAATGCTTTTGTCTTCAAAAAAACTGGATTCAACCTTTTCTACATCTAAAAGTGACACTTTCCAACTATAGGCTTTGAGTTCAAGCCCGTCAAAATCATTCTTATCTGGTGAATATCCAATTGAGCCACGTTCAAAGAAATCAGAAACGCATTCTAAATCATCAAATACACTTTCATTATGCCACTCTTTGGCTTCCTTTGCCTTTATCGACAAAGATGTTTTGTCTTGACTTACAAAACTGATTTCATAATTACCATCAGATTCGTTTACTGTAAATTTCGCTAAATTATGAACACCAGGAAATATCGTTCCACCAGCTAATGAGTTCAATATTGATGACGTGTCCCTTCTCGGGATAAATACGCCTTCTTTCAATTTCCCATTTTCAGTCCACTCAACTGCAATTCTATGAGCACCATTTTCAGAGGAAATTCCAATTTGTTTGGGCAATCCTTTTGGTCTAATTTCTTTTAGTCTTATCAGACAAATTCCTGCAATACCTTTTCCGTTTACTAATTTGGGTTTAAACGGTTCTGGTAAATAATTCGCCAAGACTTCCTTATCAACTTGATAATTGATAAGAATCCTTCTGTCTATTATTCCTTTGATTATTGGTATTTTCATTTCTTATTTCTGATTAATTGCCACCAAATATAAGGAAAATCACCGCTTCCCCTCTAACGAATCGCCTAAACACCCCGACATACTGAGGGGGTGGTTTTACTTTTGTTTCGCGGATTTAAGACCTAACAATAGTATGTGTCGCTAAATGGCTTTAATAATATTTAAAAAGTCCTCCAATTTGTAAGCATCTTTAACAATACGCCTTTCATAAACCATGAAGTAACGATAATTATTACCTGCTTTACCTGCCCAAAGGCTGCCTAACCTTATTTTTTGTTCTGCATCTAAATGGTCACCTTTGGTTTCTAAGATAATGGTTTTGCCGCTTTTTGTATGGATGATAAAGTCGGGATAATGGTTGATAAAGCCGTTAATTTTAAAACCTCTGCGTTCTATGTTTCTTGTCCAAAAAGCAATATTACTCATGTTGCCGATTTCGTTGATGACTTGTTCTTCAAAACCGTTTATCTTTCCTTCTTTTTCGTACAGCGATTTTGTAATGTCTTTTGCTGTTTCGCCAGGTGATATACTTGTGGGCAATGTGTAAGCGGGTTTGATAAACACTTTATCCGTATCCAAAAAGTTTTTGAACTCTTGTTCGGCATACCCCTCAGTCAATGTCTTTATTTTCTCTTTTATTTTGTCAACATAGGAATATTGTTTGCTGAAAAAGTCATTAAATTGTTCGTCGCTAAAATCTTCTAATATTCTGTTGACGTATTTTTGAATGTCTATCTCCTTTATGGGGTCCATTTTACCCAATAAATCCATTATCCGTTTTGTCAAATTCTTTACACGGCTGTCTTTTCTTGAAGGGTCAAGGATGTATGTCAATACGCTGTCTTTCAGTTCGCCATCTAATTTTGAAAATGAAGGGATATAATCCTTCTTAGTCTCATCTAAATCTACTTTGTAGAGTTGAGATGAAATACTGTCAAACTTAATATCAATATCTGCCTTATTCAATGAAAAACCTTTCAATAGGTTTTCTTTTTCCAAAGGCAAACTATCGAAGTCTTCGCCAAAATCAAATTGAGAACGAGGTACTTTTAAATAGAACTGCGGCAATACGATTTGTGCGGCTGTGTCCTTAAAAATCTCTTTAATGCTATATGTTTTCACGAGCTTCTGTATTTCGTTGGGTAATACTGTTTGCTTTGTTGCTTCGATTTCGGTAACGGTGTTTTCAAATACTTGATTCTGTTCTATTGCGGCGGCTTCAATTTTAGATAGAATATCATTCTGTACGGGTGTTGCAGTAGGTAAAGAAATTTTGTCGAAGTCAATATCCGAAGTTATATCTTCAATTATTTCTTGTTTTCCATCCCCCTCAGTATTTTTTACTTCTGTTGTCGTGAACATCACGAGTTGTTCTAAAGGGTCTCGCTTTTGTGTTTCTTCAATGGCTTCTGCATCTGCCAGTTTAAAATCTTTGTTTGAAAAACCTGCTTTGTTCAATCCTTTGACAATATTGTCTAAGGTTTCGAGAAACTTAGCGGAAGCGGTCAATACAAAACTCATATTGAGCAACGGAAAACAGTGTTTCAGTACATAAGGCTGTCTTAGCACACGTCCTAATAT
The DNA here is from genome assembly GCA_043772905.1 of Saprospiraceae bacterium. GTDB lineage: Bacteria > Bacteroidota > Bacteroidia > Chitinophagales > Saprospiraceae > JAAFJT01. The sequence continues at coordinate 10,332 of JAYVFS010000320.1, read as the reverse complement.
CTGCTCAACATCCACAGAGGAACTTTTATCTGCCAATGATGCCAATATATAAGCAAATGGACAATCCCAACCTTCTTTCAAGGCATTTATTGTAATGATGTATCTGACTTCGCAATCTTTATGCATCAAATCAATGCCTTTGATTTCATTGATATTTGCCGTCTTGATTTTTATATGCGCTTCTGGTATTTGCTTTTCAATCAATAAATCTTTTAGTTTCTGAACATTGGACTTTTCTTCCGCTTCATTCAAAAAGTTTTTACCGTTTTTGGGTTGTGCTTGAAACAACACTATCGGACGGATGTATTTACCGCCTTTCTTTTCTTCTTCAATCGCTTCTAACTCCAATCGCCTTTGTAATTGCAAAGACGAATTAATCACTTCTGTTTTGTCTTGATGATTGTAAACAATAACGGGCAGTTTCACCATATTCTCTCGTTTCAGTTCTAAAGCATCTATAAAACTGATGATATTGCTGTTCTTTCGAGGTGTGGCTGTCAAATCAAGTATGAAACAAGGATTGAATTCTTTGAGCATATCCACACTCAAATCACTTTCGGCATTGTGGCTTTCATCAACTATTAACAATGGATTTAGGTGTTGTATGACACTCATTAAGGAAATGGTTTCATTTTTACCTAAACTGTTTTCAAATGATTGAAGATTCCCATTGGGGTCGTAAACTTTTCTACCTTCTTTATTAGATGTACGAATACTATCGAAACTTAAAACAAGAATATTCAATTGCTCTTTTACTGATGTCGCATTAAAGCCACCGCCTTGTAGCAAGGTTGCTTTGTCAAATATCTCTACTTTGTTACCAAAATGGGCATTTATCTTTTGTCGGTAGGGATGTGAAGGGTCTTTTAGGTTTTTAATGGTTTGGTCTAAAATCGTGATACTTGGTACAAGCCAAACCACGGTTTTAGGTTTATCGTAAGCAAAAGCATCAAAGATTGTCTTGATGGCATTACAAGCAATAAACGTTTTACCACCTGCTGTCGGTACTTTTATACAGATGTGTGGCACACGAGGAATATTGATTTTATAGGGTTCTATCGCTGTTCCAGAAAAAGGCGTTATAGATGTTCGTGGGTGTTTGACCCAAAAATCATTAAAAGCGTCTTTCACGTTTTTTGTTTCTTGTACTTGTTCCAGAAACAAGGACAAATCATTGATAACCTGCTGCTGATAGGGTTTAAGTTCCATTGTTTCTTTTTACTGCTTAAATTTTGCAAAGTGTTTCCATGTTCGTGGAACTTTAAAAAAGGTGCAAAAAAAATCGAATTATTCACAATTCCGAAGGAATTGAATATGAATAACCGTAGATGAAATCTACGGGATAACATGAACCTCGTTCCACAACTCTGAAAGAGTTGAATATCAATTAATTACAGTGTCAGCACATTCAACTCCTTCGGAGTTGGGAGACAGCCTTTCGACGCAGCCGTAGATGAAATCTACGGTTATTCATATTCAATTCCTTCGGAATTGTAGGTGTGACATAGTTGTTTCCATGTTCGGGGAACTTTCAAAGTTCCCCGAACATTTTGCACTTTCTTAAAATCTTGTAATGTCTCTTGGTATCTTTTTGAAAATAATATGGCGTTGAGTCATAAAGTCCTTTGACAGCAAACAATTGTCTGCATACACAACGTATTGCTCGGCTTTCGTTTGCAAGGTCGCTAAAAAATCATAGTCTAAGTTCGTTTCAGCGTCTGGTTCGTAGTGAAAATAATAAGCCGTATCGTTGTATTTTTCTAAAAAATACGGATTGTCATTTACAGTCCCCCCGGCAGTTCCCCCTCTGGGGGTTAGGGGGCATTTGGTTTCTGTATAAAAAATATACTGCCGTATCTTTTCTATTTCTATATTTTCATTCAGATTGCCCCCCTCAGTAAAAATAGGTTCGCCTAAGGTGTAATAGTCAAAACTGCCGCCTGTGCCTTCTTTCTCGCTATTGCCTTTTATGACTCGCATTACTCTTTCTGCTGTGATTGTTTCTGCGTAATCTTCCATTTCTATCAAGATAAATTTACGATTGCCGCCGTCTTGTTTGTTGAGATTTAAAACGGCATGCGCTGTTGTGCCAGAACCAGCAAAAGAGTCGAGTATTGTAGAATTTGGGTCGTTTACTATCTCTAAAACGTATTCTAATAATTGAATTGGTTTAGGAAAAGCAAAATTAAAATTATTTGATTTAATCCATTTTGTTGTATTCTGTGTATCAAAAAATAAAACCGATTTTGGTGTTTGGTACTGATTGTCAATTAAATGATTTTTTAATTGAGGCATTACATTTTCATTTTCTCCAAAAAGTATCTTATTTTCCTTTATTAATAATTCAAATTGTTCTTGCGAAAATCCCCATCCTCTGTTACCAGTTTTACATGGCTTTTTTGTTATGGGGTGAATAACATCAAAAAAACTTTTGCTGTTTGGTGCAGTTAGGTCACTTGCTCTAAAAGGTCCTTTTTCATCTATATATGTATAGTGGTCAAAATCAAAGAACCTTGGGTATTTGACTAAATGACTAAGTTCTTTTTTTATTTCAGATGGAGAAATATTGCTTTTTATCAGCTTATTTGTTCTTTTTGTGAACTCATCAACATAAGCCTTTTTGACGAGCCATTTTTTTGAGATTTTATTGATTTCTTTTGAATAGATTAACATGTATTCGTGGGTAACAGAAATAAAATTGGCGTTATTTTTAGCTGAATTTGATTGAATAATAGTTTCAGCAACAAAATTTCCTCTTCCAAAAATCTCATCACAAATCAATTTCAAATTAGCTTGTTCGTTATCATCTATAGAAATAAAAATCGCCCCATCTTCTGCTAATAGCTTGTGCAGCAATTTTAAACGCGGATACATCATACACAACCACTTGTCGTGACGGCTCAAATCTTCGCTTTCTTTTCCAACCACCTGTCCCAACCACTTTTTAAGTTTTGGGTCATTCACATTGTCATTATAGACCCAACTTTCATTTCCAGTATTATAAGGAGGGTCAATATAGATGCACTTAATACGCCCTTCATATTCTGGCAAAAGCGATTTAAGTGCTTCGAGATTATCGCCATGAATAATTTTATTGCCACTCTTGGTTTCATTTTGGGTTTGTCCGTCCTTATCAAAACCGTAAGTATGTTCCAATACTTTATACGGCACATCCATGTGGTGATTGATAACCTTTTCTTTTCCTATCCAGTTTAAGGTTGGCATATTTTTTTAATTATTTTTTAACATAAGCGTTCTCAAAAATGAAAGACTTTCATGAGTCCTTTTTAACACATTGCAAAAAAACTCATAAAACTTGATTCAACAAAACAAATCAGCATATAACCTTTTTTTATTTTTCTTCACAATAAAACCCAATACCGACCCCTCAGTATAAAAAGGAAAAATTGCAGTGCGTAAATATTTTTTTTAAAATAAATTAAAAACCCTGAAACATCCAAAACCCACCCTCCGTATTACCTTTAATAAGCGATAAAACGAGCTTAACAACCGTATTTATAGATTAATATCGAGCATACATAGCGACCAAGTAGGGCATACATAGCGACCAAATAGAGCATAAATAGCAACCAAGTAGAGCATACATAGCGACCAAGTAGGACATACATAGCAACCAAGTAGGACATAAATAACAAAATATAAATCATTTCTATTTTTTAATCATCTTCTAAATTTGTTCATATAATGGCTAAACCCACTTATGGTTGTACACAACCAGAATTGTACACCACCTGCCGCAACAGCTGGCTGCTTTGTCAACAATATTTACCTGAATTTGCGGATTACAAAAGCAAATACACAGCAGCATTGATTGCCGAAAATTTGACACTTCTTGACAGTGTTGAAGCGATGCCTGACCTTGGCGCGCGCAACGAACCTGTTAAAGGCTTGCGCATGGACTTGATGAAAGAAAAAGCTGATGCGACGACGTTTTATATCCGTTTGAAAGGTTATGTTGCCGAAGCTTTTAAGGACGAAAAAACGGTTCAGGAAGCGCGCTACACGGATATGGGGCAATCATATTATGAGAAATTAAGCGCGGGCAATTGGGAAGATGTCTCGGGTTTGTTTAAATCTATGCTCGGACTTGTGAAAACGCATCAAGCTGTTTTAACAACGAAAGGGTATATGCCCACTGCGTTTTTGACCCGCCTTGAAGATAAGGAAACATCGTTTTTAGCAGCGCATCAATCATGGTCAGAAGAACGCAGTGCGAATCCCACAGGGACTGAAACAAAAATAGTTGCCAATAATGACCTCAAATTGCGGGTCATGGAGATGCTTGCCGATGGTCAAGCTGCTTTTTGTGATAGGAAAAAGCTGGCACAAAAGTTTGTTTGGCGCATGCTTTTGACAGATGTACGCGGCGTAAAACCCACGGGTTTCAGCGGGAAAACGATTGATACCCTCACAGAAGTACCCCTCAGTAATGCAACGGTTTCTATTGAGTCTTTGGGTAAAACTGTCACGTGCGACAAAGACGGTCGCTTCCAATTGATTTTGCCAACAGCAGATGCATGCACCCTCATTTTCAAAGCAGAAGGCTATCAAACACTCGTTGTGGCAGATAGAAATGTCAAAATGGGTGTAATGGGCAGATTGAATGTAAAAATGGAAGCGGTCGCGTAATGGTGAATGGTGAATGATGAATAATTTAATGGTGAATATTCACCATTAAATTATTCACCATTAAATTCATTGTTTTAAGAACTTCTCTACCATTGTCTCGTCGTTTGTTTTGACAGCGATATTATAAAAACCTTTTGCCAAATGAGCAACATCAATTTTTGATACATTTGATGTTAAAACGACTTGACCGAATGTATTTGTTATCACCACATTTTGAATATCCTTTGTGGTTTCAATATTGAGATAACTTCCTGCTGCGATAGGGTTTGGATAAACTTTCAAATCCTTTGAAGAACCATTTGACATAGCTGTAAGGACTTTAGAATAAGAGGATTGACCGTCTTTTTCTAAAATATGCAAACGATAGTAGTTTATACTGAGGGGGGTGTTGTCTGAAAATGAATAGTCATTAAGGTCGTTAATATCTGCTTTAACACTACCGATTTGAATAAACTCTTTACCATTTCTACTTTTCTCAATAATGAATTTGTCAATATTCTTATTAGAAGTTGTTGTCCATGATAATACATTTGTTGTGCTTTTTTTACTGATTTTAAAATCATTTAATTCAATAGATAAGACAGCTCCATTAATAAAGGTTATAAAAGTATTAACACCATTCAGTCCCACGAGCGTGTTAGATGAACCATGGTTGTTAATAACTACATTGGGGGTGCCGATATAAACTATTTGAGCATTATTATTGATATCAACATAGAAGTTACCGTTTCTAATAATATCCGTTCCAGTGTTGAAGTAAATATTGTAAGTAACACCAGAGACTAATTGAATATTACCTGTTAAATTGATAGTGGCAACGATTGTGATATTTGGGACTGAATTTATAAAACAACCTTGCAGTGTTGTATAATCTGTGACAGATGTGCATTGAGCATTAAGGTTGATAGTAGAGGTACTTAAAGATAAGACCAAAAAGGTAAGCGTCATTGTAATTAATGTTTTCATTGTAATAAATTTTAAGTAATGAAATAATAGGATTATTAAGAACATGAAGACATAGAAATGACTATACGGAACAAATGAATGTTCGCATGTTTTACATTATGTCATTAAAGAAATCTGTGTTTTAAATGGAAAGAGTATGAAGAAGTAAAAACTAATCTGTTATAGAACAAGACTAAATGAATTGAAAATAAAACAAACCAGTATATGCATGTAGAAAAATGTTTGTTTTTTGATGATTAAAATATTATAATCAAAGAATTTATATTCAAAAGTAAATACTATTTTTTAATAAAGCAAATGAAGAGTGTCAAATTGTTTTGTGTATTAAGTTCATTTATGATATTTATTGCCTTTGAACAATAGAGCCATTTATATCATTGTAAATCAATGACTTATATAGTGCATATAGTGTATGTGCATTATGATTCTTTAAATACACACAAAATAAAATTTTAAAAAACTAACTAATACTACATAATTAATTGAAATAATGTTTAAATTAAACCCTATTCAAAATATAAATTTTCAATATTTAATAAAAGAGACTATCATTTATTTGAAAATAGATGATAAACCCTTATTAAAATTAATAAAAATTGTAAAATTCTGTTTATAACAATCATCTGAGCAAAGTCACATCACCTCGTTGAATAAATATTTCACCTTTCTCCGTTTCAATTTCAATATAATAAACAAAAACATCGGGTTTGACGGCACGTCCTTTTACTTTACCGTCCCATGCGTGGCTTTCAGCATCTATGGGTAGAAAATCATTGGCAACGAAGACCAATTGTCCCCAACGGTTAAAGACTTGGAAGGTGTGTATTTTGGTTACATCGGAAGCGGGGAAGATGCGGAAGGTCTCATTTTCACCATCCTCATTGGGCGAAAAAGCATTGGGAATGAAAGAGGTGTAACAACTTTTTAGCGTCACATGAGTACTCGTCCACCAAGCGCCACAGGCATTGTTGAGCGCAACATAATAAAGCCCTGATTGTGTGACAGTAATGGAGGGAGTCGTGTCGCCTGTATTCCAAAGGTATTCGGTGCCGAGCCACGACGCATTGAGGTCGAGATGTTTAGTCCCTAAATCTATGCAGACAATTGTATCTTGGACAAAATTGACAATGGGTTTTTTCATAAAGGTGAGTTTATAAGTCAAATCGGCATAACAACGACCGTTGTAAGCCAATAATTGATAACTCCCTGTTTTTGAAATATCTAAATAAGGGTTAGTAGAGCCATCTGTCCAACGGTATTGTGTTGTACCAGTTACATTTGGGACGAGGCGATACTGAGGGGTGCAAATAACGGAGTCCAAAACAAGACCTTGTTTTTTATTAAACACCTTTATATTGATGGTATCACTGACGCGACAATTGCCAAAACTAACACTCAAAGAATATGCACCAATATCAGAAGCCTTAAAAGTCGTTTGTGTCGAGCCATCATGCCAACGGTAGGTGTAAAGATTGTTGACAGGACCCCTCAGTATTAAGGTGTCTTTGTCACAAAGCATGGTATCTTTGCCCAAATCAAGCAACGGTCTTGGCAATAAGATAACGATGGTCGTATCATAACTCACACATTGACCATTGCTGACGATGACATTGTACATACCGCCTTCTCTAATCGTAATCATAGCGGTTGTATCGTCTGTATTCCAAAAATAACGTATCGCATCGGTGCCTGTGGCATCGAGTATCACAGAATCACCTTGGCATATCTTAACGGAATCGGGCAGTGGTAAAGCCGTTGGTGCGCCATTGCTTATGGTTGTTGAAGCCGTATTGCGACAACCGTTTTGGTCAACAACAGAAACGTTGTACGTGCCTGGCGTGCTGACCGATATTTGCCGCGTTGTATCGCCCGTTGACCAAACATAACTGCGATAATTGGTTTGTTGAACAAATGCTGAAGTCGGTCTCCGTGGACATATATAAGGTGTGCCGCCAATAAATGGGTTAGGCAAACCAAAAGCAGAGATAAAAACAGTGTCTCGCAAGGTATCTCCAATCGTATTGATGACTTCAATGCTGTATGAACCGGCTCTTGAGACAGTTATGCTGCGGGTTGTATCGGTCGTTGACCATAAGTAGCGGGTAAAAACGCTGTCAGTGGTAAGGGTTGCCGTTTCGTTAGGGCAAAAACCTGTTGCGCCGACAACCTTAACAGCCGTTTGACTGTTTATTTTTGATGCAAAAACAAAGAAAAAGAGCAGAAAAAAGGTGATTGATTGCTTCATAATCGGTAGTGAACGTTATTCCATTTAGACATTCGATAGCTTGACGGTTGGAAAACGTTATTGAAATATATTTATTTTGTATGTACTTTGTGCAAATTAGCGGCAAAGCTAAACAGTTTTTAAAACACATAGTCATATAGGACACATAGCTTTTCTATTAAGCAATCATTTTTTATAAAAAACTATGTGCCCTATGGAACTATGTGTTTTAAAAATTCACCTTTTGAATCTTTTAACAAAATTTTGACTGATAAATGAATGACTTTTGATTTTTTTAACGTTTAAAGGATATGGAATCCTTGAAAAAATAAATCTTATAGGTATTCACATACTTTAGTCTTAACATAAAAATTTTAAATTATTACGATTATGGCATTACCGATTGCGCTCAAAAAAGGATTAAAAATCGCAGGCATTTCGCTTGCTGTTCTCTTAGCGGCAGCTATTGCAGCTCCTTTTTTCTTTAAAGACAAAATTGTCGAAAAAGTAAAAGAAGGCATTAATAAGGAGTTGAACGCCAAAGTTGACTTCACGGACGTGGATATTTCGTTCCTGCGCCATTTTCCAAAAATCTCTGTTCGACTTGAAGGTTTAGATGTCAAAGGTGTCGGCACTTTTGACGGTGTGACGTTGCTGCATACTGAGGGGTTAGATTTGGCACTCAATTTTTGGTCAGTTTGGCGGGGAGGCAATCCTTATGAAGTCAATTCTGTGTATCTCGACAAACCGTTTATCAATGTCATTGCCTTGAGCGATGGTCAAGCGAACTACGATATTACGAAACCTGCGGAAGAAACGCCCGAACCATCGAACTTTAAAATGAGTTTGTCTCATTATGCGGTCAACAAAGGCACTTTGATATATGATGATAGAGCATTAGGCTTTTACTTGGGATTGCGCAACGTTGAACACAGTGGCTCAGGTGAAATGACGGCTGATGTGTATGACTTAGATACTGAAACGGTTAGTGATTCAACAACCGTCAGTTATGGTGGTATGACCTATTTGAGTAACGCACATGCGGACATAAAAACAATCGTCAATGCCGACATGAAAAACATGAAGTTTACCTTGAAAAACACCGATGCAGTCATCAATGCATTAAAAATGAACCTCGATGGTTGGACACAACTCAAAGGCGACGATATATTGATGGATATGACTTTCAAAGCACCTTCTAATAATTTCAAAGATTTCCTCAGTATCATTCCTGCGGCTTATACTAAGGATTACAGCAGCATGAAAGCGAGTGGCACGTTCAATTTTGATGGTTTTGTAAAAGGTACTTACAATTCAGAAGCGAAACCGACCCCTCAGTATCCAGCGTTTAAAATCAATTTGGGCGTACAAAATGGTACTTTCCAATATCCTTCTTTGCCGATGGGTGGTTCTGACATCAATACCAATTTGTCAATCGCTTTACCATCGTCTGATTTTAATACTTTACAAGTAGATGTGACTAGTTTGCACATGAAATTGGGCAATAATCCTTTTGATGCTGTTTTCAAATTGCGCACACCTGTTTCAGATCCAGATGTTGATTTGAAAGCAAATGGCACAATCAATTTAGGTGAATTGACAAAGGTTTTGCCGATTGAAAGCGTTCAAAACCTTTCAGGTGTTATCACCGCAGACATAGCGATTAAAACATTGATGTCTTACATTGACAAAAAGCAATATGAAAAAGTCAATATGAAAGGCATTTTAGGTGTCAACAATATGAATGTTCAAGCCAAAGGCTACCCCTCAGTATTGATCAACAATTTAGCGATGAATTTTACGCCAAACTCTGTTGATGTGGGCAATTTTACGGCTCAATTAGGTAAATCCGACATTCAAGCATCGGGCAGTATTGACAATATATTGGCTTTCTTTTCAACAACTAAAACGATGACAGGTAAATTGAAATTTGCCTCAAACCTATTAGATGTCAATGAATGGATGCCCCCTGCCCCCGGAGGGGGAGTTGCCGCTGCATCACCCGTAGTAAAGACTGCGCCTGTTGATAAAGCGGAACGTCCTTTTGACCGTTTTGATTTTACAATAGATGGTAAAATAAATAAATTGGTTTATGACAATTACGATATTCAGAACTCAGCAGCTTCTGGGCATTTTACACCTAATAAGTTTGTGATAAATAATTTTCAAACACAGATTGGTAATTCAGATATTTCAGGCAATGGTACGTTGTTAGGTGTTTTCGATTGGCTATTTGAAAATAAACTTTTAGGCGGTACTTTAAATTTGAATTCAAATATGATGGATTTAAATCAATTTATGACCGCAACACCTGCACCTGTTAATGCGAAAACCGTCAATACAGCAACCAAACCGTTCCTTGTGCCAAAAAACATAGATGTAACGGTCAATGCTAAAATGAATCGGGTTCTTTATACCAATATGGATTTGACAAATGTTACAGGTAAATTGGTTGTCAAAGATGAAGAAGTGAAGTTTGAAGATGCATCTGC
>JAYVFS010000319.1:0-24206 GCA_043772905.1 Saprospiraceae bacterium | reverse complement strand
GCTATTTCACCTTATTTGTTCGAAGTGGTTGTTAATATAGGGACTATTTCAATACCGCTCGGTTTATCGCTTTTTATGGGAATTGAAGGTAATGAAACAAATAAAGCCTTGAGTAAACAATTGATTGAAAATGACCAATTGAAGAACGAAGCGATTGAACACGAACAAGAAAAACAGCATATTCTTGAAACTCAAAATGAAACGCTTGAAAAGCAAGTGACAGAACGGACAGCTGAATTGAATCAGTCTTTAAATGTACTGAAAGCCACTCAAACCCAACTCATCCAATCCGAAAAACTCGCCTCACTCGGTGAACTCACCGCAGGCATCGCCCATGAAATACAAAACCCCTTAAACTTCGTCAATAATTTTTCGGAATTGAGTGTGGATTTAGTAAAAGATTTAAAAGAAGAAATTGAAAAACCCACGCAAGACAAGACATATATCGGTGAATTATTCGATGATTTAAGTCAAAATCAAGAGAAAATAAATCATCATGGCAAACGGGCAAGTAGCATTGTAAAAGGGATGCTTGAACATTCCCGCGCCAGTACAGGTGTGAAAGAATTGACTGATATTAATAAACTGGCGGATGAATATTTAAGGCTTTCTTATCATGGTTTAAGAGCGAAAGACAATACTTTTAATGCTGATTTCACAACTGATTTTGATGAAAACTTGCCTAAAATAGAAGTGATTCCGCAAGATATGGGGCGGGTTTTGTTGAATTTGATTAATAATGCGTTTTATGCCGTGAATGAACGAGCGAATCAAATACGTTCGGGGAACTTTGAAAGTTCCCCGAACGTGGAGGCGGGAGAAACATATACCCCCTCAGTATTTTTGACTACCCAACTGCTTAATAATCAAATAATTATAAAAGTAAAAGACAATGGCATAGGTATGTCGGAAGCGACTAAAGCCAAAGTCTTTCAACCCTTTTTCACCACAAAACCAACGGGGCAAGGCACAGGTTTGGGTTTATCCATCAGTTATGACATTGTGACAAAGGGGCATGGTGGTACGTTTGACATCAAAACAAAAGAAGGAGAATTCACTGAATTTATAATCCAATTACCTTACCTTTGACAAAACAAAAATGCAGATGAAAATATTAGTCGTTGATGACGAACAAGACATCAAAACCTTATTCCTACAAAGTTTTCGGCGTGAAATACGCGCTGGGTTGTTTGATTTTTCTTTCAGCTATTCAGGTGAAGAGGCTTTAACATTCCTTAAAGACCACGACCATGAAGCCATTTTGATACTTTCGGATATCAATATGCCCGGTATGAGTGGTTTGGAATTATTGCGCCGTGTTCGGGTCAACACACCGACCCCACCGCCCATTGTGATGATGATAACGGCTTATGGTGACAAAGAAAATTTAGAACAAGCCATGCGTTTAGGCGCAGACGATTTTTTGAATAAACCTTTAGACTTCAAATCTCTTAAAGAAAAACTAACTGAATTAATATGAAATCCAAAATTATGATTGTGGATGACGAAAATGACTTTGAACAACTCATCCGCCAAAAATTCCGCCGTCAGATACGAGAGCAAGAGTACGAGTTTGTTTTCGCTAATAATGGAAAGGAAGCCTTAGACAAATTAGAGGCTCATCCTGATACAGACATTGTTTTCAGCGATATCAATATGCCTGTCATGGACGGGCTAACTTTGTTGGTTAAATTAAATGAGAAAAATCCACTTTTAAAATCGGTTATCGTCTCCGCTTATGGCGATATGGACAATATCCGTTTGGCAATGAATCGCGGTGCATTTGATTTTATTTGCAAACCCATCCATTTTGAAGATTTAGATGCAACGCTTCTGAAAACCTTGAAATATGTCCGTCAAATCAAAGAAACCGTCAAAGCGATAAAGGAAAACAACATTCTTCGGATGTATGTGGATGACAGCGTGCTTCAATTTATGACAAGACCTGAATATGAATCAACATTGCTCGCCAACGAAACCATCGAAGCAACCGTCGTATTTATGGATATCTGCGGCTTTACAGCTATTTCTGAAAAAGAATCGCCCAATTTTGTTGTTAATCTCATCAACAAGTATTTTGATATGATGGTCAAAGAAATCATTGCACAAGAAGGGTATGTTGACAAATTCTTAGGCGATGCCGTCATGGCTGTTTTTACGGGCGACTACCATCTCGATAGAGCGATTGAAGCATCTTTAGCTGTTCACAAAGCCATTGAAAGCCAAAAAGAAGAATTGTCGAAGAAAGAGACGTATTTGCCAAAAGTATCTATAGGCATCAATTCAGGTGAAATGATTTCAGGTAATATTGGTTCTGCCGCCTTGAAAAGATTGGATTTTACGGTCATTGGCGATGTAGTCAATACTTCTCAACGTCTGCAATCAGCTGCCAAGCCCGGTCAAATCGTTATCAGCAAAGATCTCTATGAAAAAGTAAAAAAATCTTTTAAATGTCAAGTCATTGGTGACATCTCCGTTAAAAACAAAGTAGATCCGATTATGATTTACGAAGTTCTTGAATAAATCTAAAAGTAATTCAAGGCTAATTGAAGTCGAAAACCTCAAAGAATTAATCATCCTTTTTCACAAAAACAAAATTATCAGAGTCCACATCATGTTCTGAAAAATAAGATTTTGCATCAGCGATACCCCTCAGTACCCCTTGATTATCAATCATATACGGCGCATAACCTGCCTCTACAAGCAAGATAAAAGCCTTTTGGTGTCCTTCATTTTTCTCTCTCAAATATTCAATGATAACGATAGGCGATTGCTCCATCAAAGTTTTATGCGTACCCGCCACAACTTGGGCCTCTGCACCTTCGGCATCAATCTTTATTATTGGATTTTTCAAATCAAACTTTTCGACCAAGCTATCAACTGTAATGCCTTTGACCGCTACTTTTTGAGGTTTGAATTTGGCAAACCACGCCTCATCTTCAAATTGTGCGATGTGCGATGAATTATTTTCGGAATACAGCACGGGGAACTCATAAAACACGATATTTTCACCATATCTTTCTGTTGCGGCAGCGTGTATGGTCATTGTATTAGGCAAGTTTTTGAGGTTTTTTTCTAACAACTCTGCTGTTCCTCTTGCCGCCTCAATGGCAATGACTTGTCCTTTATTTTTCAATAAAACCGATACCAATGCTGAAAAATAGCCGACATGCGCACCTATATCCAAGAAATGCCGATTTTTTTTATCCCAAAAAGCATGAATGAGAAATTTAGCTAGTCGGATTTCAGAATCATGCGTTTTGCCACCTGTCAAATAGATATCCGTTCCCGCAGGTAATGGGATACTGAGGGGGTGTCCAAAAAACGTTTTAGTCGTTGCAAGGACACCTTTTTTAGTTAATTTGAAGTAGATTTTATGGATACATTGAGCAAAAATATACCGATGTGGCGCATTGAGCAATCGTCCAAAAGCACTCGTTTGGGCAAGTGATTCGACACGCAAAAGCTTTTTCTCTAAATCTGATTGAGACATTTTTTTGTAAGAGGTTATAGAGGTTTTGTCGTTAGAGGTTTTGGTTGCAAAATAAGGTCTTTTTATGAAAAAAGCGTCCCGAATTTTTTCGAGACGCTTTTTTACACAGCAGTTGTATTGTTTAATGTTAAATATTGAAATTGATACATGATTATGGTTAACAATTCAGCAATCCAACAATTCAGCCATACAGTTTACTTACTCCACTCCTTGATAGATGCTTCATTCATGCGTATATAATCATTGTTTTTAGCTTCTTTCGCCAATTCCAATGATTTTGTAGCCGATGTAATCGCGCCTTTTTTGTCACCAATTTTTGCTTGAACCAATGACTTGTGACGCAACATCCAGAATTGAGCTTTGCCTTTTTCCAAAGCCTTGTCAACAAATTCTAAGGCTTTTTTAGGATCTTTACCCGCTTCAAAATAATAAGTTGACATCGCATAATAATCACCTTGCGAAGGACCATCAAGCTTTTGCTTGATTTGAGCCATGACTTTTGCATCCACATCGTTTGTGAAAGGGACGCGGACGATGGTATTAGCCCAAAGAATATCCAACGATGCACTTGTATTTGTAATATCACCAACCATGATTGTAAACGATTCAACCGCAAATGGTATGTCCTGCGAAGGCACTTTTACGGTCAAAACATTGTCTTCTTCCTTGAAGCCAAACGCCGAAGCCGTTGGGTTTTTATTAAAAATAATTTCCCATTCGCTTTTTCCTGGGCGTGTCATCAAGACATAAGTACCTTTCGCCAAACCTTTACCAGCAACGGTAATCGAGTCTGTGGTTGTGAATTTGGTTGCGCTATTTGCGCCCGTACGCCATATATCGCCAAAAGGAACGACACCACCAAAAGCAGACCGACCTTTCAAAGAAGGACGGCTATAATCAACTTTAATTTCAGTCATACCCACATTTTGCGTAAAACTTGCGCCTGGGCTTGGTTGTGGTGTTGTAATTTGAGCATTTGTAGTGAAACTCAGTGCCACGAGTACAGCGATACTGAGGGGTTTGAAAAAGTTTTTCATTTCTCTATTAGATTTAATTAGTTAAAAAATACACGTATTTATATGTTGTAAAAAATACAACTGGGCGAAATTAGAGACTTAAAAGCGAAATTCCGCAATTTTCGATAAAAAACACCCTTCTTCGATAAAAGTTAATATACAAAACACAACCGACAAGCGTTAAAAGAAAGCTATTTTTGCATTTCGTTACTGGTTATTCGTTCTTCGTTATTCGTCGCGACGAATAACGAAGAACGAATAACCAGTAACGAATAACCACTTCACCAATAACAAATAACATGGTATTAAAAGCAGAAAATCTCATAAAGAATTACGGGGCGCGACAAGTTGTCAAAGGCGTTTCGTTTTATGTCAATCAAGGCGAAATCGTTGGTTTGTTGGGTCCAAATGGGGCGGGTAAAACGACTTCTTTTTATATGACCGTTGGTTTTATCAAGCCCAATGGCGGCGCTGTGTATCTCGATGATGAAAACATAACGGATTTAGCGATGTATCGGCGGGCGCAAAAAGGCATTGGCTACTTGCCGCAAGAGCCTTCCGTTTTCCGAAAACTAACGGTTGAACAAAACATACTCGCTGTGCTTGAAATGACCACCCTCAGTAAAAATGAGCAAATGGCACATTTAGAAACCCTCCTCGACGAGTTTAACCTTCACAAAGTTCGCAAAAGCGATGGCGATACATTAAGCGGTGGCGAACGGCGGCGGACGGAAATTGCGCGGGCTTTGGCAACAAACCCGAGTTTTATCCTTCTTGATGAACCGTTCGCGGGTATTGATCCGATTGCTGTTGAGGACATTCAGTACATTGTTGCGAAGTTAAAAACCAAAAATATTGGCATTTTGATCACTGACCACAATGTTCAAGAGACCCTTTCGATAACCGATAGAGCCTATTTGATGTTTGAAGGCAGTATTTTGAAAGCGGGTACTGCTGAGGAATTGGCAGCTGACGAAATGGTGCGAAAAGTCTATCTCGGCAAACACTTTGAGTTGCGTAGAAAAAATATTGAAGTTTAATTTTTATTAAAAACAAACGAAATGTCTGACGAAAAAAAAACCAAAAAAACCGCCAAAAAGAAGACCCAAATAGATAAATTCGACATGGGCATCAATGAATTTGGCGAATTGACGACTACTATAAATCTCGACAAAATCAACGACTTCCTCAATGAAAACGTCGCTGACAAAAAGTTGACAGAAAAGGAAGAAAAAGAGAAAGCTGAAAAGGCTGAGAAAGCTGAAAAAGCTGAAAAAGCTAAGAATGAAAAAAAGAAGAAAAAATAATGATTCGCTCATGGTTTCGTCCCCTTTTTGAACGCTTTGGTATGCGTCGGCAACAACACATGCCGAAGCGAACGCTGTTCGTTTTGTCCACCATTCTCTTTGTTGCAGTCTTCAATAATTGGTTGGCAAATGACCCACAAAAAAACTTTGTACCACCATTGATTCCCTATTCTGCTAAGAAATTAGATGCGGCAAACAGCCCTTTTTTCTCTCCTTTTGCACCCCAAAACACCCCCTCAGTATATCAGCATCATTGGCTCGGTACTGACGAGTTGGGGCGCGACGTGGCGGCAGGTCTGATTGCAGGTACACGCACAGCATTACTTATAGGAGTTGGCGGCGTTTTGTTGGCGTTGCTCATCGGTCTGCCTATCGGTTTGGCAGCTGGTTATTATGGCGACAATCGTTTGGAAATGAATATTTTGGCTCTGATACTGAGGGGGGGCATTGTCCTACTTTTACTGTTTTATTTTTTTGTTTTTTTAAACTTAAAAGAATCATCGGTTTGGATTCTGACTAAATTATTGACTTTTTATATCTCTTCTGAATTAATAATCAATGTTTTACAAAAACATTTTTTTAGTAAATCTAAAATCCTTAGTAAAAAAATAATCGTTCCCCTCGACCTCATCGTTATGCGCCTCGTGGATGTGATGCAAAGTATTCCGTTCATTCTGTGGATTCTCGGCGCATTGACCATCATGAATCATTTGAGCATCATCAGCCTTATTTTACTGATGGGTGTCACGAGTTGGGTCAGTTTCACCCGCTTGGTACGTGGCGAAATGATACGCATTCGGCAACTTGAATTTATGGAAGCTGCCGAGGCAATTGGGGCATCGCCCAGACGTATTATTTTGCGTCACGCCTTGCCCAATGTCTTAACGCCTGTCCTCATCGCCTTTTCTTTTGGCATCGCCAATGGCGTTTTGCTTGAAGCCTTTTTATCCTTCATCGGCTTAGGTTTGGCTGCCGAAGAAGTGACTTGGGGTACGATGCTTATGGCAGCACGGACGGATTTTGGGAATTGGTGGATGGCGATATTCCCAGGTTTTGCTATTTTTATTACGGTTTATACTTTTAATCGGTTGGGTGAGATTTTAACGGAATGAGTCATCTTTTTGCCCAAAATATTTTTAATTTTAAAACAATATTTTTAATTTTGCTTAAATTATAAACTTATTTTTTTAAATTAAAAACAACACAACCATGTTAGGCAAAATTTTACGTTGGATACTCATCATCGTCGTCGCCTTTGTAGGCATCGGTTTTTTATTACCGGGTACGTCACACGTCGAGCGACAAATTGACATTGCAGCACCTGCACCTCTCGTTTATGACCAAATCAATGAATTGAAAAATTGGGAAAATTGGTCGCCTTGGGCAAAACTTGACCCAAATGTTAAATGGACATACAGCGAGCCTACCACAGCAGGAACAGGCGCATACTATACGTGGGTCGGCAACGACAAAGTTGGCGAAGGCAAAATGACCATTTTGGAAGCAAAACCTAACGAAATGTTGCATTGCAAAATGGAATTTAAAGGTCAAGGCGATGCTTTTGCAGATTTTAAACTCACCGCACAAGACAGCACCGCTACAAAAGTCGTCTGGTCTTTTGACTCTGAACATGGCTTGAATCCTATCGCCCGTTGGTTTGGTCTGGCGATGAATAGCTTTATTGGACCTGACTATGAAAAAGGATTAGCGAACTTGAAAGCAGTGAGTGAAGAGAAAAAATAATTTGTTTTTTGTTTAATTTGTTGAAAATAAAAGTAGTTTTTGAATTTTTAAGGTTCAAAAACTACTTTTTTGTTTTAAAAAATTAACTTTGCTGCGTGGTAATTTTGAAACATACGAATACTAATGACAGCATAAAATGAATATTACAAACGCTCAACTTGCGCTCAAAAAATATTTCGGCTACGATTCCTTTCGACCTATGCAAGCCGACATCATTCAAACGGTTTATGACAAACGGGATGCCCTAGTGTTGATGCCGACAGGTGGTGGAAAATCCATCTGTTATCAGATTCCTGCGGTGACTACTGAGGGGATAACTGTAGTCGTTTCGCCTTTGATTTCCTTGATGAAAGACCAAGTAGAAGCCTTGAAAGCGAATGGTATTCCTGCGGCATTTTTGAACTCGTCTCAAAGTTATTCGGAGTCACAAGTTATTGAAAATCAATTATTTGATAAAAAGTTAAAATTGATTTATGTCTCTCCTGAAAAAGCGGTTTCACAGTCATTTTTGCCTTTGTTAAAAAACCTAAACATCACTTTGATAGCGGTTGATGAAGCACATTGTATCTCTGCTTGGGGTCATGATTTCAGACCTGAATATGCTCAATTAGGGTTTCTGAAACAACAATTTCCGCAAATTCCTATCATCGCCTTGACCGCAACGGCAGATAAATTGACCCGCAAAGACATTCTCGAAAAACTTAATTTGCGAGACCCCTCAGTATTTGTTTCCAGTTTTGACCGTCCGAACCTCAGTCTTGAAGTGCGGCCAGGGCAGAAACGCATGGAACAGATTTTAGAATTTGTCAAAAGCCGTCCCAAACAAGTGGGCATTATCTATTGCCTAAGCCGAAAAAGTACCGAGGACGTGGCTGTTAAACTGTTGTTTAACAACATAAAATCTGCCGCTTATCATGCTCAAATGCCCGCACGGGAACGCTCAAAAGTGCAAGAAGATTTTCAAAATGATAAAGTTCAAGTCGTTTGTGCCACCGTCGCTTTTGGTATGGGCATTGACAAATCTAATGTTAGGTGGGTCATTCACTACAATTTGCCTAAAAATATTGAATCTTATTATCAAGAAATTGGACGTGCTGGACGTGACGGTGCGCCTGCGGAAACTGTTCTTTTTTTCAGTTTCGCTGACGTAAATGCCTATCGAGATATGTTTTCAGAAGGAGACAATCGAGACATTCAAAATGCCAAACTCGACCGCATGTTGCAATATGCCGATGCACAAATATGTCGCCGCCGCATTTTGTTAAATTATTTTTCAGATACCATAAAGGATAATTGTGGCAATTGCGACATTTGCAATGCCCCCCCTCAGTATATCGAGGGTACGACGATGACACAAATGGCTCTTTCTGCCGTTGCACGCACGCAGGAACAAGTAAACATGGGTCTTTTGGTGGATATACTGAGGGGGTCATCGAAATACGAAGTTTTGGAAAAAGGCTATGATAAAATAAAAACCTACGGCATTGGGCGCAATGTGCCGTTTATGGAGTGGCAGTCCTACGTTTGGCAAATCATACAGTTGGGTTATTTGGAAATTGCTTATGAGGATAAACACAAGCTCAAAATGACGGCCGCGGCAAAGGATGTGCTTTTTAATGGTCAAAAAGTACAACTTTTCAAACCCATCAGTATCAAAGAGCGCAAAGAAATTGAGAAAAAAGCGAAGGAACAAAAAGCCCGAACCGAAGCTTCAACACCTCGTTTACGAGTCAAAAATCAACTTTTCGACTATTTACGCGAGTTCCGTCGTCATTTAGCGGTTGAAAAAGGGATGCCACCGTATATCGTTTTTTCAGATGCCACATTGGGCGAAATGGCGGCTGTTGTGCCACGCAATGAATACGTAATGCGCCAAATTTCAGGTGTCGGTGAACAAAAATGGCAACAATATGGCGAAGACTTTTTAGATAAAATCGAAGCCTTTTTGACTGAAAATCCTGATTTTATAGAAAGTGGTGCGGTCATGCAAGCCGTTGCACCTCCGCCAAAAATCGTAAAAGAAGTCGTAGAAAAATTGACACGAGACCCTAAAATACCAACTCAACAAATTTCTTACGACCTTTTCAAATCTGGTTTGAGCATTGAAGACATTGCCGAACAACGGTATTTGTCGCCCACAACAATTCTTTCTCACATCGTTCAATTGTATGAAACAGGAGAAGATATTGATATTTTTCAGTTCGTTACAGCCGATGAAATCAAGCAAATTACTGAGGGGGCCTCTTTTCTGCCCGAACCTTTGAAGTTTAGAGAATTGTATGAGTTTTTTGGCGAAGCCTTTTCTTATGGGAAATTGCGTTTTGCTTTAGCGTATCAGAATAAAACTAAATCGGTGGTATAAGTCGTTGTTAATTTTTATGGTTTTCGTAGTTTTTTTGATAAAATATGCTATTTTTGTAGAATAAAATACAAAATCATGGTAGAAACTTACGAGCGTGATGCGCTTTCTGATTACGAAATTGAAAGGGGAAAACCGATGCCTGATAAAAACCACGCCATAATTCAAGGGCGATTAAACTTTCGCTTGACCCTCAAATATGGGGACAAATTCTCAATTTTACCTGAAATCCAGCTCCAGTTGCCCACTCGTGAACGTGTGCCTGATTTGGCTATTTACCCACCTTTGTCTTTTGAAGCAGATAACAATGAAATTCGTATGACACAAATGCCTTTGTGTGCCATCGAAATTTTATCAGAGATGCAAAGTTTAAATGAATTGTCTAAAAAATGTGGAGAATACTTTACTGCGGGCATCCCTTCTTATTGGTTGGTTATACCTGCTCTGACAAGTATTTACGTTTTTCACAGCCGTCAAGACTATACGATTTTTTCATATAAAGACCGTTTGGTAGATACCTTATTGGATATCGAATTAGATTTGGGAGAGATTTTTAAATAGTGTCTCTAAAAAAAAATAGCGACAAGTCCTAATGGAATTGTCGCTCTGAAAACTATAATAGATTTTAGATGAATGTCGTTGATAGCACAAAGATAGCAAACAAAATTTTATTCTTAACTAAAACTTAATACTTGTTTGGTTTTAGAATAAAATTTTTTTTATACCATATATTTCTAAATAAAATTCTGTTTTATCTTATTTAACATATAATTCGCCTTTCAAGACTTTACGTGAAATAACAATGCGCTGAACCTCAGAAGTACCTTCATATATTTGCGTAATTTTAGCATCGCGCATCAACCTTTCTACATGATATTCTTTGACGTAACCATAGCCGCCGTGAATCTGAACTGCCTCGACGGTGTGTTTCATCGCAGTTTCTGATGCAAAAAGTTTCGCCATTGCCGCCGCCGTTTCATAATCTTTATGTTCGTCTTTCAGCCGTGCAGCCCGATAAACTAAGAGTTTTGACGCTTCAATATCCGTCGCCATATCTGCCAATTTGAAGGCAATCGCTTGATGTTGCGCAATCGGTTTGCCAAACGCTTCACGTTCTTTGGCATAAGCAACCGACAGTTCAAACGCACCACCTGCAATACCCAAAGCTTGAGAAGCAATGCCAATGCGTCCACCCGACAAAGTTTTCATCGCAAATGTGAAACCGAACCCCTCAGTACCGATGCGGTTTTCTTTCGGAACACGCACATCGTTGTACATAATGGTATGTGTATCGCTGGCACGAATGCCTAATTTATCTTCTTTTGCGCCAATTTCAACGCCTTCCCACGAAGTTTCAACAATCAAACAGTTGATACCTCGATGCGCTGCTTCTTTATTTGTTTGCGCCATAACAAGGTGGACACTCGACGAGCCACCATTTGTTATCCAGTTTTTAGTACCATTCAAAAGGTAATAATCACCCATATCAACAGCCGTTGTACGTTGGCTTGTGGCATCGCTGCCCGCTTCGGGTTCAGACAAACAGAAAGAGCCAATCCACTCGCCTGTTGCCAATTTGGGTAGATATTTGCGTTTTTGTTCCTCCGTTCCGTAGTTTTCAATGCCCCAACAAACAAGTGAATTGTTGACTGACATAATGACAGAACACGATGCGTCCACCTTAGAAATCTCTTCCATTGCCAACACATAGCTCAAAGTGTCCATGCCACCGCCACCATATTCAGGTGAAACCATCATGCCCAAAAAGCCCAATTCGCCCATCATGCGGACTTGTTCCTTTGGAAATGTCATGTCGCGGTCACGCTCAATAACGCCCGGTTTGAGTTCTTTTTGCGCAAAATCTCTTGCGGCTTCTTGTACGGCGAGGTGTTGTTCTGTTAATTCAAAAGTCATAAAAATTGGTTTTATTTAGCTAAGTAAAATGCTATTTTAAAATAATTAGCGAATTTACGCTGAATTTTTGGCTTGTTTAAAAAAAAGGAGAAAAAAGTCTCATAAACGTACATTTTTCAATTATTTCCTTCTTTTTCACTCAATTTGGATTGGATTTCAATTTCGAGATAGTCCACACTTGTTGTATCATCCTCCGCATTTTCAGATTCTTTTGCCGTCGTTGTTCGTTTTTTCAATAGATACGTGACCCATCCAGTGGGTTGATGGATTTCCATATTCAAATGGTCAACCATATTTATACGCATTTTGTTTAAAGCGTCATGCTCCGATTTGGGAAAAAGTTTCTTAGTCCAGTTTATCACTTCTTGGGTCACCAAGTCTTGGTCAGGTTCTGTTATTTGTTCAATATTTATATATGAAGAATCCGTCTCGTCATAAGAAAAAAGGACTGAAACCTCCGTTGGAAAAGGTTGCCCATCAGGATTCAGATTGTTGGATAACTCATCTGTAAAATTGACAACCGTATCTACCAAATATTCACCCCCATGATAAAAAAACATTTGCTGAAACGGCAAACCCAGTTTTTCTTTTATGATGTCAGCAGACATCATCTTTTTACTCATTTCTGCGACGATTTTTTGAGTTCTCACATCTTTTCCAAAGTCTTGTTTAAAAAATTCGCCCATAATTTGGGTCAGTTGTATAAGGCTGTCCATATTTTCAAAACCTTTGAATTGACCATCAAGCGTTATTTGAAAGCGCAATCTAAAATTGGCATACTGCATTATCAGCCCTCTCATTTTTTTATCTGCCATCACTTTGTCCAATGCCTTTGCACCTGCTGCACTGTGCTCAAAATTTTCATCAAAAACCTCCAATACATACCCCTCAGTAGTGGAGTCAATGACGGTTAAAGTAATCGTTTGTTTGGATTCCGAGCTATCGGTAGCCGTTTCGCCTTTGTATTTCATTTTCCCTTGCGTTATCACAAACCTTTGCGATTCGCCTTTGTCGAAATAACTGTAAATTGGCACAGCCAATGAGTCTGCGCTTGGATTCGTCGCTGAAAACAAAGTTACGACATTGAGAAAAGCGATAAAAAAGGTCAAATTATACTTATGAATCATGATTGAGCGATTTAAATTTTTAGAAAAACCATTAAACGCCTTTTACCCTTTTTAGTTATGAAAAAGATTGATTGGCAGGCGTTTGTTGGCATATTGCTCAAAGCAATTAACATTAATGTGTAAGTTTGCGCCCGAAAAAATTGAGCGTTATGAATGACTTATTAGTCCTATGTTTTTTTGCTTTCCTTGCGGGTTTCATTGATTCTGTTGTCGGCGGTGGTGGACTGATTCAGACACCTGCATTGCTGATTACCTTGCCGCATGTGGCTGTACCAATGATTATGGGGACAGCAAAAATTTCGTCCATCGCAGGTTCAACTATGTCTTCGATTCAATATGCACGCAAAGTGACATTTCAAAAAAAGACATTATTGGCAACCATCATAGCCGCCATGATAGGCGCATTTCTCGGTGCGCGGTTGATCCATTATTTGCAGCCAACTATCGTAAAACCAAGCATTTTCTTTCTTTTAATCATCGTTTTCGTCTATATGCTCTTGAAAAAGGACTTTGGACAAAGCAAAAAAGAGTGGATTTCGGAATCTAAATCCATGCTTTATGGTGGTATTTTCGGTTTCGTGGTCGGTGTTTATGACGGTTTTTTAGGACCCGGCACAGGTAGTTTTTTGATATTATTCTTTGTTTCAGCCATTGGCTTCGATTTCCTTTTGGCTTCAGCACACGCCAAAGTGGTCAATTTAGCGACGAACTTAGGCGCAGTCGTTTATTTCCTTGCGACCAATAATGTGTTGTGGGCTTTTGCTTTACCAATGGCATTTTGCAATTTATCGGGCAGTTTTTTCGGTTCACGAATGGCAATGCTGCGTGGGAATCGGTTTATCAGGTACTTCTTTTTGGGTGTCATCTTTTTGATGATATTGCGCTATGGTTATGATATTTTTTTGAAATAGCACCCCCTCAGTAAAAACCATAAAAAACGGCGATTCGTTGTTAAGTCCGAATCGCCGTATAGTAGAAAGACAATAAAAAAAATACTCTTTTACCCCAGAGCGGGTTGCTCCAATGGTTCCAGATTCTTTTCGGTTTTTGGGCTTTTCAACTCGTGGTCTTTTTTCAAAGTCTCGTGAGCGAAAAACTCGGTCAAATAAATGTGGTTCACAACATTTTGTAAAAAAAAGTAGGTAAACAATCGGGTGATAATCTTGAAAAGCGTCTCTTTATTGTTTTATAACACAATTCTCAAACGCCCTTGTACTTCGATTATTAAAGTAACGATATAGAGACGCACTTAGTGTAGTTTGGACACACCATGAATTCCATTTTTCTTTACAAAAAACCCTTTTTCAAGGTATTTAAAGGCATAACGTGAACGGTGTTCTACCTCTAACACCGCTTATTTCTCTGTTTAACAAGTCTGTCCTTTCTAAATATTCTTTTGTTTTTGGCTACGCCAATTAATATTTGGCATGTGCTTTTTTGATGTTTTTTTGAAAAAAAATACGTAGAACGGGTTTCAACCCGTCCATAAAAAGATGAAAAGTTGCCCTCCATTCATTTTGCGGATTAAAATCCGCGCTACTTTACCCCTCGCAATGACGAATTATAGTAAGGTTTGAGGTAAATATATTTTTCCAAAACAAACTCAATTAGACCGTGTTTCATCAACGAACCTCGCTGACAAATTGAATAAATTTTATAAATACCAAAATCATGAGCTTTCTAAACGCTGAATGGCGCAAATTAGCGATGGCAAATTATGCCATTGACAGAGATATTCTCAAAAAATACATACCTGCTAAAACGGAATTAGACTTGTGGAACGACACCTGTTATGTCAGCCTAATTGGTTTTATGTTTCAGAATACAAAAGTATTAGGCATTAAAATACCGTTTCATGTTAATTTTGAAGAAGTTAACCTTCGGTTTTATGTCAAATATAAAGACGGGACGCAATGGAAACGTGGCGTTGTATTCGTAAAAGAAATTGTACCCAAACACGCTATCACATTCATTGCCAATACTTTATATAAGGAACATTACGCCACAATGCCGATGAAACATGCTTGGACAGAAACCTCAGATACACGTATTTTTGAATACAATTGGCGATGCAAAAATCAATGGCAATCCTTTAAAGTGACAACACATAAAGACCTCATCCCGATTGACGAAGGCAGCGAAGCAGAATTTATTACAGAACATTATTGGGGTTACAGCCGAAAAAATGACCATAAAACGGTTGAATATGAAGTAACGCACCCAAAATGGGAACAATATGCCGTTCAGGATTTCGCCATTGATGTGGATTTCGGATTGGTTTATGGACAAGACTTTGCGCTGTTGAATGGTCTGCGCCCAACATCAGTCTTTTTGGCAGAAGGTTCAAAGATAACGGTGGAGAGTAAAAAAGTGATTTGATGACCCCTCAGTATAGAAGTCATTTTTCAAACAGTGTCAAATAGCCTGTCGCTCAATAATTCGCTCTACTTCATTCAATTTCAACAATTTAACAGTAGCTTCGCCAATATCTGTTAGAGCATATATGACAAAGTTTTCCATGTCGAAATGAGCTTCCCATTTGTCTAAACGTGGATTAAAAAGACGAATTAATTGGCGATTGGGCAGTAAAACAGTGCCAATATCACTACCTTTTTGGTTATTACAGGTGAAACAAGAATAAGCGAGGTTCTCAGGAACAGTTTCACCGCCATGTTTCAAGCTGATAATATGGTCAATTTGAAAAGGATAGAAGGCATCAATATCATTCAAGAGACAGTACTCACAACAATAATTCGCCCTTTTAGCGACTAATTGCCGTAAACTATCTGGAATATAACGACGGCTCATGCAGCAAGCCGTTTACGGGCACGTGCCTTTGCGAGTCGCATTAAATGCTCAATCAGCAAATACTGGTCAAGTTCATGTTTTTCACTCTCGTCGAGTCCTTCATCGCGTTTTTTGTCAAGTAATTCTTCAATACGATTTTGTGCTGACAAAGAAGGGCGAAAACTCAATATCTGCTCAGGTTGAGGCGCAGAGGTTATGAAATCTATAATTTCGTCAAAAGCTCGATACGTAACCATTTTTTATTATTTTAAACAAAAATACTTGTTTAGATTTGAATATGCAAATTATCGTTTGTCACCCCTCAGCATAGAATCAAAAAAGCCGTTAAAAACTTATCAAAAGTCTTTAACGGCTTTGGTTTTATAATAACACTCTCCTACCGATACTCCGCATTAATCCCTGCCAAAACGCTTGAACTCGGTGTCAAAACGTCTTGTTTCAAAGCATTCAACGGTGTATCCACCGTTTTGATAACTTCGTGCAAGTCCTCGCCTTTTGTATCAATATAAATCAAACCCGTTAGAACATGTCCTTTTTGACGAGACTCGCTTAGGCATCTGAATGCTGAATCACGGTCTGTTGGGTCCCAACCGGCTGCCAATTTGTGCAACTGAACGTGTGAACCGTCGTGCAATTCGACTGTTTTCCCTTCGCCTTCGGCATACTCAACCGTGATTTCTGTTGCTTCTGGAACGAAATCAATCATGGACAAGGCTTCGATGTGTTCGCGGGTGTAGTCATACGATTTTGTCGAACCTGCATTGTTGTTGAAGGTAACGCAAGGCGAAATGACATCAATAAACGCAAAACCATTGTGCGACAAAGCGGCTTTTATCAAAGGAATCAATTGCGTTTTATCACCTGAAAAGCTGCGTGCAACATAAGTTGCGCCCAATTCTAAGCATAAACCTGCCAAATCAATGCCTTCAAATGGATTGGCAGCACCGCCTTTGTTGATAGAACCCATATCGGCTGTGGCAGAGTCTTGTCCTTTTGTCAAACCATAACAACCGTTGTTCATGACGATGTACGTCATGTTCAGATTGCGGCGAATGGCGTGAACGAATTGACCCATGCCGATTGAAGCGGTGTCGCCATCGCCCGAAACGCCTAAATAGGTCAATGACTTATTGGCTAAGTTCGCACCCGTTGCCACCGACGGCATACGTCCATGAACAGAGTTGAAGCCGTGCGAATTGCTCAAAAAGTAGGCAGGTGTTTTTGATGAACAACCGATGCCTGACAATTTCGCTATCCGATGCGGTTGAATGGACAATTCATAACAGGCTTGGACAATTGCACCACTGATGGAGTCGTGTCCGCATCCCGCACATAACGTCGAGATAACGCCTTCATAATCTTTCTTCGAGTACCCCTCAGTATTTTTAGGCAATCCTGGGTGACTGAACTGTGGTCGTTGAAATGACATATTTTTTAATGTATAGTGGATAGTGGATAATGAATAATGGATAAGTTTTAGACAATGTGAAAAATCAATATCGCAATAATAAGGGTGATAGAAGTTGCTTTTATAATCAAGTTCTTTTTCTTCGTCTTAATAGAACTTGTCAGTATTTTCCCAACCTCTACTGTATCTGCAAGTATTGAATTGAATTCTATTTCAGTTATATAACCACTGTGATAAAGCAATTTAAGCCAATACTGGGTTTCAGAAACCTCTTTAAGCGCAATTGATAATTTATGAATGAAATCTTGTCCGCTTTCGGCATTAATACATTCATGTACCATCGCACCAGGATTTGTTCCTGAACGCATAACCTGCTTACTTAGAATATACTCTTTCTTTTCAATTGTTAGATACTGATAGAGTTTTACCATTCGCAACGCTAATCTAAATGACTTTTCTTGCAAAGGGTTTTGGCTACTTCTTTCATTTGATTCTCTTAGCATGATTCATTAATTTATGAATAAAAATTATCCGTTATCCATTATCCACTATCCGTTATTATTTAATTTTGTTTTACAAGCCCTATCTCAGGCACAACTATATTCAAAATAGCATCGGCGGTGATGGGCATACCATCGAAATTGAGCACTTTGATCAGTTTTTTAGGATGCACTTCCAACTCGTTGACGAGCAACGAACGGAATTGCGCATCGCGGTTTTGTTCAACCACAAAAACTTTGTCGTGCGACTCGATGAACGCCAACACATCTTCTGGGAACGGAAACGCCTTGATGCACATCGCATCAATCGGCATACCATCACCCCTCAGTAAATCAATGACTTCGAGAGCAGAAAAGAGCGTTGTACCAAAGAAAATAAGACCGTAATTGCTTGTGTTTTCTTTTTGATAGACCACAGGTGCAGGCACTAAGGTCTTACAGGTATCCCATTTTTTTGCCAAACGGTTCATGTTGCGGACATAAGCTCCACTGTCCTCTGTGTAACGTGCATTTTCATCGCGTGACGAACCACGTGTGAAGAATGAGCCTTTTGTCGGGTGTGTTGCAGGAATCGTTCTATAAGTAATACCGTCACCATCAGAATCGAGGTAGCGACCAAAAGTTTCCATTTCTTCTAAATCACTGGCTGACAAGACTTTACCTCGTTTGTATGCTCTATTTTCGTCCCAATTTAACGGTTCGCTCATGTGGTCATTCATACCCAAATCGAGGTCAAGCATGACGATGACGGGTGCTTGAATCTGTTCCGCCAAATCAAAGGCTTGGGCTGCCATATCAAAACACTCCTTTGGTGTACTTGGGAAGAGTAACACTTGTTTGGTGTCGCCATGCGACGCATAAGCTGCTGATGTGATGTCCGATTGTTGCGTCCGTGTCGGCATACCTGTTGAAGGTCCCGTTCTTTGAACGTCAAACAAAACAGTTGGTACTTCGGCAAAATAAGCCAAGCCGAGGAACTCACTCATCAATGAAAGACCCGGACCACTCGTCGCTGTAAACGACCTTGCACCATTCCAAGCTGCGCCAATGACCATACCTATAGCCGCTAATTCGTCTTCTGCTTGAACGATGGCGACGTTCATTTTCCCTGTTTCAGGGTCAATGCGTAAGCGTTTGGCGTATTTTTCAAAACCATTGACCAATGACGTTGAAGGCGTAATCGGATACCATGCTGCTACTGTTGCGCCTGCATATAAACAGCCGATACCAGCAGCGGTATTGCCATCAATAACAATTGAATCGCCTACCAAATCACGGGTTTCTACCTTGAAACCAATTGGATTCGGGTAGTTTTCACGAATATAGTTGACACCCAATTGAATGGCGTTCATATTCGGTTCGATGAGTTTTGGCTTCTTTTTGAACTCATCAGAAATGACACCTTTGATAACTTCAAGGTCAATATCCAACAACGCTGCCATTGCGCCGACATAAATAATGTTCTTGAACAACTGGCGCAAACGTGGGTCGGTGTATTCGCGCAAGCATATTTCCATCATCGGAATACCGATGTAGGTGATGTCTTCACGATAATATTCTTTGCGTAAAAATTTGGTGCTGTCATACACAAAATAGCCGCCTGACTTGACCGAATCAACGTCTTTGGCTAAACTTTGTGGGTTCAGACAAACCATGATGTCCACACCTTCGCGGCGACCCATATATCCTTTTTCACTCACGCGTACTTCGTACCATGTTGGCAAACCTTGAATATTCGATGGGAAAATATTCTTTGCGGTCATGGGAATGCCCATTCTGAAAATGGACTTTGCGAACATCGTGTTGGCACTCGCTGAACCTGTTCCGTTCACATTGGCGAAGCGCACAACAAAATCATTAACTATCCTATTTTTCGACATTGATTTCCTGCTTTTGTAACTTGATAAATATATTTCATCATATCCCAAGCTGACGTTGGGCAACGTTCGGCGCATAAGCCACAATGCAAACACAAGTCTTCGTCTTTGACCATGATGCGTCCTGTTTTCAAAGTATCCGACACATATAAGTCTTGCGTCAAATTCAAAGCAGGTGCGAGCAAATGTTGCCGCAAATCCACTTCTTCCTCATTCATCGTAAAAGTGATACAAGAAGTTGGACAAACGTCCATACACGCATCGCACTCGATACAGCGCATTTCAGAGAAAACGGTTTGCACATCGCAGTTCAAACAGCGTTCAGCTTCCTTGAAACCGAGCTTTTGGGAGAAACCCAATTCGACTTCTTTTTTGCGGTCTTTAAGTGTCAATGCTTTTTCAGCATGAGGCACTTTGTAGCGCACGTCCATCGCCACGTCGTTGTCATAAATCCATTCGTGAATACCCATTTTTTGATTAATGAGATTCGTATAAGGCGCAGGACGGTCGTTCAAAGACTCCCCTTTCAAGAACAAATCAATCGAAATCGCTGCTTGATGTCCGTGTGCAACAGCCGTAATGACGTTTTTAGGACCAAAAGCGGAGTCACCACCAAAGAAGATATTTGGAACCGTGGATTGGAACGTCACAGCGTCTAATATCGGTATTTCCCATTTGTCAAACTCCAAACCTAAGTCACGTTCGACCCAAGGGAAACTGTTCTCTTGACCAATCGCTACCAAAACGTCATCAGCTTCGATGAATACATCGGGTTCGCCCAGTGAAATGAGTGAACGTTTGCCTTTTTCATCATAAACAGCTTCGACTTTTTCAAAAAGCATACCCCTCAGTATTCCGTCTTCTACGACGAAAGATTTAGGGACATGGTTTTCCAAAATCGGAATATCTTCCATCACTGCGTCTTCAATTTCCCACGGCGAGGCTTTCATTTCCTTGCGTGGGCTACGTACAACGACCTTTACATTGTCGCCACCCAAACGGCGCGACGTGCGGCAACAGTCCATAGCCGTATTGCCACCACCGAGAACGATGACGTTTTTACCAATTTTAGCCGTGTGCTCAAACGCCACCGAAGCCAACCACTCGATACCGACGTGGATGTTCTTAGCCGCGTCCCAACGTCCGGGCAGTTTGTCCAAATCTTTACCACGTGGCGCACCTGTTCCGACGAAAATAGCATCGTAATCCTTTGCTATAACATCACGCATACTCGATACGAAAGTCTTGAATTGGGTGTGAATACCCATATCGAGGATAAAATTCACCTCTTCATTCAAGACCGTTTCAGGTAAACGGAACGACGGAATTTGCGAGCGCATCATGCCACCACCGAGGTCTTGTTCATCAAAAAGATGAATTTCATAACCGAGTGGTGCTAAGTCACGAGCCACCGTTAATGATGCAGGACCACCACCAATTAAGGCGATTTTCTTACCATTTGGGGTAAAAGGACCTTGAGGCATCAGCGATTTCACTTCGCCTTTGTTGTCCGCAGCGACACGTTTGAGTCGGCAAATCGCCACAGGCTCTTGTTCGAGCCGTCCACGCCGACAAGCGGGTTCACAAGGGCGGTCACAGGTACGACCCAGAACGCCGGGGAATACATTCGATTCCCAGTTGACCATATACGCCTCCGTATAACGTTCCGCCGCTATGAGCCGAATGTATTCGGGTACGGGCGTATGCGCAGGACAGGCGTGTTGACAGTCAACAACCTTGTGAAAATATTCTGGATTCTTAATGTTGGTAGGTTTCACAGAAAAATGTTTGATATAAATAAAAGGATGCGAAATTTAGCGGCGTAAAAATACATAAAATGCCTGTTCTATGTAAGAAATGAGTGTTTTTTTGAGAAAAAAGAACGGAAACGTTATCGGTAGAAAGAACAGAATGTCCTTCAATCAAATCAAAATAAATCCCGAAGGGATTGAACATGAATAGCCACGAATGAAATTCGTGGAAACGATAGACAGATATTTAACAAATCCCGAAGGGATTGAACTTTAATGGAAGGTTTAATCCCTTCGGGATTCTTATACACACACCTCTCTTTTTCCACGAATTTCATTCGTGGCTATTCGTGTTGAATCCCTTTGGGATTTTTGGTGATATATATCAAATACCCACTCTTTTACTCACGACAGCCATTCATACACAACGAAAAAAATAATATTTATAAATTTATTTATAAAAACTTTAAGTCAGCTATTGACTTGTATTTATACAGACCATAACTTTGCCATACGCTCCAAAAAACAAACACCTTACAGAGGCAAGTTAGACCTCATTTTTAACAATAATCATATCACTTTTCTAAACGGATGAAATATGCCAGAACAACTTGTTATTCACAAAACGGTTGCTTTTCCCCAAGCCGAGTTTGACGCTTTGGTCTCTAAACTTGAACTGTGGAGCGCCGACATTCCCGAACCCGATGCGGTCACAAACGACGAAATGAAAAAATTGTCGAAGATGGGCGACATCAAAGCGGCTGATGCCTTCCTCAAATTGGAGGCACTCAAACGTTACAACAGTTTTTTACCCACAGAATTGGCGTTGGCACTGCTGGTTGCTAAGTTGGCTTCCTACAAACAAGCGGCAGCTTTGGAAAAACTGCTCACAGTCCTCGTCAACAAATATTGGGGACATGGTATTTTGGCAGGTGTTGACCTTCTCAAAATGCTCACACTTGTCGAATCAGAAGCCAACAACAGAGCCGCTTTTGGTAACAGCGATGCCATTAATTACCTCAATGAGTTGGAGAAGATTAAAGCCGAGCGTGCTAAGACAAATGCTAAGGCAGCGAAAGAAACGCCTGCCGCTAAGGTCGCCAGCAATTAAGTTGTGGATTATCAAACATTAGAAAAACAGAAGGACACTCGTGAAAATGGGTGTCCTTTTGTTGTTTTTAATAAAATCCTTTCAGTTTGCCTTCTAAATCTAAAGGGTGGGTTGACAACACCTCATGCCAATTACCCCAATTACCTAATGAATTAACCGCTTTGACCCAACCTTGCAATGCTTTACGTTTAACTTGAGCCAAAACATTATTATCTCCTTTGGTTTCAACAACAACATAAGAGCCATTGGTCAATCGCAATACAAAATCAGGATAATAACGACGTGGTTGTCCTTCGTAAAAATACCAAATCACAAAACCAAAGTGGTCATTCTTTATCCAAGAGTCTATGAGATCGCAACTGTCAAAAAAATAATTCCCACTTGCCTCCCAAAGACTGTCAATCGGACAAGCATTAAGATGGCTCTTTCGGGCTTCGGGTGCAGGGCGGCTTGTCCACCATGAAGGCATATCAGCTGTAGAAATGATGGGGCGTTCTCGGTCTGTAATCACTTCAATCTTTTCAGCATTTTGTTCACGAACATGGGCAAGTATATGCCCAACAATGTCACTCATTGCCAACATAAAGACAATTGTACGCCGTTCGGCGTCATTGCTAAACAAATCTTGTTTCAAACGGACTTTATCAGCAGCCAAAAAGTCTTGTACAATTTTAAGGAATTGAACAAACAAAAACGGTTCACGTCCGCGCCAATTCTGTTTCTTATGCTCTTGTTCAAACAGGCGTTGGGCAACAGCAAAAACAACGCTTTGCAAACGGGTTTCTGTCGAAGCTTTGAGGTCAATATTCGCAATCTCTTTTGCCGCACCTTTCCCTTCGACAACAGCACCCAATTCGGCTTCAGTGATGAACCGATACGGATCAATTTCTAAATCTGTCACCGCTTTTTTATCCAATGTTAGAATAGGTCGCAAGATATTTTCAACACGTAAGATGTTGGGCAAGTCAATTTGATGCGCTACTTTTTCAGGCATTATTTTTATCTCATGTCCACGTGGTCTCGGTGGTGGCGGTGTTCCGCCTCCGTCTTCTTGTGGAATAATGCTAAAAGGCACACCAAAAATATTGACGTATTCGGGCTGCAAAAAGTTATCATTACTGAGGGGGTCATCGCTGCGCTCGAAAGTATAAGCGACTCGGCGCAAGCCACGTCCAATAACTTGTTCACACAACAATTGAGAAGTGAAAGCCCGTAAGCCCATAATATGCGTCACCGTCTTTGCGTCCCAACCTTCTGAAAGCATACTAACACCAATCACATTGCAGATACGCTCACCCAATTGCCCAGAACGACCAACAGAATTGACGGTGTCTCTCAAACGTTCTGCCAATTCATCTTTGCTCAACTTATGGTCGTCTTTCACTTGAATCGCTTCGCGTTGGCTCTCTGCTGTTTCAAGGGCTTTCGAGTCTATTTGCAAAATGCGATCGGCATCGTACAAAGGCAAGTCTTTCATCTCGTCAATCGTGCCGTGTAAGCCTCTTTTTTCAAACTCATAACGTACGCGTGAAGCCGTTTCAGTGCTGTTGGCAATGGTTATTAAGCAAGGCAAAATATTGGGCGATTCTTTTGCCCAAGATTCGGCAACATGCTGCCAATCCGCATTGAGTAAAACGTAGGCGTTTTTCACCAATGTCGGTAAACCCATTTCTGGAATCGCTCCTTTGTAGTTTAGGCTTGTTTTTACGTCTTCATCTTCATAGATATGGTACAATTTTGACTGAACTTCGTCTTTTACTTTCGTCAATTGCCCATCTGAACGAATGACAAC